>JAIXOY010000210.1 GCA_027486525.1 Pseudomonadota bacterium
CCCCCATGGACGCTCCACTGGGCGCGCGGCTTGGCCATCGCATTGGTCCTTTTTTTTCTGGCACTCTTTCTTCCCTGGGACCAGTTCTCGAGTGGCGAAGGCCGCGTGATTGGCCTTGACCCCAATGACCGCTTTCAGGAAGTCCACGCCCCGGTCTCGGGCTTCGTGCGCCGCTGGCACGTGGTCGAGGGAAGCTGGGTGAAAAAAGGCGATCCCCTCGTGTCCTTATCTGACACGGACGTGGACCTCGTCGGTCGACTCGGCTTTGAGCGAAAAGCTGCGGAAGAGTCGCTCGCCTCGGCACAATTAGGTCTCACCACCGCACGCATCAATCAAGAGCGCCAACGGAAACTTTTTGAAGAGGGACTCTCGGCGCGTAAGGACTGGGAGAAAGAGCGCATCACCGTCTCAAAACTAGAGATGGAAGTCTCCAAGGCCCAGGCCGTGTTGGCGAAGGCCCAGCGCGAGGTCGCGCGCCAGAATACCCAAACCGTCATCGCTCCGCGAGACGCCTGGGTGGTGCGCGTCCGCAGCGGCGAAGGTGCGCAGATCGTGAAGCAGGGTGACCCTCTCTTGATACTGGCCCCGAAGACAGAAAAACTCGCCGCCGAAATCTGGGTCGACGCCAACGACGCCACGCTGATCAAGGTCGGCAACAAGGCCCGCCTCGAGTTCGCCGGCTGGCCCGCGGTGCAAATTCCCGGCTGGCCTTCGCTCGCGATCGGTACTTTCGAAGCGGAAGTCGCGCTGGTGGATGCGATTGCCTCGCAGAAGGGCCGCTTCCGCGTGCTGCTTGTGCCAGCAGGACCATGGCCCAGTGAACTTTTCGTGCGCCAAGGTGCGCGCGCCTCCGGTTTCGTGAACATGTCGACCGTGAGCCTCGGTTGGGAAATCTGGCGCCAGTTCAACGGCATGCCGGCGAAGAGCGAACTCATCGAAGACGAAATGCTCAAACTCCTCGAGCCCAAATCCGTCGCAACGCCGAAGCCAAAAAGTGAGGACAAATGATCCTCGCCCTCTGCCTCATCTCCTCGGCCTGGTCGACGACTCTCGGCTCGGTGCTTGCCATGACGGGAGAGCGGATGCCCCTGATCCTCGAGGCCCAGGAGAAGGCCCGCGCAGCGGGAGGCCAGCTCGAGAGCGCCGAGGGAGCCTTCGACCACAAGATCAAAGTGAAGACACTCAACCAGTTCGAGTCGAAGTACGACAACCAACTGTGGGACGCCCGCCTGGAGCGGCAAACGCCGTTTTCCGGTGTCTCGTATTTCGTGGGCCAGCGCCAGGGCACCGGTACCTACGCCTCCTACGAAGGGAAGTACCAAACCTCCTCCATCGGTGAGCTCTTCGCGGGAGTGGACATCCCTTTGCTGCGCGACCGGGCGATGGATCTCCCGCGCCTTGAACGGGAACGGGCCCGCCAACAATCGGAGCAGGCCAAGATCGACCTCAAACAAAAGACGCTCGAGGTCTTCCTTAAAACGGGAGAAACGTACTGGAAGTGGATCGTCACCGGCCAGAAACTTCGCATCGTCAAAAACTGGACCGACATCGCCATTCAGCGTCAGGAGATGCTGGAGAAAAAAGTCAGTGCCGGTGACACCAGTGCGATCAAGCTCGTCGACAACCGCCGCAGTCTGAGTAAACGGCGCGCTGAACTGGTGAAAGCGACGCGCGAGTTCGAGCTCGCTTGCCAGGAGCTCGCCCTCTACACCGGAGCTGCTTCCTATTCACTCAACGATGTGCCCACGGCGTTCGAACTCTCCAAGGACCAAACACACACTCCGCCAGCGACGACCGCGCTTCTGCTTCCTCCGTTCCAACTCCTGCAGGCGCAACGCCAACTGCTGGCGCAGGAGAAGAGTTACGCCGAGGCCCTCCGTCTCCCCGAGCTACGCTTAGGATTGGAGGGGTCGCGGGACCTGGGAGTTTTACCGGTCAATCAAAGTGACCCGGACCAGCTACGGGCCTCTCTGCGCATCGAAATCCCACTGGAGAACCGCAAGGGCGAGGGAAAAGTGAGTGAGGTCCGAGGGAAGCTCGCCGCGCTCGCGAAGCGCGAAGAGTGGCTGCAACGAGAGTGGCACAACCGTCTCCAGCAAAACCGCGTCTCCCTGGAAACCACCCGCTCACAACTCGAGCTGCAAGAACAAGAGGTCGCAGATGCCGAGCGCATGGCCAAGGCCGAAATGAAACGGCTGCAGCAGGGTGACAGCGACGTCTTCTTCGTCAACGTGCGCGAGCAGGATGAAGCCGACGCACGGATCCGCTTACTCGAAACAAAATCCCTTCACGAAATCATGGTGCTCGAGAGGAGGTCCCTCGACGGAGAACTTCTCCAGCTCCTCTCTTCCCAATCACCCAAGGAGTTCCAGTGAAAAGAATATTAATGCTTCCCGTGCTCATGGCCCTGCTCGTGAGCTGCGCCCACCGCATCGACTACGACCAATTCGTCAGCAAGGTGAACGCGAAGGAAGCGCGCGACACGGCAGAGATCAAAGAAGACGTCGAGCTCATGCTGCAGCTTCACCCACAAATGAACGAGGAAATGAAGCAGACGATCCGCGGCTACATCACGACTCACATCGACGAGCACCAGCGGCTCAAGGACGAGGAATCGAAGATCGTTCAAGTCCTACTGGAGAAATCGATCTCGTCACCGGCCATCGATGACCACCAGCACAATGGCATGAAAGACCTCGAGCAAATCTACCAGTCCAAGGCGAAAAACATCTCCAAGCTCATTAACAGTGTGAAAGACCTGACCGCTGACCTAAAAGATCAACCCGAACTTAATAAGGAACTCTTACTTCTCATGAGAGAACTCCGTTAGCGCGGTGGACAATTTGGGCGCCCATCCTTAAGATGGGCGCATGCAAGAACTCATCAATCTCGTCATGCACGTGGTGCATTTCATTCTCAAAATTGACGTCCATTTGGTGGCCATCACCTCTCAATATGGTGCCTGGAGCTACGCGATTTTGTTCCTCATCGTGTTCGCCGAAACGGGCTTCGTCGTCACGCCATTTTTACCGGGAGATTCTTTGCTCTTCGCGGCGGGAGCATTGGCGGCCCTCGGGACGCTCGATCTCACCGTTTTGATGTTGCTGCTTTTTATCGCAGCAGTTGTCGGCGATGCTGTGAACTACCACATCGGTAAAAGCATGGGACCGAAGGTGCTCTCCGGTAAATACCGCTTCTTGAAAAAAGAATATCTCGATAAAACACAAGCGTTCTACGACAAGTACGGCGTGAAGACGATCATCATCGCGCGCTTCGTTCCGATCGTGCGCACCTTTGCTCCCTTCATGGCCGGCGTCGGTAACATGCACTACGGGCGTTTCGTGACCTACAACATCGTGGGCGCATTGCTGTGGGTGCTGATCTGCTGCCTGGCCGGTTACTTCTTTGGCAACATTCCCGTCGTGAAAAAGAATTTCGGGCTGGTCGTCCTCGGTATCATCTTCGTGTCTGTCCTCCCGATGGCGATTGAAATTCTGCGAGTCAAACTGGCATCACGGCAGAAAGCATGAGCCCACTGAATATCTTCGGACAACCACTGAAGTCGTGCTGCTTCAAACCCATGACGGGATTTTTTCGTGACGGCTTCTGTCGCACGGATCAGCATGACCACGGTAGCCACACGGTGTGTGCCCTGGTGACGGAAGAATTTCTCTCGATGAGTAAGTACCTCGGGAACGATCTCTCCACGCCGCGCCCGGAGTTCAATTTCCCCGGGCTCGTGCCGGGAGACAAGTGGTGCGTCTGTGCCCGCCGCTGGCTCGAGGCCCACGAGAATGACTGCGCTCCTCCCCTTGTGCTCGAAGCGTGCCACCAGCGCGCCCTTGATATTGTGCCTCTTGAAATCATGCAAACATACGCCGCCAAGGAATCTCCATGATCGCGATCAGTGACATCACCAAATCTCACTCGGGCCACGTGCTCTAATCCAACGCTTCTTTCCAGATCAAGCCGGGAGAGAAGATCGGTCTCGTGGGCCCTAACGGCGCAGGTAAAACCACCTTCTTCCGCTTGATCGTCGGCGAAGAGAAAGCGGACACCGGGTCGATCTCCATGCCGTCCGGCTGGCGCGTGGCCTACTTCTCCCAGAACGTCGGCGAAATGAAAGGCCGCTCTGCGATCAATGAAGTCATGGCCGGCGACGCTGAAGTCGTGCGCCTCAAAGACGAACTCGATTCCCTGCAACGCCAGCTCGACGAAGCCTACGCTGATCCAGACAAGGCTCCCGATGATGACTGGCTCGCCGGTGTGCTGGAAAAGCTCGGTGACGCACAGACGGCCTTCGAGAAGCGCGGCGGCTTCGACATGGAAACCCGCGCCCAAGAAATCCTCACCGGTCTCGCCATCGGGCCGGATCGCTACAACAATCCCGTGGAGCATTTCTCCGGCGGCTGGAAAATGCGGATCGCTCTCGCCAAGGTGTTGATCACCAAGCCCGACGTGATTTTGATGGATGAGCCGACCAACTATCTCGATCTCGAAACCATCCTCTGGCTGGAGAACTGGCTGAAAGCCTTCCAGGGCGCCGTGCTCATGACCTCCCACGATCGCTGGTTCATGAACGCGATCGTGAACAAGATCGTCGAAGTGCGCCATGGTACGGTGACGACCTATACTGGCAACTACGACTTCTACGAGCGCGAACGTGACATTCGCCGCGGTCAGCTTGAGGCACAAAAAGACCGCCAAGATGCCATGCTCAAGAAAGAAGAAGAGTTCATCGCGAAGTTCGCTGCGCGCGCCTCCCATGCCGCTCAAGTGCAATCACGCGTGAAGAAACTCGATAAGATTGAGCGCGTGGAGCTGGCCCCCGAAGAGCTCGCCATGCAGTTTGAATTCCCGGAAGCTCCCCGCGGCGGTAACGACGTGGTGGTGATTGATAATCTCGGGAAAGTTTGGAAACGCGACGACGGCCATGTGAACAGTGTGTTCAAAGGTCTCAGCGCCACTGTTCGCCGTCAGGAAAAAGTCGCCGTCATTGGCGTCAACGGCGCGGGTAAATCAACGCTCTTGAAAATCATCATCGGTGACACCGACGCCACCGAAGGCAAAGTTAAGACCGGCGAAGGCATCAAGATCGGTTACTTCGGTCAGTTCACGCTCGAGCAGCTCAAGCCGGAAAACACCGTGTGGGACGAAGTGAAGAACTACGTACCAGGTCTCAGTGACGGCGCCGTTCGGAGCTTGCTCGCGGCCTTCTTGTTCCGCGGTGATGACATCGAAAAACGTGTGAAGCATCTTTCCGGTGGCGAAAAGGCCCGCTTGATTCTCGCCGGTATCCTCGCGACTCCAAAAAACCTCTTGGTCTTGGATGAGCCCACCAACCACTTGGACATCCGTTCGCGCGAAATCCTTCTCGACGCCTTGAAGCGCTACGAAGGCACCGTCATGCTCGTGAGTCACGATCGCCACTTCTTAACGGAACTGACGAACCGCGTGTGGGAAGTGGACAAGGGTGTGATCCATCAATTCCCAGGGACCTACAAAGAATGGTTGGCGCGCTAATCCTCATCGCGACTGCCTGGGCGCAAGACTGCCATTATCAGACCTGGAGCTGGAGCACTCGGGAACGGCGTCCCGTTGACATCAAGCAGGTGGTTACCTCCAGAGCAAAACTTACCGTCGAAGAACGCGGCACCCATGAGGGCTGCACCGTCTGCGAAGAGGATCAAACAACTCTTACCATCGCTGGTGTTTCTTTCAAAATTTGCCGCCGCTACTCCCAGCGGGTCGAGCAAACACTCACCGAATTGCATCGCCGCGGCTTCCCTCTTAAAGAACTCGAAGGTTACCGTGTGGGAAAATCCAAAGGACCGATAGATCAAAAAGGCTTACGCACGCAATTCAGCCATCACTCTTACGGTGTCGCCATCGACGTGAATGCCTCACTCAATGGGTTGTACGACAACTGCGTGAGCTTCTCACCGAGCTGCCGTCTCATTCGCGGCGGGGCCTATGATCACACCAAACCTGGCGCCGTCACGCCGGCCATCGCCGAACTCTTCAAGACTCAGGGATTTAAATGGGGCGGAAAACTTCCGGGGCAGCAAAAAGACTTCATGCACTTCTCGCCGTCGGGTGACTAGCGCACAAGAATACGGACTTCTTCTGTGACTACATCGTCTTTCACCAAACGAATCACGTGTCGACCGCGCTCCAGTGGCCAATCGAGCGTACCCGACTCTGAAGGCTGAAATCGTTTGCCGTCGACTTCCCATACAATTTGTTTTTCTCGTCCACTCATGCGCAAGGAAAGACTCTGACGCTCGAGAGGCAAATCCGGATCCAAAGCAAAGATGGCTCCATCCAGCGGGTACGTGATGACTGATTTTCCAACGCTCGCGATCTTCGCCACGGAGACTTCCGGATTTTCACACACACGAGCCACCTGCGCTTCGAGGCTTTCATTGTGATCATGCGCCCAGGCCTGGAACTCTTCAGGATAATGGACCGCCACCACTTCTCGTGAACTGCCTTCCATCCCGCACTGCTGGGCAAGCACTGGTCGATGCCAATCGCACTCGTGCTCAATCGGCAGCGAGAGAAATTTCTCTTCTACGATACGTGGGCAATGAGGCCCCGGCGTCATCCCCGAAACTGCACAGATGGGTCGCACGACCACACTCTCCGGTGGCGTAAACATCTCCGGCACCCGGTGGGTGTGAGTCGCGAGCATCGTCGCACGCACCAAAGGTCCCGCACCGGTGATGCCACTCACCCGCTGCATGGGGCGCTGATCATGATTTCCCACCCACGCCAGCGCCACATGGTTCTTGGTCCACGCGATCGCCCAGTTATCCCGGTAATCCGTCGAGGTTCCCGTCTTCGCGGCCATCTCAAAGGGCACATCAAACACGGTGCGCTCACCGAAAGCTTCCATGCGCGCATGACGATCTTTCAGAATATCTGTCACAAGCCACGCGCCGTCTTTAATCGGCGAACGGTGAGTTTTTATTTCTTCGCTCAGCAAGATGCGCGCACTCACCCAATCTCTTCGGCGAGGAAATGCACTGAACGACTGTAGAAGAGTAAATGGTGTGATTTCCGCATTCCCGAGGGTGAGCCCAACTCCGTAGTAGTCGGCTTCACGTTTCAGCGGCACGCCCAACGACAGCAGCGCTTCATACAAACGATGTGGTCCGAGCTGATCCAGCAGCATGAGCGCTGGAAGATTCAGCGAGTTCGCTAACGCTTCACGCGCCCTCCGTGGCCCGGAGAATTTTTCATCGTAGTTGCGGGGACGATAGACACCATTGCCACTGCGAAAGGCCCCCGGAGTATCCGGCAGAATCGCAGCGGCGCTATGCCCTTCATCAAAGGCCAGGGCGTAGGTAAACGCTTTCAACAACGAGCCCGGCTGGCGAGGCACCTGCAACCCATCGATGCGACCAGCATCTTCACTAAAATAATCGGCGCTGCCGACGTACGCCAATAGATCCCCGTTGGTCGTATCCATCACAGCAACGGCCCCATGGCGAACGCCGCGACGGCGAAGACGTGCGATTTCTTCTTCTACTGTGTCTTCGAGCTGACGTTGCAAGGCCAGATCGAGAGTCACCTGCACCATCGCTGGGGCCGGTCGTGGAATTGAACGTGCGAGGTATTCCAAATAATTCAAAGCAAACGAGCGCGGTTTCTGTTTGAGGAGCTGCAAAGGCTCCGACTGCGCGAGCGCCCACCCGTCATCACCTTTTAATTTTAACAGTGCATTTCTCGTCTTCCGCAAACGCTCAGTATTTTCCAGACGTGCCAACCCCACCGGGGAGCGAATCAAAACCGCGAGTGTGGCCTCTTCCCCGGGAGAAAGTGTGGCGAGGTCTTTGCCAAAATAATACTCGGCCGCTGCGCCGACACCTTCCACGCCACCAGAAAAGGGAATGTGATTGAGATAAGCTTCAAAAATTTGTGTTTTGCTGGCGTTCTGTTCGACTTTCAAGGCAAGGGCCATGACCCACGGTTTCGTCCACCAGTGGCGCGGGATTCCCCCACGCACACGCACCCATTGCTGAGTGATGGTACTCGCTCCACCTTCTTGGCTAATCAGCGCTTGCAGTAAGCGCGGAAAATCAATCCCACCGTGTTGGTAGAAGCGACGATCTTCTGCCAGCAAAACCAATTCGCGCAGGCGCTGTGGAATTTCCGCTAAAGGCCGGGGCTTTACCCCCGGACGAAAATCGAGAAAACCAATGCGCTCACCCCGACGGTCACGAACTTCCGTGACCGCAAGGCTGCCCTGCTGGGGCTGCACCGCAGTTCCCCAGAGTGTAAGTAGCAGAGAAGTGAGCGGGATGAGTTCAATCAACCACACGGACTTTCACTCCTACGGTATTGGCGCGCCATTCTTCATCGTACATTTCTTCTACGACGGTCGGTGGCAAGAGGAACTCACCCACCGTGGTGACTTGAGCGAGATATTCAAGGTCATAAGTTTTTGTGGCGCCCAAGCGATCGGCAAAAAATTGCACTGAATCTTGGCGCATGTCCGTTGAACTGAATCCAGTAGGAATTTCCCAATCCCACCAGTCATACTCTGGCTCAGCGGGACCATCTCCAGTGCCCGCATCCACTTGTTGAGCAACAGAAGTCGTCGCCAAACGTGGATTGAGCGCACGCCACCCGGCCGGGATGGGATCTGTGAGACCCACTTTATAGCGCTCACCGGTGGCCACGACTTTCAGCATGACTTTCACTAAGTCACCCTTCTTCACCGTCCACACTTTACCAGTGAGAGGTGTCCAGGCATTGCCCTTCTTCAGCAAGACCGTTTTCTGCAAGGTGAAACCATTGCCGGTCGCTTTGGCATCAAGTGTGGCCGTACTCCAGAACACCCGGGTGTGGAGATAGGCATTCCCTCCGCTTTTGAGTTCCGCTTTCGCTTTCGGTGCGGTTTTGAGATCCGCTTCCTGGTACTCCACGAACGGACGCTGCAAACGTTTGACGTCCAGGGTGCGTGAATCACTGCCCATGGTCCAGGCGACTTCCGCCACTTTATCGGTGCTCTCAAAGAGCCGTGCGTAGGTGCGGAAGGTCTGGAAGCAGAAGTAGTTCTCTTGCGTGTTCCCCCAGCGCGCGGTTTTCTTATCTGGAGCGAGGCCCTGGATCATCTTGCTCGCCAGCGCTGAGTTCACACCATGGCGCAAGAGCGCGTCGACGACGACACATTGCCCGCGGCGTTCAGAGTAGAGCCAGTTCTTGGCACTATTCGGGATCTTCTCCGAGAACACCACACTGGTGTCACGGCTGAGAGATTTCTTGAGCAACTCCTCCGTCAGTGCTTTCGCTTCTTTGCTTTGCACCGGAAGGGCCTTGAGCAACAACCCAAGTCCGAAGAGATCCATCTTCGAGCGCTGTGGATACAGACGTGAGGCGAGTTTGCTGCCTTCGGGATCGTTGAGATCAACTAAAATAGCGGCGATGAAGGCATTCATGGACGGTTTGAAGTCCGTGAAGTGACCCATGTCACCGGCGTGATCTTTCATGGCGAGCAAACGCGCACGAAGTTTTTCTTCTACCGTTTTAGGAATGGTGAAGCCGGCTTTCTTATACACGCCGAAAGCATGTCCGGTGAAAACAGTGAGGTACGGATCCCCCGAATAATCTCCTGGGTAGTAGCCCATGCTGCCATCAGCACGTTGGTAGTCAGGCGCTTTATTGATGTATCTTTGAATTGCAGCGCGAGGATCGCCCTCTTTGGCGTCAAATTTAAACTCCGCGAGCCACGGCTCCATTTCCTTGTACTCAGTTAAGAAGAGAGCACCGGTGGTTTGTTGTTCCCAGCAACCGTACGGATAGTGAACCACATAACGGAAGGCCTCATCGAGACCATCCAATAAGCTCTTCGTGAAATAAACTTTCAAACGCGTTGAGCCCGGCGTCGCCTCTTTCGGCATGGTGAAATCCAGGGCCTGTGTACCGCTGAGATACACGAGCCCGCCGCTCACATGCCGAGCACCTTCGTCGGGTTTTACTGGCAAAGAAATTTTCACGCCATCCTTGTAGGCTCCGGCCTTCACGCGGGCCTCAATTCCTAGCTCACCCGGTTTGTCCGTGGTGAAGGGGAAACTCAAGAGTTCGCGGATCCCCGGAGCAACGTCTTTCGTCTGATTCACGCTGGTCGGACTTACGCCCGTGAGCTGCGCACTCAACTCCGCGGAGATTTTTTCTTCCGTGGCGTTTTGTACTCCGAAAGCACCGCTGAACGCATCACCGGCACGTAAGAACGGCGGGAAGAAAGGTGTGAGCATCACAGGCAAGATCGCCTTAAACGTCGTTTCACCTTCACCGAAGCGGTTCTTGTCATCGACGGCCACGGCGATCACACGCCATTGCGTGAGATTATCTGGCAGCTTGAATTTAAACTTGGCCTTGCCACCACTCACTTCCAGCATGGGCTCCCAGTGGGCAACGGTCTTGAAGTTACTGCGCATGTCTTCTGGCCCGCTATCACCACCACCACCCGCGGCGGCACCCTTCTTACCGAAGGAGCGGCGGCCAATCAGACGCGTGAGGGTTTGGTAGTTCCAAACACCAAGGCCCTTGATGTGGTAGAAGGTCTCGAGAACTTCGAAGAATGATTTGTACCCTGGGACGAGTTGCAAGACGGCATCATCGACAACAGTGACAGCAAGTTCACCATCGACGGCGCGGCCCTTCCAGTCTTTCACGTTCAAAGCCACTTCCACTTCATCGCCCGGCGAGAAGCGTGGCGCGGTCTTCGCTTCGACTTTCAAAATCGTCGGCTGACGGGAGACTTGAATCTGCGCGTAGCCCATTTTAAATGACGGACGACCGAGATCGACGCCACCTTCATACTTTTCTCCACTGCGGCCCTTGAGCATCACAACGGACACGTACACACCCGGGACATAGGCGCTGTCTTCCAACGGAAGTTCATAGGTCCAGAAGCCACCCGAGAATTTCACCACCTCGTGGCGAATCACGCCGTAGCGTTCAACTGTCACCAAGGCCTCGCCTGATTTATACGGAGACTGCACGATGAAGCGCGCTTTCTCGCCAAACTCGTAGCTGGCTTTTTCTGGTTTGATGTCAATGCGGTCATGGTTATTGCGAGGGCCCCAGGCCCAGCTGTTAGGTCCGGAGACCCAGAAACTCTCCGTGCGCTCAGGTCCAGTTTTTCCTTGATGGGCCGTGGTGATCTTAATGTAGTAGCTTCCTTCGCCTTTCGGCTTAAGAGCGCAACTCACCGGCGTGAGTGCTGAGACCACTTCACAGTTCGCCACTTTTTCTTCTTTCATCTCGCTGTCGTAATAGAAGACGTTACCGCTGCCTAAACGACGAACCGTATTCCACGTACGACGGGTGAGCTCATAGCGCGCTTTCACACCGGCCAGGGGTTCCCCGTTCGTCGCCAAGACGATCGTCTCGGCGCGGACATCCACACCATCATCGTAAAAATAATTATCGAGTTTGGTTCCCGGGAACCAGCCGCGATTAGAGACCGTCGTTTCTGTACGGCCGCTCACCGTCATGCCATCGCCATCCGTGACAGTGGCCTCGGCGATCAGTGTGCCGTACTCCGGCAAATCCAGATTGGTGAAGCGCGAGGTGAAGCGACCCTCTTTATCTGTCGTGAAATCATTTTTGCCGATCAGCAGCGCGCCGGAGGCGGCGTTTTGATCATAGAAATTAAAATTTCCGTAAGCCGAAGTTGTCGGCGGTTCAAACGGACGGCCGCGGGTGACGAGGGCCACTTCACCTTTGGTGTTCTGCACTCCACCACCCACATGAAACTCCACCGCACCGGCCACATCCAAAGGAGCACGACTCTTCGTGAGTTGGTCCATGGTGACTTTCAAGGTCGGAACGGTGAATACCTCCACACTGAAGGGTTCCATCACAAAGCGGCCATTCACTTGCAGTTGGTATTTCCCGGTGACCGCTTCCGGTTTGAGTGCGAAATCAACCACGGCCGTGCCGTACTTATTGAAATCAACTTTTCCTTCGGCGATTTTCTCACCGCGGGGATCGCTCAGGGCCCACGGGATTTCTTTATGCTCCGCGAGTTCTGGGCCCATGAGACCCGTCTTACGAACATAAATCTTCAGGGCGCCCTTTTCACCTGGGCGATAGAGCGGGTTGCTTGGGATCGCA
>JAIXOY010000131.1 GCA_027486525.1 Pseudomonadota bacterium
GCCCGATGCCGGACCGTCGCCCTGAAACACGCCCGATGCCGGACCGTCGTCCAGAGACACGCCCGATGCCGGACCGTCGCCCTGAAACACGCCCGATGCCGGACCGTCGTCCAGAGACACGCCCGATGCCGGACCGTCGTCCAGAAACACGCCCGATGCCGGATCGTCGTCCAGAGACACGCCCGATGCCGGACCGTCGCCCAGAAACACGCCCGATGCCGGATCGTCGTCCAGACTACCGTCCAGGCCCAGGAGATCGTCGCCCAGGTTACAACCCACGTCGCCCGGACCGTCCAACTTACACGCCTCCCCGTCGCACGACTTACCGCCCGGTTTACCGCGTGCCAGTTCGTGACTACTACGGCACACGTAGCTACCACCGTCCGCCAATGTACCGCCCGACTCCGTACACTCGCTACATCCATACTCCATGGGGTTCAGTTTACGTAGGTCCGGTTCGTTACGCTCGCACCTACGATTACTACTCTCACGTGCGCCGTTCATACCCGAACTACGTGTACATGAACTGGATCTACTGGCCAACAACTGGCTACTCGAACGGTTACTACGTCTTCGGCAACTACCCGTACTACGTCCACAACGGTTACCGTTACCGCTACTCGACTGTTGATTACTGTAACTACCAGCTCGTTGATAGCTACACTCACCAGGTTCAACGCACATACTGGAACCAAGTTTGTAACAGCGGCTTCGATCAGTGTTCTTACGAGCGTGATCGCTTGAATGACCGCGAGTACGACAACCGTTTCTTCTGTGCTGAGACCACACGTGACGAAAGCTGGGACACGAGCCGCCCGACTTACGACTACCAGTACTCAGACATCAATAACGACGGTTACGATGATTCGACTCAACCTTATCCGTACCCGGATAACACTGAGACGCCGGACTACGGCAACGAAGACGAAGGCCAAGATTGCTACGACTACGATTACGAAAATGATGTCTGCTACGACACCCAGTACTAAAAGAAAGGGCCCCGAAAGGGGCCCTTTTTATTTAGAGACTTTTTTTACTCGTTAATTCATCAACACGATCAAACCAGGCAATCACGTTAGGGAATCGAGCCCTAATCCAAACAGATTCTTCCAGGTCTGGGGAGAGAAGCCCTTGCACCACCATGTGAACATACAGATCTGTTAAACAAGGCGCCTCGGCCAAGGGCTCAATGAATTGCTGACCAATCAGTAAGATATCAAGAGACAGCAATTGTTCCGCCAGGAAATCGCTGAACTGCTCTTCTTTCTCAAAACTCATGAACGAACGCTGCAAGTATTTTTGGATCTCGGAGCGCATGACGGCAAAACCAGCGTCGAACCCCTCCACATTGCCCCAGCGGATGCTCTTAGAAAAGCGCTGGAAATTCTCCTCACGCTGCCAACGCGCGTAGACCAAACTGTTGATGAAAACGAGATTCGCCCACTGCTGGATCATGAAGCTCTTGCTGACATCGAGGCGATTGAGGTCCTTGCTCTGCTGGCTGCCGGGGTTTAGAGCCTGGAAATATTGGATGATTTCCTTGCTGTCGTTATAGCGCACACCATCGACCTCCATGAGAGGCATGTTGAGCAAGCGGTTGCGAAGCTTGTTAGGAAAGTCTTTGTCAAACGCCGGCAACGTCACTTCTAAAATTTTAGGCCTGATGCCGGCGATGTTGCAGATGCGCTGGAATACGACAGAGCGAGGAAAGATACTCTCCGTATCCCGCGCCGAAGGCCATTGGTAGAGAGTTACTTGTGGATTCATGGGAACACCAAATTTAAATGCCTATTGAATCTCATCGGCGCTTCAGTTCCATCCATAAGTCATGAAACAGTGAATACTGAGGGATTGAGGAATTGAGGATATCTTTAGGCTAGCTGGAGTATCCGCAGGCCTTGAGCCAATCAGGCGGCGGCACCACCAGCTTTCTTTCTTTCAGATCCATGAAGCCGACTGTAAAGCTCGCTTCTGAGGCGATTTTGCCATCACCTTTGATCATGACCTGATTGATCACCATGAGCTTGCCGTTCACCTCACCAGGCGACGACTGAATCGTGATCCACTCACGATTCACCAGCTCCCGTTTAAATTTTACGGTGGTTTCGAGCAACACCGGTCCGGCCTTCTCGCCTTTGATGCGATCAAGTCCGAAGCCGTTGGCGGTGATGAAATCCCAGCGGGCCTCTTCGTAGAGCGCCAGGTACTGAGCGTTGTTGACGTGGCCGAAGGTATCCAGGTGAAATTCCTTCACCTGGACTCGGTATTGAAACGGAGGAATCAACGAACATCCATCAAAGCTTTACGCTTCTGAACTTCGCTGTAGCGATTCGAGATCTTGGTGAACAAGTCCGAGGCAGGCGAGTCGATCTCAGGGACTGCTGACGGAGAGCGGCCTTTGTCTTTGCCGAACATGGAGGCGAAAGGGTTGCCATCGGCGTCTTTCTTCTCACCGGCACCCGCACGATATCCACCACCGTTGTAGGCGGTGCCGCCTTCGTAGCTCGCTGACTTCGAAGTCATCTTCAACGGAGTTTCTTTCTTGTCACCTTCAACGCCCGGGTCATTCGAAAGACCGTTCGCATTTGCGCTGGCACCTGCGCCACCGCCACCGCCGCTACTGTTGAATGAGCCGCCGCCGCCTCTCAAGGCCGAAGGAGCATCAAACGCAGCTTTCGCGTCCATCGCACCTTTGTCGGTCGACCCGATGTCACCGATTGATTTATCCGGACCGCCGACGGCACTGGCACCACCACCATCCACCGCTAAATCTTCAGAGGCTGCTTCTCCAAAATTACCCAGCCCCATGTTCTGTCCATTGAAACTTGGACCTCTGAAAGCCGCTCCACCAGACACGACACGGTTACCGGGCCCGAGACATTTTTGGTCTTGTGGGAACTGTAGGCAGAACTTCATGACACCTTCGTCAGTGAGGTCATCAGGCGCAGTCATTTGGTCTTTGATGGCTTTCAAAGCAGCCGCTTGACGACGAAGCTCTTGCTCTTTCATGGCCGCAAGGGCCGCCTCGCCGCCGGCGCGGATGACCTCGGCGATCATCTTGTCTTTTTCGCCTTTATTGGGGAAATACGATTCAGCATTCTTTATCGCATCATTCTTAGCACCAGAATCAAAGAGTTCACAGCAGGCCGCATCCGTCCCTTCACATTGGCCCTCGATATTTCCACTATCAACGAAAGTCACGAGTTGAGCCGTGATCGCTGCACCCTTCGCGATGAAGAATAACTTACTTCTCTCTTCTGCGCTCGCTGAAGCATTGATCGTCTTGCGGGAAGCCTCTATACCAGCCTCCTGCCCGTTACCAGTCGCAACCGCTTGTGCTGCATCGTTTTGAGCTCTCATCCCTGTCGAAATTTTGTCGCCTTCGTTGTACATCTGCACACCTGTTTGTGCAGCCACGAGTCCGTTATACCAGCCCACGAAGCTCTTACAGCTTGGGTAGTCGAAGGCCGTGCCATCGTGTTTTTTGCATGAGATTTTTCCATCCATGGATGAGACTTTTGTATCGCTCTCGAATTCAGTTGTTCCTAAGCCAGCGGTTTTCACGGCAGCGCATTTTTTCATCCCCACGACCACAGCGCGCAGGTGACCTTTGGTTTCCTCGCCTCCATTGACACAAGCCACGTATCCTCTTCTCTGCTCCGGCGTACTTGTGGGACAGCTCGCGGCCACGAGACGGCAGAGCTTGGCTTTAATGGCTGCAGTATTGGTAAGTTGAAAATTAGGAACACCGCTCTGCTCAGCTCCAATGCTGGTTTGACCAAAGAATTTTTGGCAGCTTGAAATGTTTTCGAAGTTAACTCCGTCACTTTCCGCCACAGGTTTAAAATAAGTAAAAGGTACAGGCTGTTGACCTGGATTCATCACAACGTTTGATGTTTTGCACTGGTCACTTCCCCTGCACGTTTCCGCTACATCACAAGTTAAGTCATTGTAGTCTCTTAAGCATTGCTGGGGGCCTGCAGAAGCCGAAAGTTCACCATCGGCTCCACCGTTAGCAAAACGTCGAGAGGGGTTCGTGTTCGGGGTGAACTCCTCACCATCAGCGGTCGCAGCAGGTGGTTGCGCTTGCGCTGGTGCTTGCGCTGCTGCGGGTGCTGCACTAGGACAAGCAGCTGAACAATCAAACTCTGAAGCGGCGAACATGATATCGTAGGTTTCTTGTTGTTCAGGGGTTAGGTTGGAAGTTCTTGTAGTACGTAGGCGTCCCCTTGCTTTCGTCTTAAGCCTGTTGCAATAGCTCAATCTCAAACCGTCATAGCCTCCACAATCATCTTCCGCTTCACATGCCCATGCCGTGATTGGGGAAATATTTCCGGTGCAGACAGGAGATTCATCTCGTCGACCAGTGACAACGATTACTTCAGGCTCAGGCTCAGGCTCAGAACGATCTAATGGATCTACTACATCTGCTGAAGCATGTAGCGGGTAACCACCGTGGTCTTCACAAAACATAGCTTGTGTACCATCGTTACAGATCGTGCTCGCATACACATGGTTTGTGATAGTTAGTGATAACAAAGCCAGAATAAGATTTTTCATAAGGTTCTCCGCTATCCCTGTCGGTCAAAAAAGACCAATGCTTGAGTCAATTATAACGGTACTGCGCCTAACCCTATGAATGGGCGAAGCGCACTAACTGTAATGTATTGATTTTAAAAGAACAGGCACCCGGCCGGGTGCCTTGGAATGGAGGCGGTTTAGCCCTTCTTCCCGCCCTTCTTCTTGAGAATGAACAGAATCAAGGCAGCCAGCCCAATACCCGCGAAGATCAGCATATCCCCATCGTCGCCTTCTTTCTTACGGACCTGCGTCTTCTGGGTGGTGATGTCGACTTTGTCTCCATCCGGAATGAACGTCGTTTCCGCAAGAGAGCTATCGTTCGTACCAAGATTGAGGTTCGTTCCGGCATCCGCTTTCTGGCGGAACACACGCATGGAAGCGATCACACCATCAAAGATGCCCTGGTACTGATCGTAGAGGTCTTTCGCCACAGAAAAGGTAATCGCCACGCCGAGATCTTCTTTCACCGTCGCAAGGTAGCGTGTGTAGAAACCAGGAACTTCCGAAGCCAAGTGCAGAGCATCCACCCACTGATGGGCATTCACGTCTGTGCTCTTCGTCCACTTCGGATCGGAGACCTGCACTTTCCCGCCCGGCAAAGTGTAGGTTTTGCTTTTCTTCAGATAGGCCGTGTACTCTTCCATGCTGTCTTGTTCGCCACGACGTTTCGCGGCCAAGATGATGATGGCTTCTTTTTTGCTCGCTTCATTTTCTGACTGGCAAACATACTCCGAGCCTTCCAAGGCACACTGCCAGCCGGACGGGAGTTCGAACTCGCAGTACTGATTGGAGAAACGCTTGGCCCAGGCAGGGCTCAGCGTGAAGGCAACAACAACGGCAGAAAGGATGAGACGTTTCATGGGGCGGAGTCCTTGTTAGTACTCCTATTCTAACTCAAACCTTCGGCGGCTCAACTATTCTTCGTCCGAGCGTTCTACTCTGCCACTCCCGAGTCCGCGGGCGATGGTGCCCACTTTGATGGGATGCTTGTTGGAGAAGCGCGAGGTGATCTTGAGAACCGCTTGGTCGGCGCTCACTTGAATGACCACGGCGCGGGCGAGGAGGACGTTTCCACCGAGGTAATCGAAGTGGAAGAGATCGAAGCGCTGGCCAGTGCGCACATCACTCGCAAGGCCCTTGTCGATGATGATGAACTGCTGCTTCGGAGAAAGCTTGGCCACGGCCGCTTCGAGCTCGTACTCCTTAAACATCTGATCCGTCAGCATGACGGTGTCCGGCTCCGTGCGTGTGGCGAGAGAGAGAGTGATCAGTGACCCCGTATCGTAGGAACGAACATTGGTGAAACTTTGGTAGCGGGCCTCGATCCTCCACTTCCGTCCGAGTGCGAGGTTGAACCCTAAGTAGGGTGCCATGTACTGACGATTGATGGAGTTGTAGATCTGGCTGCCGCCGGTGTTAATCACCGGTTTCTCAGAGGGTTGATCTGTGTACGCGTCTTTATTGAGGGACTGCACACCCTGCACGCCGGCCACGAGAGCGACGTATTTCCAGGCGAGCGCCCCTTCGAGCTGCCAGTTTATTTCGGGGCTGAGCGATGCTCCCGGGCGTCGGTAATGCAGGCGACCGCTGAGGAAATTCTGTGAAGGATGACGATAGCTCATCACCACCCCGCCAGCGTAGTCCCCCCCATCGTCACCCAGAACAAAGTCTTTCGTGACGTCCGTTCCAGTGAAGTCTGGATTGCTGTAAGGCCGGTATTTATAAAACCCCTCGAGGGTGTAGTACATTCTTCCGACCGCTTCGAGACCGTAGCTGAGCATCCCACCGATGCCTTGTAGGCCAGTGGAAGTGATGGATTCTAGTTCGTTCGTGGTGTTGAGGACGTCGGCGCGGTTTTGGCGAAAGTTCGCGTTAAAAGTAAATTGGAGATCTTTCGTGAGACCGTACGTGCCGAGAAACTCTCCCTCAAGATAGGAGAAACTTTCTCCACTCTCGAAAGGAACTTCTTCGCCGTCGACATCGTAGCGCGACGACGAACTCCAGCTGCGCGCGGTTCCAATGATCTCCGAACCACCCTCTTTGATGATCTGCCCGGGAGGGACGTAGCTGATTTGTCCCCAAGCACTGAAGCTCGCGATGACGAAGAGGAGTGCGAGGCTTTTCATGGTTTACCCGAGGCGTACATCGAGGACTCGTCGGCTTGATCGAAGCGGTAGAGATCCGCCTGCTGAAACCACACTCCATTGTGCTTTTGAAAAAGACACACACCTTTGACGGGAAGGGCCGTGCAGTCTTGGAATTCACGTTGGGCCACAGTCATCGCGTCCGTCAGAGCGACGGGATCCGTGAAACGCCCGATGGTTAAAAAGCCTTTGTCTTTCTCACTCGGCCGATGCTCGCGTAGTTCAACATGGTCGCGGCAAATTTGCGTGAGAGCTTCAGCGCAGTGGGAAAGGTCCGTGAGCTCTTGCGGGTGTAGATAAAGCGTCATCTTGCGGGCGCGCGTGTAAACATCGATGCCCGTAAATCCTAATGACAAGCTGTCTTGGTCCCCAGGGAAGAATGCTTCCATTTCTTCGACGATTTCATCTTCGAGACTCCCCAGTTCGGTCGTTGGGATTTCAAAAGGCGAAACGATGGGCATGAAGACTGTGGGGTTCGTGAGTAACTTCTCATCGTAGCGCCCACGATAGCTCTGAATTTTTTTGGCGAAGTGGTTGTCCTCGAAGAAGGTCAACCCGACGAATAATTTAGTCAACATAAGGCGACACCCGCTCCCCTAATGATAGAGGGAGCGGACATGGCCAGCAATGCGAAACTTACTTTACCGGATTAAACAGGGCCGCGGGGCCCATTTCTTCTTCAATGCGGAGAAGCTGATTATATTTCTCAATTCGGTCGGAGCGCGATGCCGAGCCCGTTTTAATGTGCCCTGCCCCACTCGCCACCGCGAGGTCGGCGATGAAGGCATCTGCCGTTTCGCCGGAACGATGCGAGATGATGGCCTTGAAGCCGGCTTCATAGGCAAGCTTCAAAGTGTCGAAAGTTTCCGAGAGTGAGCCGATCTGATTCACCTTCACCAAGATGGCGTTCGCTTCTTTGTTATCAATGCCGCGCTTGAGGATCTTAGCGTTGGTCACGAACAAGTCGTCGCCGATGATAGTCGTCTGTTGACCCAAGGCCGCATTGAGCTTGATCCAGCCCGCACGATCCCCTTCATCGAGGCCATCTTCGATGGAGTAGATCGGAGCGAGCGTCATGAGTTTTTTGTAGTAGTCGATCATCTCTTCTGAGGTCCACTCACGGCCCTGCATAACGTATTTCTTCTTTGCGTCATCCCAGAACTCGCTGGCAGCACAGTCAAGTGCGAGAGAAACATCTACCCCGACCTTGTAGCCGGCCTTGTCGATGGCTTGCAGGATACAGGCGATGGCTTCCTCATGACTCTCCAAGCTGGGAGCAAACCCGCCTTCGTCACCGACGTTCGTTGAATGACCTTTGTCGTGGAGAACTTTTTTCAAGTTGTGGAAAATTTCCACACCGGCTCGAAGATTTTCGCTGAAGCTCTTCTTCATGTGCGGAACGACCATGAACTCCTGGATGTCCAGGTTATTCGACGCGTGCTCGCCGCCGTTGATGATGTTCATCAACGGAGTAGGCAACCGCATTTTTCCGACAGGATTGGGCACTTTCAAATCTTCGGAGAGGTAGCGATAGAGAGGCTTGTTGCGCTCGAGGGCACCGGCACGGCAGGCCGCCATGGAAACACCCAAGATAGCGTTGGCGCCCAACTTCTCTTTGTTCTCTGTCCCGTCGAGAGCGATCATCAGCTCATCGAGGGCGCGTTGCTCGAGAACAGACTTACCGATGAGAGCGGGAGCAATGATCTTGTTGATGTTTTCAACGGCTTTTAAAACACCTTTCCCCATGTAGCGAGACTTGTCGCCATCACGCAACTCGAGCGCCTCACGAGATCCTGTCGATGCACCAGATGGAACAGAAGCACGACCGCACTTGCCGGTATCGGTGGTGACATCAACTTCTACGGTAGGGTTGCCGCGAGAGTCGAGAACTTGCCGAGCATGAACACGAGTAATGAGTGACATGGAGAACTCCTTATTTTGGAGTCCCCATTCTAGTCAGCTCGCAGCTTGGGCTCAAGCTGCTTTTTTGCTGGGGAGCTGCAAGAATGGAATGGCCCATTCTGGTGGCTTTAGGCTGGTCTTAGGAAACGGCAGTTTATTGGCGACAAACTCTTCAAAGAAGGTCGGAACATAGCCGGTGGGCGCCATTTGGCCGATAAACTTACCATTTTCGTCTTTGCCGGTTTGAATCCAGCGGAAGATGTCTTTCACAATATAACGACCGTGCTCATCCACACCCAAGACTTCTGAGATGTGCGAGGTGCGTCGACCACCGTCGTGGTACCGCGCACACTGCACGATCATGTGCAAAGCGCTTCCGACCATTTTGCGAATGGAGTCTGGTGGAATCTTGGTCTCCCCCATCAGGCACAGTGTTTCAATACGAGTGCAGGCATCAACGGGCGTGTTGGCGTGGACTGTTCCCATCGAGCCATCGTGACCGGTCCCCATGGCGTTCAAAAGATCCAAGGCTTCCGTGCCGCGCACTTCCCCGACGATGATACGATCTGGGCGAAGACGAAGAGCAGACTCAACCAAGTCACGAATCGTGACTTCTTTAACACCACGCTCAGGGTTGGCCTTGCGTGTTTCAAAACGAACCACGTGATCAGCTTTGATCTGGAGTTCGGCGGAATCTTCGATGATGAGCAAGCGCTGGTGCTTGGGCATGCGACCGCCGAGCACGTTGAGCATGGTGGTCTTGCCCGAGCCGGTACCGCCACTCACGAGCGTGTTTTTCCCGATGTACATGCAGCAATCCAAGAAGCGGGCAGCTTCTGGAGAGATCGAACCAAAATTGATCAAATCTTTCAGAGTGAGTTTTTCTTCTGAGAACTTACGAATGGCAACGGTCACACCACAACGTGCCATCGGAGGAATGACCACCGCAATACGGCTACCGTCTGGAAGACGAGCATCCAGACGAGGATTGTCGGCGTCAATCACACGACCCACCGACTGGGCAATGGCACGCATCGACGCCATCAACGATTCGTCGTCACGGAACTTGTTTGGCACACGAATACATTGACCCTTCCGTTCGATGAAAATATCCGACGGACCGTTAATCATGATTTCTGATACGGAAGGATCCTTCAGCAAATCGCTGATGGGTGCAAGCAGGGTGGCAATCGCGTCCTTAAAGACTTCTGACATGACCTGGTATCCTTATTCGTAATCTTTGGGTGTCCAAACTTCCGGATCATTCTGGCCAGCAAGCCCGCGGACTGCCCGCGGCTCATTCTTTTTAATCACCGTGATCTTTCCGTCGTGCTTGCTGGAAGGACAGTAGAAAGAAAACTCTCCAGCCGTCTCAAAAGTCGCTTCGGCTTCTGCGATTTTTCCCTTGTTCGCAGCGAGAAACACCTTGTGGCCTTGCACTAACAAGCAATCAGGTTCTTCAACGGTAGAAGTGACATAGAACTTCACCTTCTCACCTTGGAAAACGGTGAGATTTTTTGGGTAGTAGCCCTCTTTTGTGACGATCACACTGATCTCACGGCGAGGAACGATAGGTTCAGCGGCAGCGTGAACGCTTAAGAAAACCATCAACCATAGGACTTTCATGGGCCTCTCCCGGAGGTTATTCCTGGTACTTATCGGCAGATGCACTGGAAATCTAAAAGGCTCGGAAATCTGACGAAGATATCTCTTTTAAAGCTCTTACGAGATTACTTGACTGCCGGTGTCGGCCGCCCTCCTCTATTGCAACGCCCGACGACATAATCTTACACGCCAAGATGAGCGCGTTTTCATCTGTGACAAACAAAAACTTACACCAGGTTTGCGGGAGTTTTTTATTTGGACAGACAATCGATCTACACGAAAAAATCACTGACACAAAACCCTCGCTTAACGGATTTAAGCGCGGTCACGGAGGACAAATGAAATTCACGGCAAACTTTTTCGCAATGGTCTTGGCACTTTCAGTAGCTACGAATGGCTACGCGTGCTCAGAAGACGGCTCATCTGGTATCGCTCCAGACAACAACATGTACATCCCTGCGAACCTTAAAGGGGTGAAGACGGGCATTACTGAAGAGCAGTTCAACGCTGTCATCGACAAGGTCGAAACTCTCTACGCTCCGATCGTCGCTTCGGCCGGCGGGACTTTGAACGTATCTCGCGCCTGGGAAGACGGAACTGTAAACGCTTACGCTTCTCGCTCGGGCACAACCTGGCAGGTGGCGATGTTCGGCGGCCTCGCTCGTCACGAAACCATCACCGAAGACGGCTTCGCTTTGGTCGTTTGCCACGAAATCGGTCACCACATCGGCGGCGCTCCTAAGAAAGGCGGCTGGTTCGGTTCAACTTGGGCTTCAAACGAAGGTCAAGCTGACTACTTCGCGACTCTCAAGTGCTTGCGCAAAGTCTTCTTGAGCGATGACAACGCCTCAGTCGTTCGCGGCTTGGGAGCTCCAGAAGAACTCAAGAAAGCCTGCCGCAAAGAATTCAGCAAGCGCGTTGATGAGAACATCTGTATCCGTAACGGCATGGCAGGAATGTCTGTCGCTAAATTGTTCCAAGCTCTTCGCAACGCCACAGTTCTTCCAGACTTCAAAACACCGGACGCTGGCGTCGTAACTGCGACAAACCATGCTCACCCTGCTTACCAGTGCCGCTTGGATACATACTTCCAAGGCGCTCTTTGCCAAATGGATGACGCAACTGACGTAAGCCAGACTGATGAGAAGGTTGGCACATGCCACCCATCAAACGGCGACACTCTTGGTAACCGCCCACTTTGCTGGTTCAAGCCGACGCTCTAGTTTCTGCCTTCGATAGATAATTTTAAAAAGCCCCGTAAGGGGCTTTTTTTATGTCCGAGAGCCTCATGATAGAACTCAAACCCATGACTGCCCAAGCCTACGAGCACTTCACCGCGCTGTCTCGTGTCGATTTCGCCGCGGCCAAGAGTCGTGCCGAAAGACTTTCAATCAGCGAAGGTCAAAAAATCGCGACTGATGCCTGGATTAATCTTTTGCCGCAGGGACAAGAGACTCCCCTGCACCACTTTTATACCGCTTGGAAAGACGGCCAAGACATCGGCATGGTGTGGTTCAAGGAAGAGCGCGATTGGGAAACTCCCTACGGCTACCTCTACCAAGTCTGGGTGTGGGATCAGTATCAACGCCAAGGTCTCGCCAAGGCCTTGATGGCAGGGCTAGAGGAGAAGCTGAAGCAGCTGGGATTGCCTCGTCTTAGGCTACATGTCTTTGCCTTCAACGAACGGGCGATAGGCCTGTATGAAAAGCTGGGCTTTGAGACGACGAATATTATGATGGTGAAAGAATTGATCTGAGACAAAAAAAGGGCCCCGAAAGGGGCCCTTTTAACTGGAAGATTACTTCTTCTTCGGAGCTGCTGCTGGTGCCGGAGCTTTCGCTTCCTCACCTGGCTTAGATACTTTGAAGAGTTCGACTTCGAACACCAAAGTTGCGCCGCCTGGGATCTTCGGAGGTGCGCCAGCGTCGCCGTAAGCGAGATCGGCTGGGATGACGAATTTAGTTTTGCCGCCGACTTTCATCAACTGCAAGCCTTCCGTCCAACCCTTGATCACACGGTTAAGTGGGAAAGAGATGGTTTGGCCGCGCTCAACCGAAGAGTCGAACACTGTGCCGTCTTGGAGTGTGCCGTGGTAATGAACTTCTACAACATCTTCAGGTCCTGGTGTTGCGCCAGTGCCTTCTTTGATGGCTTTGTAAGCAAGACCAGAAGCCGTCGTCTTCACGCCTTCTTCTTTGCTGAATTTAGCCAAGAAAGTTTTGCCGCCTTCTTTTTCTTGAAGAGCTGCTTTATCCATGCGCTCTTTGAAGAGGCCCTGGATTTTCTGTTGGTACACGGCCATATCAACGTCAGACTTTTCGTTCTTCGCTGAGGCAGAGAGGCCCTTGTAGAGAGCGCTCATTTCTTTGTCGGTGAGGTTCAAACGCTGAAGGTTTGAGCCGAGCATGAAGCCCATGGCGTAGAAAGTTTTGTCCGCATCGTTTTCGAGTTTGATGCTTTTTGGATCGTTACCGCTGTTGCAACCGACGAGAGCAAGAGATGCCGCGCCGATGACCAGCCATTTTGCTGCTTTCATTTATAAATCCTTTTAAAGGTTAAAAAGTTATTGGAAAGGTTAAACCGACTCTCTATGTTTGCCAATCATTCTACGAGCTTCCGGGCCCGTATCCATAATAATCCCACTAACGCGCCCGCACCAAATAACGCTGAGGGAAGGCCAACCGGAATCTCTGCACCATGAAAGGTCATGTTGAAGCAAGCGTGATCAAGCAGTGCAAAAAGCAAACCAATTAAGAGCGCCCCATCCGTCATTTCACGCCACGGGCCCCCGCGATATCTTGGCAACTGCCGTAGCAATAGAGGGCCCAATAAACCGAGGAATGAAAACACCCCAAACTGGGTGACGACCCACAAGGTCGCTACAAAAGCTAGAAATAGAGATCCTCGAACAATTTTATCAATCGGAATTCCTAAGCCACGGCACCAGCCCGTTCCTAACAGCAACGCTTTCCAAGAACGTCGATGGCGAATCGCGAAAATGACCAAGGGAATCCAAACAAACAGAGAAAGCCCCCACCCCAAAGGCGTGAGCGTTTGCATCCGGCCGAACCAAAGCTGTTCGGGAAACTCTTGATTAAAAGCCATTGCCAAAAACTGCATGACCGCAAACAACGAACCGACAAAAAGATTCACACTCAAACCGAGCAAAAGAATAACCCGAAAATCTCCCTGGGTTCGCCACTGCATTTTCTGGATCGTAAGCCACAGCAGGGCGCTCAGGACAAGGCCCAACAAGAAAGCAGTGTCAGACAAGCTTCCTATCCCCCAGCCGATGTTCTCCAACAGATAGGCCAGCATGATGATGAAAACCGCTGCCCCATCCATGCCCAAAGTACTTGGAGATGCGAGCTCGTTCCGCCCGGTGAGCTGCACGATTGAACCGGCAAAAGATAGTAAAATTCCCGCAGCACAGGCCGTGACAAAGCGTGCGAGATCAAATTCCCAGCTCATGGCATTGCCCTCAAAGACAGGCCCTGCTCAGAAGGTTGCAGCGTCCATGACTGAAACGGTTGCAAGGCCACGTCGCCATGGTGAACTAAAACAAGATACTTTCCAGCCCCGAGCCACTCAGTAAGCAAAACCCACAACTCGCTTTGGCGTTTGTGATCCAGTGATTGAAAGGGCTCATCCATTATCCACGCATCACTCACCAGTGAGCGCATCATGAGGATCTTGACCCACTGATTCTCTCCACCTGACAGCTGTGAAATTTTCCGTGGCCACCAACTCTTCACGGCATTCTCCTGCCACCATTTCAGGGAGCGC
The DNA here is from genome assembly GCA_027486525.1 of Pseudomonadota bacterium. Lineage (GTDB taxonomy): Bacteria > Bdellovibrionota > Bacteriovoracia > Bacteriovoracales > Bacteriovoracaceae > UBA6144. Next base: position 14,019 of record JAIXOY010000131.1, read on the forward strand.
CAATCCGCACCGATGCGAC
>JAIXOY010000120.1 GCA_027486525.1 Pseudomonadota bacterium
CCCTTGCAGGGCCGCTTGCTGTTCAAGGAGATCTTTATTGATCGCGAGTCCCAGCCCCTCGGTCTCTTCGGGATCATCTTGACTGGCACGGGCCTCGTCGTCGAGGCGCTGCACTTTCTCCGCCGGTGTTTCCAAGATGCCGGACACTGCGCCCATGGCCTTGTTTTGTGCAGCTAATTCTTTTTCCAGCTGCTCGAATTCGTCCTCTTCCGGATCACTGGCTTGAGCAGCAGCTTTTTTAGGAGCTGCTGCCTCAGGGCCCTCGGGATCATAGACTTGTACGGTCTGCGCTGACGTGAACGCGGGAAGCAGCAACGCAATGAGAAGCGCTCCACTTCCCCAGTTCATTAAACGGCCTTGGCCTTGCCAGGAGTCGCTTGCTGAGCGGCTTTCTTGCGACCCAAGCGGTCAAACAGAATGGTGATCGGTGAAGCAATGAAGACTGTCGAGTAGGCACCCGCCACTGTACCGATGGTCAACGCGAAGAAGAAGTCTTGAATCACCCCGCCACCCATCAACCACATGACAGCACACACGATGAAAACGGTAGAGGCCGTGAGGATGGTGCGGCTCATGGTTTCGTTGATCGCGCGGTTGATGATCTTGTTCATGTCTTCATTCGGGCTGGCTTCCTCGAGTTCACGAACGCGGTCGTAGATCACCACCGTGTCGTTCACAGAGTAACCGATGATCGCGAGCAGCGCCGCGACCGTCTGGAGCGAGAATTCTTTCTGCGTGATGATGAACATCCCGATGATGAACGTCACGTCGTGGATCAAGGCGACGATCGCACCGGGCGCGTACTTCACGTCGAAGCGAAGAGCGAGGTAGATCATGATCGCCAAGAGCGCCCAGGCCATCGCCTGGAAGCCGGCGTTCCGCAACTGCGCCCCTGCTTTTGGACCGACGATGTCGTTCTTGAGAATTTCAAATTTACCGGCGCCGTACTTCTGGTTCAGGACGGTCCCCACCATGGTCGACGCCGCGTTCAAGTCGCCTTCATTCTGACCACTTTGAACTTTCAGGAGGACTTCATTTTCCGAGTCTCCGATCGACTGTACGCTGGAGATCGGCACGCTGGCGGCTTCCATCGACGAGCGGAGTTCGGTGACATTCACCACCTCCGTGAAACGCACCTGGATCTCGGCGCCGCCGCGGAAATCCACGCCGTAGTTAAGACCTTTCGTGAAGAAGAGGGCCGCGAAGCCCACCATCATCGCCACAGATGCGAAGATGCAGGGTTTGAACATGGCGACGTAGTCGAGATTGAAAGTGAAGATGCCTTTGCGTGGTGTGCTCATAGTTCTTTCCTTAAATGCTGATGGTCTGGCGTTTTGCAACGTACCAGTCGAACATCAGTTTCGTGACGAAGTAAGATGTGTAAACCGTTGAAGCGATACCGATCAAGAGTGTGACGGCGAAGCCACGCACCGGACCCGTTCCGAAGTTCAACAAACAGAGACCCGCGAGTGCCGTAGTTAAGTTGGCATCGAGGATGGTCCAGAAGGCTTTATCAAAGCCCATGGCCACCGCTTCGCGCGACGGCACACCCTTGTTGAGCTCTTCCTTAATGCGCTCGTAGATGATGATGTTACCGTCGATCGCCATACCAACAGTAAGAGCGATACCGGCGATACCAGGAAGAGTCAGGGTCGCCTCGAGGGCCACCAAGCAGGCGAAGCCCAGCAACACGTTCACCATCACAGTGATCGAAGCGATCACACCTGAGACGCGGTAGTAGAAGATCGTGAAGAGGAACACGAACACGCTGGCGATCGCAGCCGCTGTCTGAGCACGCTCAATGGCATCGGTACCGAGTGACGGGCCCACCACACGTTGCTCTTGGAATTCAAGTTCCACGGGCAAGGCACCCGCACGAAGAACAAGAGCCAAGTCACGAGCTTCGCCGAGAAGATTGTTGTAGTCACCGAAACCCAACGTGATCTGGGCACTTCCGCCGGAGATCTGGCCTTGGATCACGGGCGCTGAATAGACGTTGCCGTCCAACACGATCGCCATGCGGCGGCCGACGTTCTTCCCGGTGATGTCTTCGAAGATGCGCGCGCCTTCTGACTTGAAATCAATCGCGACGTAAGGACGGTTTTGCTGTTGATCAATTCGTACTGTCGCTTCCTGGAGAGCGTCACCCCCGAGCGGCGACACTTCTTCGAGCAAGTACGGAGTCATCATGGTGATTTCGTTCGTCACCTTGCTGGTTTGTTTTTCAAAGAACAGCAAGAAGCCGGGTGGCAAATCGGCTTTCAAGTAAGCGTTCAGCTTCTCCATGTAGTCGCTGAAGCGCTGGCCTTTCACGTACACGATGCCGGCAGCTTTTGCTTTCTCAACCCAGGCCTGCAGCTGAGACTCTGGCTGTTGATCATTCACGAAGCGGAACTCGAGCTTCGCCGTACGGCCGATGAGATCTTTGGCGCGGTCGATGTCACGCACACCCGGCAGCTGCACCACGATGCGGTCCTGTCCTTGGGAGTTGATCTCCGGCTCCGTCACGCCGAACTCATCGATCCGGTTCCGGATAACTTCGATGGAACGAGTGACGGCGGTGGATTCCATTTCGCGGAGGTAGTCGCGCGAGAGGCCGTAGGAGACCTGAGCTCCATTCTCCCCCACCAACCGCATGCTGTAGCCGAAGTACTCGTTGAGCTTCGACTTGGTTTTTTCAACGTCTCCAGAGATCACGAGTGTCTGCTTCGGATCGCGCGGATCGCTCACGTCCAAGTCACCGAGGGTGACCGGCAAGTTTTCTTGCTGGAGGTAGGTCTGCGCTTTTTTCACAGAGACCAAAATCTCGTCACGGTAGACCTTGTTGAAGTCGATGCCGAGGACCATGTAGAGGCCGCCCTGCAGATCGAGGCCAAGGTTCACTTTCTTGCTGATCACCCATTTCTTGGGATCAGAGTTGGTCACACTTGGCACGATCGCCAAAAGAGAAACCAGCACGATTGCGGCGAGGACAGAGAAACGAATCCACCAGTTACGGGCCATGAAGCACTCCAAGGGGAAAGTAGAAAGGAAAAGGATAGTTCAAGGAGCCGGGACTATCTAGGAAAAAGTCCTATGACTAGACGGGCTTAGTGGGTTCTGACTTGTCGGTGGTGTGGTGCGTATCAGAGACGGCGTTCTCAACAGGGATTGCGTCAGGAACTTTCGGAGTATCTTGAGCCGCGTCAGTGAGTTCGCGTTTCGCTTGATCGAGTTGCTCGGAGAAACCTTTGGTCGCGTTTTGAAATTCGCGCAAACCTTTCCCGAGACCTTTGGCCAGTTCGGGCAGTTTTTTGGGGCCGATGAAAATCAGCGCGATCAGCAAGATCACCATCAATTCGCCGAACCCCAGGCCGAACATACTACTTCGTGGTCTCAGTCAAAACGGTCTTCGCACTTCCGCCGACGTGAGACTTGAGCATCTTAATCTTGGTGCCGCCTTCGAGCTCAAGCGTCACGATCTTGTCCGTGATTCCTGTGATCTTGCCGAGGATGCCGGACTTGGTGAAAACTTCTTCACCGTGCGAGAGTTTGCTAAGAAAATTCTGCTCTTCTTCCATGCGCTTTTTCTGTGGGCGGATCATGAAGAAGTACATCACCACGAAAACGAGGACGAAAGGGATCATCGACATCAACGGGTTTTGTGCTGGAGCACCTGCTGCTTGTGCGTATGCGTTAGAGATAAAAAGATTCAACATGGTTATTCCCATTTGTTTGAGGAGTAGTGGTTATAAAACGTCTGGTAATAATCGTCAAAAGAACCTGCTAAAATAGACGCGCGAGCTTTCTTCACCATCTCTAAATAAAAATACAAGTTGTGGTAAGTGATCAACTGCCCGGCGAGATACTCCCCCACATTGAACAAATGCCGCACGTAAGCGCGTGAATACCGCTTACAGACCTTGCAATCGCAAGACGGATCCGGTGGAAGAGCATCTTCCACGAAGCGCGCTTTCTTAATATTTAAAGGACCGTCATGCGTTAGAAACTGGCCATTGCGAGCGTTCCGACTAGGAAGCACACAGTCAAACATATCTAGACCGGCCTTTATGCCGTTCAAAACATCCAGTGGCTTTCCGACACCCATCAAGTAGCGCGGCTTATCCTCGGGCATCTCCGGCACAAAAGCGGCACAGAGCGCGACCATCTCTTCGTTTTTTTCACCGACAGACCGACCACCGAGAGCATAACCAGCAAAACCTAGATCTTTGAGGCCCGCGAGACTTTCGCGACGAAGCTCCAGATCAAGGCCACCTTGCACGATCCCGAAGAGATTCTGGTGAGGCTTGAGTTCAACCGTCTTGCAGCGCTTGGCCCACCGCTGCGTGAGCTGCAAACTTTTTTGCAACGACTCGCGCGTGGCCGGAAGCGCCGGGCATTCATCAAAGGCCATGACGATATCACTGCCAAGCGCACGTTGGATTTCCATGGAGCGTTCCGGCGTCAGCAAATGTTTTGAGCCATCGATGTGCGATTGAAACGTCACGCCTTCTTCGGTGAGCTTGTTTAAATCCGCGAGCGAAAAAACTTGGTAACCGCCGGAGTCGGTCAGAATCGGGCCACTCCAGGTCATGAACTTATGCAGTCCACCCAAACGCTCAATGAGTTCGTGGCCGGGTTTTAAAAAGAGATGATAGGTGTTGCCCAAGATAATCTGGGCCCTCATGTCTTCGAGGTCTTCTTGCCATAGCGACTTCACGCTGGCGCGGGTGCCAACGGGCATGAAGATCGGTGTTTGAATGTCGCCGTGGGCGGTCTTGATCGTTCCGGCACGTGCAGCGCCCGAGCGGCCTTCAAGGGTGAAAAAACTCATGGGACACTTGTAACCAATTTCGGAGCTATCTGTCACCGTGCAACATACGAAAGACCTTTCAAGCCCTAGGGTCTCAGCTTACGATCATTTATCGTTTTAAACCTCACGAAGGAGACCACCTTGAAGTGGACGTTATCCCTAGTCGCAGTTCTGTCGATCAGTTCTGCCATTGCACAAACCCCGGCCGTTGCCCCAGTCGGCACACCGGCCCCGGCCCCCGAACAAAAAGGTGGCATCCAACCTTCACGCAAAGGCCTCCTTGGTGACGCCGTCGCCGGCGGAACTGCTTACTACGGCATGGCAGGCTGCGGTCTCGGCTCAGTGCTCTTCGGTGAATCAGAAAACCGCGGTGCCCAGATTCTCGCCTCGACCACGAACGGTCTCTACTCGAACCACACCTTCGGCATGTCTTCGGGCACGTCGAACTGCGTGCAAGAGAAAGCTGCTACTTCCGCTGAGGTTCGTCGCAACATGGAAAAATTCATGGCGGCCAATCGTGAAGCTCTCGCCAACGACATCGCTCGCCGTGAAGGCGATAACCTCGTCGCCATGGGGACCATCATGGGCTGCAACGACCAAGACTACTTGGGCGCAAAACTCCAGGCGAACTATGCTCAGATCTTCGACGAGAAGAACGGCCACGAAAGTGACGCCGTTTTGAACGTCGTCAGCTCTGATGTCTACCTCACTAAAACCTGCAAACTCTAAGGCCCCATCATGAAAACAATTCTTTTATTGATCGCCCTCACTTCTCTCTCTGCCTTTGCTGCCGGCAAGCCCTACGGAATGGCGGGTTGCGGCTTCGGTAACATGTTGATGGAAAAAGACGGCCCGCAAATCCTGGCCGCCACCACCAACGAACTCTCGACGCAGACGTTTGCGATTTCCTCCGGCACCTCGAACTGTGTCACAGTGGAAGAGCGCACGACTCGCATCAAGAACTTCATCGAGTTCAACTACGCGAGCCTTTCGACGGAAATGGCCCAGGGCCAAGGCGACACGGTGAATTCTCTCGCTTACATGTACGGCTGCCGCGAAGACCTCTTCGCAGAAAAGATGCGCTCTCACTGGGGCGAAGTTTTCACCAGCGATAAAAACGATGCGACCGGTGTTTTGATCAACATCAAAGAAGTCATCAAGAAAACCGAACTGCGCACTCAATGCGCCTACGGTGCTTAAGATCTCTCCACTTTGGGCCCCCGCTGTGGGGGCCCTTCTTTTCTTCTCCACACAAGCTTTCTCGCAGATCGCGGTTAATTCGGCGTGGAGTAAATTACTGCACGCTCCAGATAATGCTGCTGGAGAATTTCTGCTCGATCCGCAAGGTGGCCAACACCCCGAGCGTGAACTCGCGGCGCTTCTGACGGCGATTGAAACCACAGCTCTTTCGGCAGGTGATGCGCATCCGCTGTGTCGGTTTCCAGCGCGGGCACTTTGGCTCAAAGAAAATGCGCCCACACTCGCCTTGCCACAAGTGGTCTGTCCGAAGTGGGACACCTATCGCGAACGCGTCTCGGCCACTTCCGCGGCGGTCGTGTTCTCCTCTTATTATGTCAATAACCCCGCCTCCTCTTTTGGTCACACATTCTTGCGCCTTGGAAAAGAATCGCCGGACGGTGATGTCGTTCCCTCGCTGCTCGATGTGGGTGTGAGTTACGGTGCCGTCACAAATGGCGCGGGCCCGCTTAAGTATGTTATCGGCGGTCTCGGTGGCCCCCGTTACATCACGAACAACGCGATTCCTTATTACTACAAAGTCCGCGAATACAACGATTATGAAACCCGCGATCTGTGGAACTACCACCTGCGCCTCACGCCCCAAGAAGTCGAGCGCCTGACGGCCCATGCTTATGAACTTGAGAGCGCAGGCTTCTCGTATTATTTTCTCTCTTCCAACTGCTCGCTCTATATTTTGCAGATGCTGGAGGCGGCCCGCCCTGGCCTTGAACTCACCCGCCATCTCCCCTTCTACGTCATTCCGTCGGATACGCTCAAGGCCCTGGAAATTGAAAATCTCATCGAGCGCGTGAGCTATCGCCCCTCCGCCCGTGCTCGGTTTATGTTTCTGAGAAAAAAATTATCTTCGCCAGAACTCCAGCTGCTCGATCAAGTCCTGGCTGACCCACAAACGCCGCTTCCCCTCGACCAGAGCCGCCAGGCCCTGATCTACGATGCGGCCCTGGCCCATCGAGACCTCACCTATGCCAAGCAGATCCTGCGCGAAGACCCCGCCGCCCTCGCACTTAAACGCCCTCTGCTGCTGGCACGTTCGAAAGTGCCGGTCAAAAGCATTGATCCCGTTGTCATTCCGGCCGAAGGAACACGTCCGCATCAAGGACATGGTTCGCGCCGGCTAGGTCTCTCAGCACTGGAGCGCGAGCAGACGCTTGAGCTGCGTTTTGCGTTTCATGATCTGCTCGATCCCAGTGGGGGCTATCCCGCAGATACCGCGATGACCGTTGGTAAAATCAAACTCCGACACACGAATGAGAATCGGTGGGACATTCCGGAAGTCCAGCTCCTCGACATCATTTCCCTGCGTCCGTGGGATCGCTACGGCTGGGCGCCATCGTGGAGAATGGAGTTAGGGCTTAAAGAAATTCACCAGACAGAGGCCTATGGCATAAACGGTGCGATCGGTGGCGCTTTCAAAATGGCGCGTTTCACCATGGCGTTGATGGGTGGTGGTGATGCTCATTATTTAGCAGGTACACCTGAACGGGGCCGAGCGGCCATCGGGCCAGAAGCGATGCTGCTCTGGGAACTCACGCCACGCCTCAAGGCCCTGACCACCTGGCGTGCGCGCTTTGCTCCTTGGCGTGAGCGCATCACTCGCCATGCGATTCGCTTTGCGCCCACTGATTCTTGGTCCCTAGAGGGAAATCTTGAGACGCAGGAAGGGGCTCGCAGGACACAGGCCGGTGGCGCCCTCTACTACTACTTCTAGTGAAGTCGGATGAGCATGGCATCGCCATAGCTAAAGAAGCGGTATCTTTCGCCCACCGCCAGCTTATAAAGCTCCAACGTACGCTCACGTCCCAACAACGCGCTCACGAGCATCAAGAGTGAGCTCTGAGGCAAGTGGAAATTGGTGACGAGGCCGCGGATGCTGTGAACCGTTTTTCCGGGATGTAGAAAAATTCTCGTCTCGCGCGTCTCGCCGCTCGCGGGGAAATCAAAATCCCCGTCGCGCCAGGAACTCTCGAGCACTCGCAGCGCCGTCGTACCCACGGCAAAAAGGTTGCCGCGGCCAGCGCGAATCTTTTCTGCCTCAACGGCTTCCACGTGAAAAGTTTCCGCGTGCATCTTATGCTCACGGATGTCCGCACTCTTGACCGGCTTGAATGTTCCGAGCCCCACGTGCAAGGTGACGAAGGCCGTCTTAAAACCACGCCTGCGCAGATCTTCCAGCAGCTCCGGTGTGAAGTGCAAACCCGCGGTCGGTGCCGCCACGGAGCCCGCTTCTTTGGCATACACCGTCTGGTAGTCACGACGATCCTGTTCATCACTCCGGCCATCGCGAATGTAGGGCGGAATCGGAATGCCGCCGTCTTTTTCAAGCAGATTCAAAAATTCTTCGCGACTAAGATTGGGTTTGACCCAAAACGTTCCTTCTTCGCCGAGCTCACATAACTCTAAATTGAGTGGCCCGAAATGAAACACCTCACCCACTTTTCGCTTACCCGCGGCCTTCAAGAGCACCTGATAAAGTCCCTCACGAGGAATGAGCGAAAGGACGAAGGCCTCGACCTCCCCACCGGTAGGCTTAAGTCCCACAAGACGACAGGGAAAGACGCGGGACTGGTTAAACACCAAGGTCGCACCCGCTGGGAGATGGTCGGCCAGGTCGCGGAAATGGGCGTGTTGAACGGGATCACTGGTGACCAACAGACGAGAACCACTCCGCCCCGGAACAGGACGAGCAGCAATGAGCTCGGGCGGGAGCTCATAATCATAGGCAGATAGAGTGAAATTTACCGGATCCATTGTCGAAAGCCTCATGCGGGGGCCATACTTAACATAAGGGGCCCTAAATGGCGATTCGCTGGTTGCTCATTATTTTGATTATTCCTACCGTGCTGGCCAGCACGAAGGAAGAGCGCGCCCTGCAATTGAACGAAGAAATGGAATTTTTGATGGGTACCGCAGGCAAGCCCGTCATCTGGGCCGATGGGAGTTTGCCGGCCGCTTCAGAGCGCTCGGGCCCAGCTCCAACGCAAATGGAAGGCATCGAGAATCTCGAAGATCGCTTCTTTCAAGATGAGGTGAAGTTCCAGGCCGCGCAGGCGTTGGACACATCAGAAAATGCGGAAGAAACCAAAGACTATCGCGTCGACGGCACCGTTCCTCAAGCCCAGTAGTTTTTCCTCCACCCTCTCCATTATTTTCCCAGCGCTATTTTTGAACTCAGTACTTCTTGCTTGTTAGCCAGTTTCAACTGCGCACTTTATTTGCAGAGAAGCGGGCAACAAGGAGCTCGCATGGCCACGTACAATGCATTGAAGTACACTCAGAGATTAGAAGACGCAGGCTTCACCCGGGAGCAGGCGCAAGAAACAGTTAAAACGGTGATTGAAACGGTGGATGATAATTTCGCAACCAAGTTTGATCTTAAAGAAACGGAGTATGCTCTTAAGGAGGATACGCGAAACCTTAACACTGAACTGAGACAAGAAATGCAAGCGCTTCGTCACGACATGAAGCAAATGGAAAGTCGCCTGACCATAAAGATGGGCGCGATGATGATGGCCGGCATCGCCATTCTACAATTCCTGAAATGAATCAAGCTTTAGCGAACATTCCCGAAACTTGCTGGAGCAACGGGATCAGCTGGAGCATCCACTGGTCGATCATGCTTTTGACGACCGCAAACATCGGATAGCTCTTCACTTGCGAGAGCAAGAACTCAAGAAGTTGGTTGAGGATGCGCATGACCGGCTCGAGGTCGAGCTTCTTGATGAGCATGTCGAAAAGATTTTTCGCCTGCTCCACGTTCTGGCCCTTCACGACGTACAGAGGATTTTTGTTTTTCATGACAGCAGCTCCTGCTGAACGGTTTGCGCCATCGTCATAAACTGCTCTTGGATCTCTTTGAACTCGTTCGCCTGAAACTCAAACACCGACTTACGAGACGCTTGCGCTTTCGTGAACTGTACCCGGTTGGTGAACGGCACGAACATGCGGCCGCTGCCGAGATCGGCACCGATCTTTTCAAAGTCAGCGTGGACCTGCTTACGACGAGCATCGAACAAGTTCGGAATATATCCGAGGTTGCGAGGCACCGGGCAGATTTCCATCTCGCGGATATCTTCCAACACCTGCTGAATGTTTTTAAGACCCTGCTGGGAGAAGGAGTCCGGCACGAACGGGTACAACACTCCATCCACAGCACAGAGGATGTTCACCACGAGAAGACCCAGCGTTGGTGGGCCATCGATCACGATGAAGTCGTACATGCTGCGAAGGTTGTTTTTCTCGATGAATTTCTTCAGGATCAACTGACGAGGAGTATTGACTCCCGCGACAGTCAGCTCAAAACCAGAAAGCTCTTGGCCCGCCGGGAGCACGTCAATATGCACTCCCTCGATTGTTTTCGCTCTCACGATCACTTCATCCAGCAAGCAAGCTGTGTGCAGCGGCTTCAACTCTTTCAGTGAATTCACGAGGAGATGATGGATGTGCGGACGCTCCGTTGGGTCCACACCGAACATCGACGAGAAATTAAACTGCGGATCCATGTCGACGCACAGGACGCGCTTACCTTGGCGCGCGAGAGCGTGCGCGATGTTGAAGGCCATGGTGGTCTTGCCCACTCCGCCTTTCTGATTCATCAGCGCGATGATCTTGCCTTGAGGAGCCGACTCGTTCGTCGTTGATAACTCGCTCACCATTTTCCATAGCGTTTTCATATCGGGCCCTCCAGGCTCGCTCAATCACTTGAACAGCTTAACAAGCGGAAAACACGAAGAAAATTGAAGATTTCGACCATTTTTGAAGGCAGTTCTTGCCC
>JAIXOY010000043.1 GCA_027486525.1 Pseudomonadota bacterium
ATTCGCACAATCTTAGTGGAGTCTTATGACATCAAATCGAATCGTCTGACGGTGACCGGCATCGGCGAGACAACTCGTTCAGCGCCCCATAAAGGCATCGAAGGCGAGTATCGCAATCGTCGTGTGGAAGCTCGTGTGATCGAAGAAATCTAGATCTGTCTTATGCGCGCCCCTAGGACGTGAATAACTCCTAGGGCCACGCATGTTACTGCGCCCATTCCCAGAGCGAGACTGTGAAACGCCCTCATCGCGAAGAAGTTCGGCACCATCACCGCACCTGCCGCGAACAGCACGGCAAAAAATCCTAAGATTGAAAGAGCAACGTACAACGTCACCGGCTTCTCCGTCGTCAGCGGTCGCTCATTCGACTTCAGCGTCGCCAGCATGTCCGACAGATCTTCGTCAGTGAAATGAGGCTCCCCCACCATAAACGGCGGAAGGGGGTTTGTGCTGATGTTCGTGGTTTGCATGTCGTTGTTCATAAAGACCTCATTTGGCCTAGGATATTGCAGACCCGATGCCGGCCCAGCTCGAAATCAAGGGCTTCTGAGTGTTTAGACTTTAGACGGCCGTTACGGCGTTGGCGCTACGGGCTTCTCTTCCATCACTTCACCCTGCACCCCGACCTCGCCCTCTTTGAGCGGAGTCCAGGTGGAACTACGGCCAAAAAGTGAGATGCCCACGAAGCCGCGCAGCTTGAGCTTCTCTCCGTCGCGCCACATTTTACCTTCGTAGGTTTTGCCCGACTTCGGATCATACACCGTGCCGCCGCTCCACTCTTTGCCGTCTTTCTTCATGTCTTTGACGATGACTTTGCCGACGATGGATTTGCTGTGCTCTTCGATGTCTGGGTTTTCGAGATCGAGATTGTTGGTGTCTCTGTTGAGCTTGGCGCGCACTAAGCGGCCATACCACTTGCTGCCGTCTTTATAGACCAAGACTTCGCCGTCTTTGTCTTCCGAAAGCCAGCGGCCCTCGATCTGGGCGAAGGCCATGGGGATCAGCAGTAAGGCCCACATTAGAATTTCTTCCGGTCGAGCACACGAATGGTAAACGGATACTGGTTGTCCGCATCCGCTGGAATCACCGATTCACTGACGAGATTCCAGTTCTTGTGGGACAGCGGCGGGAAGTAGGTGTCGCCGGTGACCTTGGTTTGCACTTCCGTGAGATACAAGCGATCGATCAGGTTCATGCACGCTTTATAGATCTGCGCGCCGCCGATGATGAAGACTTCAGTTTCACCCTGGCGTTCCGCGTGCTTGAGCGCGCGGAAGACGGAGTTAAACCACAAGACGTTTTCGCTGGCCGGTTTTGCGTCGTTTGAAATCACCAAGTGCACGCGACCGGGCAACGGCTTGCCACCCAAAGAATCAAAAGTCTTGCGACCCAAGATCACATGGTGACCCGTGGTGGTTTTTTTAAAGTGCTGCAGATCGGCCTTGAGTGACCAGGGAAGTTTTCCTCCCACGCCGATCACATCATTCAAACTCTTCGCCACAATCATGGAAATACGCATATTAAACCGCCACCGCTGCTTTAATGTGAGGATGTGCCTGGTAATTCTCGAGCGTGAAGTCTTCGAACTTAAAGCTGAAGATATCTTTTACATCAGGATTAATTTTCAATATTGGAAGTGCGTAGGCTTCACGCGTGAGCTGCAACTGTGCTTGCTCCAGGTGGTTCGAGTACAGGTGCGCATCCCCCATGGTGTGCACGAAGTCTCCCGGCTGAAGACCGCACACCTGCGCCACCATCAACGTAAGCAAAGCATATGAAGCGATGTTGAACGGCACGCCCAGGAAAATATCTGCCGAGCGCTGGTACAGCTGACAAGAGAGTTTGCCGTTGGCGACGTAGAACTGGAAAAGCGTGTGGCACGGCGGCAGCGCCATCTTATCTACGTCTGACACATTCCACGCCGACACGATCAAGCGGCGTGAATCCGGATTCTTCTTAATCATGTCGATCAAGTTCTTGATCTGATCGATGGTGCGGCCATCGTGGGTCTTCCACGAGCGCCACTGCACGCCGTAGACCGGACCGAGCTCGCCGTTTTCATCGGCCCACTCGTTCCAGATCGAGACGCCGTTGTCTTTGAGGTACTTGATGTTGGAGTCCCCCTGCAGGAACCACAACAGCTCGTGCACGATGGACTTCATGTGAATTTTTTTGGTGGTGATCATGGGAAACCCATCACTGAGATTGAATCTCATCTGATGGCCGAACACGGAGAGGGTGCCGGTGCCCGTACGGTCTTCTTTCTTCACGCCTTCGTCGAGAACACGACGGAGAAGCTGGTGGTATTGCTGCATAAGACCTCCCTCTTAAAAACTATCACGCTCGCGGTCTGGTCATCAACCTTTGCCGTGGAGAATCAGCGCCGCTGCTCCCAGCACAGAGCCGTTCTCCTGGTTGGTTGAGGTGGTCCGCACGCGCGCCTCGTGACGAATGCCCTTGAAGGCGTAGACGTCTAACCAATGTTGGACTCTTTTATCAAAATCTTCTGAGATCTGAGACACGCCACCGGCCAACACGAACAACGTGGGGTTCAACACTGCGGCCATGGTGGATAATCCTAGACCTAACCACTCGGCCGTTTGATCGACAGTTTTTTCGGCGAGGGCATCGCCCTTCATGCAGAGTTCCGACACTTCTTTGGCGGTAATTTTCCGCGCAAAAATTTTCTCGCCGGTTTGCTCGACACCCGGAGATGAGGCGTAGGCCTCGAGGTGGCCCTTGCCACCGCAGGCGCACTGACGGCCGTCTTTATCAATGACGATGTGCCCGCCTTCGCCGGCCTTACCGTTCGCTGAACGAATGATCTGGCCTTCGGCGTAGATGCCGGTGCCCACTCCGGTACCCAGTGTGACCATGATGAAATCCCGCTCGCCTTTGGCCACGCCGAAAAGCGCTTCGCCAATCGCCGCGGTGTTCGCGTCGTTATCTAATTCAACGGGCAGCCCAACGGCGGCTTCCAGTTGGTGCGCAAGATCCACGCGCCCCCACTTCAAGTTCACCGGAGACACGATGTGCCCGTTGTTCCAATTGGCGTTCGGTGCGCCCACGCCAATGCCGGCGATGGGCGTTTCCGCCAGTGAGGTGCTCTTCTTGAGTTCGATCAACTCGGTGATCTGCCGCGTGAGCTCTTTCAGGTACGCCGGAAAATCCGGGTAGTCCTGCGTTTTAAAACTCTTGGCCCCACGGATCGCGCCCTCGTTGGTGACGAGCGCGAGTTTTGTGTTGGTTCCACCGATGTCAATGCCAATGGCGACGCGAGCTTTCATTAGTTCACCTTCCGTGCGCGGTACCAGCCGAAGTAGGCGATGTACACGTAGCCTACGAGCGGTACCAAGTAAGAGGTGCGAAGACCGACGCTGCTATCAGCGATGGCACCTTGTAGCAATGGGACGAGAGCACCACCGACGATCGCCATACACAACAAGGCCGAGCCTTTCTTTGTGTAAGACCCGACGCCATCCAGCGCTTGCGTGAAAATAGTCGGGAACATGATCGAGTTGCAGTAACCAATAAAAAGTAAGCACGCCAGAGCGTTCAGGCCCGTGAGGAAGAAGCTGGCGCCGATCAAGAACACCGCCACGATCGCGTGGTAGAACAACGTGCGTGCCGGGCCGAGTTTCTGCATGTACGCCGACCCCGCGAAGCGACCGATCATGGCGCCGGTCCAGTAAAGCGCTACGTACTTCGCCGCTTCGACTTCATGCATCCCGCCCATTTCTGGTAGGTTCATCAAGCTCACGAGGAAGCTACCGATCGCCACTTCCGAACCCACGTAGAAGAAGATACCCAGGATACCCAAGATCAAATGCGGGTAATCCGAGAGTTTGCCAGCGGCGGCGCCGGCCTCTTCTTTTTCTTCTTCGATGTCAGGCAAGTGCGTGAAGTGCACACCGACGGCGAGCAACACCAGCACCACCGCAAGTCCGGTGTACGGGCCCACCACCGATTCAGCACCGCTGAAACCTGCGCGGAAGATTAAAGCAGCGCCGAGCAATGGAGCGACCGCTGTGCCGAGTGAGTTGAAAGCTTGCACCAACGTCAAACGACGTGACGCCGTTTCCGGGGCGCCCAAGCGGGCGATGTACGGATTGGCCGCGACTTGCAAAAGTGCGATCCCGCCGGCGAGCACGAACAAAGCGAAGAGGAACAGATTGAAGGAGTGGATCTTAGCGGCGGGAACGAACAGCAAGCAACCGACCGCGATGATCAAAAGGGCGACGATCATGCCGCGCTTGTAACCAATCTTTTCAACGATCTTTCCGGAGGGTGGAGAAATCACGAAGTAGGCCGTGAAGAAACAGAACTGCACAAGAATTGATCCGGTGTAGCTGAGCTCAAAGGAATTTTTAAGATGGGGCACCAAAAGATCGTTCAAGCAGGTGATGAAACCGAACGTGAAAAACAAGAACGATAACAGCCCCAGAGCGCGAGTTTGGACCATGGACTTAACTCCAAGTTAAAGGATAAGATTGGGCTATCTTATCGACCTGATTTTGAAAGGGCCATGTAATGAAAGCCAAAGTTGTTACCGGACTGCAACGCCTCTTGGAAGACCCCCAACTACAGAAGAAATTCCCAGGAAAGATTGGCTATCTTTGCCACGCTGCTTCCATTACCCAAGATATCGAACACGGCCTCTTAGCTTTGAAGCGTGTCTTCGGTGACCGCCTGGTAAAAGTTTTCGGACCCCAGCACGGCTTCGTGACGGATGTGCAAGACAACATGGTGGAATCTCGCCATGGCATTCACCCCTATTTCAACTTACAGGTCTATTCGCTCTACTCGGAAACGCGCATCCCCACCCAAGAAATGCTCAAGGGCCTGGATCACGTGTTCGTCGATCTGCAAGACGTGGGAACCCGCATCTACACTTATATTTACACCATGACCTACATGATGGAGGCCTGTCAAAAAGCTGGCGTTCAAGTGGTCATTTTGGATCGTCCGAATCCCATCGATGGTGTGACCATGGAGGGCAACGTGCTCGACATGAAGTTCGACTCCTTCGTCGGTCGCCATCCCATTCCGGTGCGCCACGCGCTCACCATGGCGGAAGTCGCCCTGATGAATCAAAAATTCTGGAACGCGCCGGACTGCAATCTCGCCATTGTTGAAATGCAGGGCTGGAAACGCGACATGAGCTATGAAGACACCGGTCTTCCTTGGGTTTTGCCCTCACCCAACCTCGCCACCGTGGAAGCGGCCTACACCTTCGTGGGCACCGTTCTCTGGGAGGGAACAAATATCTCCGAGGGCCGCGGCAGCACGCGCAGCTTAGAGATCATCGGCCATCCAAAGATCGAAGCCTTCAGCTACCACGACAAACTCAAAACAGTGCTGGCGAAAGAAGAACTCCACGGCCAGGTCTTGCGTCCGCTGGTGTTCTTGCCGACGTTCCAAAAACACCAAGGCATTCCGACCGGTGGTTTCCAGATCCACGTCACCGATCGCAAAAAATTCGAACCCTGGCGTCTGTGCCAAACGCTTTGCCGCGAGCTCTATCATCACCTCGGCAGCGAATTTAAATGGAAGCAGCCACCCTACGAGTACGAATACGATCGCATGCCCATCGATCTCATCAATGGCACGGATCAGTTGCGGTACTGGGTGGAGAAGAACGGCACGCGGGAGCAGTACAATGAGATCATGAAATTCGGCCAGGCCGAATACAAGGCCCAGCGAGACGAAATTCTTCTCTACCGTTAACTGACAAACATCATGTTTTGGGCTGCGCTGGCGCAAGTTCTTCCCACAACCTGGGGCGTATGTTTTTTGCATAAAACAACGTTCCTAGGAGGGAATATGCTTACTCTACTCGCTCTTCTCGTCTCTGCTCCTCTCTACGCTCAGGCACCTCGCGTCATCGACGCACCGGTGGATCACCTCTTCGTTCCATCTGGTTTTGATAACAATGACAACGTCGAACTCGTGGTCACTGGTTACTTCCCTAATCCTTGCTACGGCCGCAACAACGTTGAGGTGAAAGTTCAAGACGATGTGATCAATGTGCGGGTCACAGCTCTCGTGCGCCAGGACCAGAAAGCCGAGGCTTGCGCCGCGATGATCGTCCCCTTCAAAGAAGTCGTGCCCGTCGGAAACTTGCAAGGGGGCGACTACAAAGTGGTGGTAAACGCCAACACCCGCTTTCAGCAGCAGGACAGTCTTAAGGTGACCGAAGCCGCTTCACAGAACCAAGACGACCACATCTACGCCGTGGTGGATTACATCGAACTCGGTTTCCTCGGCGGAGAATCCGGCAGCGCGCAGCTCGTCGGCTGGAAACCGAGCGACTGCTTAGAGGTCGATCATGTGGAATATGTCTCAAACGGTAAAGACACCCTCTCGATCCTCCCGATCATGAAGAAGGTCCGTGATTTCTGCCCGCTGAAAATGGTGCCCCTCACTATCCCGGTGACTTTCAATCCGGAAAGTTTCTCGCACCAAAAAATCTTGCTCATGAGCCGCACCATCGAAGGCAAGTCGGTCAATACCATCATGGAACGCCAGTGATGACGAAGGCCCTCTTCCTCTTGGCCTGGGCGCTTAGCGCTCAGGCCTCGTTTTTTCCCGACAGCGGACCGCAGCTCAAGTCACAGAAGTTGGTGATGGATCCCCAACGCGCGGTCGTCGCCGAGCGCCTGCTCAACAGCTTTCACCAAAAACTCGCTCCCTTGGTGAGTTCCCAAGGGGCCCAACTGGTGGTGATTCCCCAATGGGAAGATGAACGGGTCAATGCTCTCGCCAGTCGGATTCCGGGTGTCTGGAAGATCGAAGTCTACGGCGGACTGCTGAAGCATCCCGAACTCGATGAAGACGAACTCACGCTGGTGCTTTGTCACGAACTGGGCCACCACCTCGGCGGCACACCGACAGCGTCACGGCTCGGTTGGTCCGCCTGTGAAGGCCAGGCCGACTACTGGTCGGCGAGTGCCTGCGCATCCTTGCTGCACGATCCGGAAAGCACGGCCCTGCGTCTCACGCAGATGTATGCGAGTCAGCGCGCCGGAAGCTGGCCTGAACTGGGTGTGAATGATGAAACGCGTGTGGAACGGACCTTCTACGGTTACCCGCAGCCGCAATGTCGACTGGACACGCTACTGGCGGGTTTCAAGGGAATGGATCGCCCGGCCTGCTGGTACTATTCGCCTAAGTAAGCTTTGCGGATCGCATCCGACGCCAGGAGCTCGCTGGCCTTGCCCTGCGTATTCGCCGAGCCCGTCTCCAACACCACCGCGTGATGAGCGATTTCCAAAGCGAGGAGCGCGTTCTGTTCGACCAGAACGATCGTCATGCCTTCTTTGTTCACCTTCACGATGATCTCAAAAATCTTCTCGATGATCTGCGGAGCAAGACCCAGAGACGGTTCATCCAACAGCAAAATTTCCGGACGGCTCATGAGCGAGCGGCCAATGGCCACCATCTGCTGCTCGCCACCGGACAAGGTGCCGGCGACCTGCCACAGACGCTCTTTCACGCGAGGGAAAAGTTCGTAGACGTGCTCGAGGTCTTTTTGAATCTCTTGTTTGTCTTTGCGCAGGTACGCACCCAGGGTGAGGTTTTCTTCCACGGTCATGTTGGCGAAAATCCCACGGCCTTCCGGTGCGTGGCCAATGCCCATCGCCACCAAATGATCGGCACGGGTGCCGTCGATGCGCTTGCCTTTAAAGAGCACTTCGCCGCTGGAAGGTTTGAGCATGCCGCTCATGGCACGAAGGGTTGTTGATTTCCCTGCGCCGTTAGCCCCAATCAAGGTAAGGATTTCGCCTTTCTTCGCTTGGAAGCTCACACCTTTAAGAGCGTGGATCGCGCCGTAGTGAACGTTGACGTTTTTGAATTCGAGCAATGTTTCACTCATGCTTGTGCCTTATCTTTCGCCTTACCCAGGTAAGCTTCGATCACTTTTGGATTTTTCTGAATCTCGGCCGGTAGACCTTCTGCGATCTTCACGCCGTAATCCAGCACGAAGATTTTCTCCGAGATGCCCATGACGAGTTTCATGTCGTGTTCGATCAACAACACCGTAATGCCGAACTCATCACGCAGGCGACCGATGGTCTTCATGAGATCCACTGTTTCTGTGTGGTTCATGCCCGCTGCGGGTTCGTCCAGCAGCAAGAGCTTCGCGCCGGTGGCGAGTGCACGGGCAATTTCCAGTCGGCGCTGAGCCCCGTAAGGAAGATTACAGGCGAGCTCTTCTTGGCGGCTGGCGAGATCGAAGATCTGGAGCAGCTTGCGGGTGCGCTCGACGGTGTCGTACTCCGACTGGTGGTAAGCCTTCGTCCCCAGCATGGACGCCACCAAACCGTGCTCACGCTTGATATCGCAAGCGATGCGCACGTTATCCAGCACCGTGAGATTCTTAAACAGACGAATGTTTTGGAACGTGCGCGCGACACCGATGGCAGCGATCTCAAAGGGCTTGAGCCCATTGAGCACTTGGCCCTTGTATTCCACGGTCCCTTCTGTCGGAAGGTACACGCCCGTGAGCATGTTAAACGCCGTGGTTTTACCCGCGCCGTTGGGGCCGATGAGAGCGGTGATGCTCCCCTCTTTCACTTCCATGTCGAGATTGTTCACGGCGGTGATCCCGCCGAAACGCATGGTCAATCCAGTAGTCTTGAGGATGCTCATGTTACGCCCCCAACTTTTTCTTAAAGCGCTTGAACCAACCGAAGTCGGTGAGCTCTTTCGTGCCGAAGAACCCGTTCGGACGTGTGAGCATGAGGATGATCAGCATGAGTGAGTAGATCACCATGCGGAAATCGAGCTGCGTGAGTTCCTGCAACGGGCGCAGCGATTCGCGCAACACCGTGAGGAAGACCGCCGCAAAAACAGCACCGGTCATGGAACCCATGCCGCCCAAAACCACCATGATGATGATCTCGAAACTCCGGTTGAAGTCGAACGTCGAGGGGTTCAAGTACGTGAGGAAGTGCGCGAAGAGTGCACCTGCGACTCCGGCCCAGAACGCGCCGATGACAAACGCAATCACTTTGTACTTCGTGGTGTTCACCCCGGTAGCTTCCGCGGCGATTTCGTCTTCACGAACCGCTAAGAGCGCGCGACCGTGGCTCGAGTCCATCAAGCGGTTAATCGAAACGATGCACACGAGAGCGACACCGTACACCCAGAAAAAGTTCGTCCACTGCGGAATGCCCGGAATACCGCGCGCGCCGCCGATGAAATCCATGTTCAGGATCAACACGCGGATGATTTCGCCGAAACCCAGAGTCACGATGGCGAGGTAGTCGCCCTTGAGACGCAAAGACGGCAAACCCACCACATAACCCAAGATCGCGGCCGCAAGGCCACCAACGATGAGACTGAGGAAAAGGAACAATCCTTCACTGACAAAATTCGGCATACCGGCGAAGTGCACATCCATAAACAGACTCATGTTCATGAAGGCGGCGACGTAACCGCCGACGGCCATGAAGCCAGCGTGGCCCATGGAGAACTGGCCGGTGAGACCATTCACGAGATTGAGTGATGACGCCAAGGTGATGTTAATGCCGGCGTAGATCAAAATAGAAAAGTAGTACGGGTTCATGACGGCCGGAAGCACCTGTCCGAGCAACCCGAGGAAAACCAGTCCGGCGCCTAGAGGCCAGAGACCTTTGAGGACGCTCATACTTTCTCCTTCACGTTCTTGCCTAAGATGCCCGCCGGGCGGAAAAGGAGGATGATAATGAGAATCGCAAACGCGAGAGCATCACGATAGGTGGAAGCCAAATAACCGATCACCATGGATTCGGCGACGCCCATGATCAGCGCCCCGATCACGGCACCCGTGACGTTACCGATACCACCGACCACGGCAGCGACGAAAGCCTTGAGACCAAACATCATGCCCATCAGTGGATCAATTTTCGGATAGGTCAGCGCCACCAAGATACCAGCAGCACCTGCGAGAGCAGAGCCGAGCATGAAGGTGAAGCTGATGACGAAGTCGACGGGAATGCCCATCAACGCCGCGTTGGTGTGCGAGTAAGAAACGGCCCGCATGGCGCGGCCGATTTTGGTTTTAAAGATGATGAATTGCAAAGCAAGCATGAGGGCCAGTGAGACGCCCAAGACGATCAATTGAATACGGTTCAACTGCACGCCGCCGATGAAGATCGGCTCGCCGGCCTCGAGAAGAGGCGCGAAGTATTTTGGGTCAGCGCCAAACAGCAACTGACCACCGAATTCGAGGAACAAAGACACCCCGACCGCCGTGATGAGCACGTTGATCCGGGGTGATTTGCGTAAAGGACGATAAGCAAAACGCTCAATAAAAAAACCGACGATGGCACAGCCCACCATGCTGCAAATCAAAGCTGCAGAAAGTGAGCCGTAGCCCGGGTGCAACGAGAGATTGAAAAACTTCGACACATAATAACCAAAGAACGCTCCCAACATATACACGTCTGAGTGTGCGAAGTTGATGAGCTGAAGGATCCCGAACACCATGGTGTAACCCAAGGCGATCAAGGCATACATCGAGCCGAGCCCGAGTCCGTTAACTAAATGCTGAATAAATTCCGTCACGCTACACCTTTCGAGAAAAGACTATGGGTCGATTTTTTCTTTGAAGATAAATTTGCCGTTCTTGATCTCGATGATCACCGCTGATTTCTCAGCATCACGTTTTGCGTTGATGGTGATGACACCGGTGACAGCTGGGTAAGCCTTGGTATCAGCAAGAGCTTGGCGAATCGCAACCGTCGTGAGTTCTGGAGCGCGAGTCATCGCGTCGGCAAGAATCAACATCGCATCGCACCCCATCGCCGCGAGACCGTCGGGAATGCGGTTGTAAGCAGCTTTGAAGTCCGCGATGAACTTCTGCACGCCTTCCGACATATCATCTGGTGAGTAGTGGTTCGAGAAGTATGAACCCGTGAGCGCTTCGCCACCGATTTCAGTGAGCTTCTCAGAATCCCAACCGTCGCCGCCCATGAGCGGAACGTTGATGCCGAGTTCTTTCGCCTGACGAGCGATCAACCCAACCTCAGTGTAGTAACCCGGAACGAAGATCGCTTCTGGGTTCTTGCCTTTGATTGATGTGAGCTGAGACTTGAAGTCTACGTCACCTTGGCTGAATGACTGGTCGACCACAATTTTGCCGCCGAGCTTCGTGAAGGTTTCGATGAAGAAGTCAGCAAGACCGATAGAGTAATCGTTCTTCACGTCGCGCAGGATCGCAACGTTCTTGAGCTTCAATGAGTTGTAGGCGAATTTCGCCATCACTGAACCTTGGAACGGGTCGATGAAGCAGACGCGGAAGACGTAGTCCCCGATCTCCGTCACTTTCGGGTTAGTTGATGATGGAGTCACCATCGGGATGCCGTTCTTCTGAGCGATCGGCGCCATGGCGAGTGAGTTCGATGAAGCCACTTCCCCGAGGATCGCGATGACTTTGTCTTGTGTGATGAGTTTTGTTGTCGCGATGGCCGCTTCTTCCGGCTTACCTTGGTCATCGAGAGAGATGATGCGAACTTTCTTGCCTTTGATACCGCCGGCAGCGTTGATCTTCTCCACCGCCAACATGATCCCGTCGTGAGTTGATTTGCCGAAGGTCGCTGCGCCACCGGTCATTGAGCCCACTTCGCCGATGACGATTTCGTCACCAGTCACGCTGCCGCCAGCGCCAGTCACGTTAACCGCAGGGCCTTCTTTTTT
Source organism: Pseudomonadota bacterium (assembly GCA_027486525.1). Lineage (GTDB taxonomy): Bacteria > Bdellovibrionota > Bacteriovoracia > Bacteriovoracales > Bacteriovoracaceae > UBA6144. The sequence goes on from JAIXOY010000043.1 coordinate 11,683, forward strand.
TAAGCAAGATACTGTCAGCAATAATGCCGAGAAAATCGCGAGATGCAGTGCTCTCATGTTTGACCTCTTTATATGGATGTCGTTAGGAAATAAGTTGCTCAGATATTAACGATGGGGGCCATCGTTGTCATCGGAAAACTCAATAAGGGCAGGGAGTTAAAAGAGAGTTCGCAAGTTTATGTCGCGTTGCGCTTCCAGAGACCCCATCGGCTATTTCTTCCCTATCCCACCCCTTCACTCATATGTGGCGCCACGCCACCGAAAGGTCCTTAAACAACTCATCCTGCAAAGGTTGGACCATGAAAATCATTTTTTTAGCACTCGCCTATGCCCTTTCATTCAATGCACTCGCTCACATCGACGCACAAGGTTCGCCTGCTCCTAAAATGCGCTTTGCATCCAGTGAGCTAGGCCTTGCTGACGCAGTTCCCACGCAGTTTCTCCAGGTGCTACCAGGACA
>JAIXOY010000156.1 GCA_027486525.1 Pseudomonadota bacterium
ACACACTTGAGAAAATTTTGGCATTGGATGTTGCGACACTCTCATCGATTGATGGATTCGCTGAAAAAAGTGCGACAGACATTGTGGGTTCAATTCAGTCGAAGAAGAAACTTATCAAGGCGCTTGAAAAAGCCGGTGTGACAATTTTCGCTCCCGAAGTGGTGAGCGGCGGAGTTTTGGAAGGGAAGAAGTTTTGCATTACGGGAACACTTTCTGTTCCGCGGGGTGATATTGAAAAGCTCATTAAGAAAAACGGCGGGATCATGGTGAGTTCGGTTTCGAAAAATACCGACTACTTGCTAACAAATGATACCGATCCAACTTCATCTAAGTATAAAAAAGCCATGGAAGTGGGCACACAAGTGATCACCGAAGATAAATTCCTTAAGCTCATTGGAGCGTAACCATGGCTAAGATCAAAACCGTTTTTACCTGTCAGTCTTGTAGCTATCAATCACCAAAGTGGCTGGGTCGATGCCCTGATTGTGGAACCTGGAACACTTTTGAGGAGGGTGAGGCTGCGCCAAAGTTGACGGCAAAAGCTGTCGTACGCGGTGAAAACTCAATCCTGTCGACGCCTAAAACGATCAGTAAGGTCGAACTCAAAAAATACGCTCGTCTTGAGACGGGCGGGAAAGAATTTGATCGGGTGATGGGCGGTGGTATCACGCGCGGTTCACTCACTCTTATCGGTGGCGAACCCGGTATTGGTAAATCAACACTTCTTATGGAAGTTTGTGGCGCCCTTCTTAAAGAGAAGCAGGCCGCCAAGATTCTTTATGTCTCAGGGGAAGAGTCCGAAGCCCAGGTCGCAGAACGCTGCAAGCGTTTGGGAATCACTAGCGAAGATTTCTATATCTACCATGAAACACGCTGGGAGCGTGTGCTTGAAGCACTGAAAGAAATCAAGCCAGACTTTATGGTGGTTGATTCAATTCAAACGACTGTATCGGGTCAGCTTGATTCTCCGGCTGGCACGATGACACAAATTCGTGAGGTGACTTACGAGCTGATGAACCAAACCAAATCTTTGGGACTGACGTGCTTCATTATTGGCCATGTGACGAAAGAAGGCAGCATCGCCGGACCAAAGATCCTCGAGCACATGGTCGACACGGTGATCTATTTTGAAGGTGATCAATACGGGCAGTACCGCCTGCTACGTTCAATGAAAAACCGCTTTGGAAATACTAATGAGATCGGCATATTTGAAATGCGCGAAAGCGGCTTGCACGAGGTCGCGAATCCTTCACAATACTTCCTCGACCAAACATTGCCGGACTCCTTTGGCCGCAGCCTAACTTGTATCCTCGAGGGAACACGGGCGCTCTTTGTGGAAATCCAGGCTCTCGTTGTTGAGAATAAATTTGGTACGGGCCGTCGTGTGACTCAAGGGCTTGATAGCAATCGTGTTGCCCTTCTCGTTGCCGTGATTGATAAATATGTGGGCATTCCACTTTCTTACAATGATATCTACGTCAACGTCGTCGGCGGACTCAAGCTTCAGGGCCGGGAATCAGATTTGAGTGTTGTGGCCTCTCTCCTGAGCTCTTTTTATGCCAAGTCGATTCCGCAGAACACACTATTCTTGGGTGAAGTCGGTCTTACGGGCGAGGTGAGAACCGTACCGATGATGGAATCGCGACTACGCGAGGCCTCACAGATGAACTACAAAAAAGTCATCACTTCTGAGCGTGCGGCAAAAGAGTTTGCTGGGAAATTTAAGATAGAGATTCAAGGAATTAAACGGGCTGCAGATCTGAAGGGAATGCTGTTCTAGCGCTCGTCTTCGGAACGCACAACAGTGGCTTCGGATTCGATGACCGTTGAATGACGGCTCGGATCTTCTTCTTGGCGTCGCTCAAACTCAAAGGGTGAGCGTTGCTGAAAATTCTTGCCGTGCCTTTTGGCGAGATAAATCGACCAGACGAAAAATCCCAAAGCAAAAAAAATTACGAGAGCGACAGGAATCAAAATAACTCCTGCGATGGCCCCAAAGAAACCTTTCCAGCCGCCGAAGACTAAGAAGCCAACACCGCCGACAATAAGCCACCAAGGGATTCCACCAGTTCTTCTTGGGCCGCCAGGACCTCCGATTACAACTCTCACAGGTAAAGCCTCTTAATCGTACGGGACCATTGGTCTAGTTTCTTGTCAAAGTAGTGGGCACCACTATCGGGTTTGAACTCTTGGTCCAGTTTCCACAACCTACCTACATCGTCGAGCGTGATTTTGCCAAGACCGACCAATGCGCCAAGGGCCGCACCATAGGCGGTAGTTTCGATATTCTTTGGACGGAGAATTTTTTTGCCAGAAAAATTCGCCTGGGACTGCATCAAAAGAGCGTTCGCGGTGGCACCGCCATCTACTTTGATGTCATTGAGTTTACCTAAATCTTTTTGAAACGCTTCCACGCAATCGTTCACGGCCAGGGCGACGCCTTCGAGACAAGCTCTCGCGATTTGTGGCGCACCTGTGTCGCGGGTCATTCCTAATAGTGACGCCTTTGCCTCTGGCACCCAGTAAGGAGCACCAATCCCAGAGAAATACGGATAGAACAAAAGGTGCTCCATTTGTTCGTCGGTGGCCTGGAGAGCGAGTTTTTCAACCTCAGAACTCTTATCAATGATTTTGAGATTATCGCGCAACCACTGAACTGCCGCCCCAGCGATGTAGCTGGAACCTTCCATGGCGTAAACTTTTTTACCCTTAAAGGCGTAAGCACCGGTAGTGAGTAGTCCCTGTTTGGAAATTACGCGTTTTTCGCCGGTATTCACCAATAAAAAGGCGCCTGTGCCATAGGTGCATTTGATGTCGCCGACATTGAGACAGGCTTGGCCAAAGAGGGCAGACTGTTGATCACCAAAGAGACATGCAACAGGAATACCGTCCGGAAGAAAATCGAGTCCCTTGGTTTTCCCAAATTCCCCGAAGGTGTCTTGAACTTTCGGAAGTGCTTCGGCTGGCACGCCAAAGAAACGCAAAAGCTCTTCGTCCCACTGATAAGTTTCAAGATTAAGAAGTTGTGTGCGGCTAGCGTTTGACGGCTCAGTGGCAAAGGCTTCGCCTTGAGTCAGTTTGTAGAGAACGAATGTATCGATTGTCGAAAGTCGGAGTTCTTTCTTGTCAGCAGCGGCTTTTACGGCCGGAACGTTTTCAAGCAACCACTTCATCTTTGTGCCAGAGAAATAGGGATCAAGGGGAAGACCTGTGCGTGGGGTATATTTATTTTTGAAAGAGTCTTTGTGATCTGCACAGAATGCAGATGTGCGACGATCCTGCCAAACGATGGCATTCGCCAGTGGCTTGCCAGATTTATCGTAAGCGCATGTTGTTTCATGTTGATTGGTAATACCGATTGCCATGACATCGCT
>JAIXOY010000058.1 GCA_027486525.1 Pseudomonadota bacterium
AACCGTGGACTTTTATCCAAAGCGATGGTTCAAAATTTGTGTGGGAATTCTACCAGCATGCGAGTTTGGATTTGATCTATGTGTGGGTGCCGCATTTGGGCAAGGCCTATTCATTGGACGAGCCCAGCAGCACGCTCTTGAAGTTTTTCCCTGAACGCCTAATGGATACGATGTTTCAGATGACCTTCAATCCCAACAAGGAAACGGCCACGTTTCACGTAGCGGGCAAACTCGTTGCCGAGAGCAAAGTTGTGCAGCAGTTTTTACAAAGCGAACAGACCTTTAGTCAGCTCACGCTCATGAGTCAGGAGGACTGCCAGTTACTGGAGAAGCAAAGCCGCTTTGAAGTGCGAATCGGAACACTCCACTATGGCTTTCGTCGCTTGGACAAGGCGTGGAATATCCTCGATTGCGAAAATGGTCTATCGTGGATGTGGAGTGTTCCCTTGGACTCTCAGATGGATTTTGTTAACCTAGGCGCTAAATGATGAACACTCTCTTACCCTACCTTCATTCCTACGCCCTCTGCTTGCTGCGACCGCGTACCATGTTGGATTGGTTGCGCTTCGGAACCTCTCCGTACCCAGAGGGTGAGCATGATCTGGTACAACCTGAGTTAACAGGCCAGATCAGCGTCTCGTGGATGTTCGCGGTTATTCAGGGCATCGTGCGCATCATGATGGCGAACTTCATGGTGCAGCTGTTCTTGCACTATCAGAACGAAGACAATTTTTTCTACTCACTGGTGGACGTGCAAGACGGACTTTTTCCGTACTACGTACTGCTCTTCACGACGGCTTTAGACTTAGTCTTTTTTCCGATCATCACTCTCGTCGTGACCGAGTTTTGGAATTTCATCTTGCGCCAGTACGCTCGCTGGCTGCAGGTGGAAGGTGATCACGATGACATCGCTCGCGACATCACCACGGTGGCGTTGAGTTCACACTTCTTTTTGGTGCTGCCGATCATTGGTGTGGTATTCCAGCAGATCGCATGGATTTATCTTTTGTACGTCGGTTGCCGCCATCATCTTCAAGCGACTCGTCTTCTCTCTATAGTAATTTTGATTACACCTACCGTTCTTATGCTGATGAGCATTAGCGTGATTTCACTCGCGATTTTTTATTTAATCGCAGGCTAATCAGGCCTACATTTACTTGCGGCCACGGGCCTTCAAGGGGTTGCAAAAACAGTTTCTCAGACTGGAATTGTCATCTTAACCCATTCTTGAAACTCTCAATCGCACACACACACAACATCTAACGTGGGAAGGATACCTCCGCATGATGCAGCAATTTTCTGGTTCTGTTGAAGTCGTTTGCGGCCCTATGTTCTCCGGTAAAACCGAAGAGCTTATCCGTCGCGTAAAACGCGCACAGATCGCCAAGCAACGCGTTCAAATTTTCAAACCTGCTATGGATACCCGTTACGCCGAAGAGGAAGTGGTTAGCCACTCTTCTCAAGCGATGAAAGCCGAACCAGTGGACGGATCGGTGGACATCCTCATGCGTCTCAAGGACTCGACTCGCGTCGTTGCCATCGATGAAATCCAATTCTTCGATGATAAAATCGTCTCTGTGGTCACGAAGCTCGCCGCCCGCGGCTGCCGCGTGATCTGCGCTGGCCTTGACCTAGACTACCGCGCCCAGCCCTTCGGGCCGATGCCTCAGTTGCTCGCCATTGCCGATGAAGTGACCAAGATCCACGCCGTCTGCACGGTCTGTGGCTCTCACGCTGTTCGCTCTCAGCGCCTTTCTAAGAGCAAAGAACAGGTGCTTTTGGGCGAAGCCGACGCCTACGAGGCGCGTTGTCGCGGCCATTACCAGCTGGACGAGGTTGAGGAACAGGCGCTTTTGCCTCTCGAAGAGGAAAAACGTCGCGCCACAGAGCAACTCAGTCACTGACTACCTCTTTTCCCCATGTTAAGTTTTGTGAAACGTCTCATGGGGAGTCCTTTGTATGGAAATGTACACGCCTGAAGTCATGATTTCGGAAGAAGAAATCGCGTTACGTATTGAGGCCTTAGGCCAGGCCATCACTCGTGATTTCGACGGAGAAGAACTCGTCGTCATCTGCGTGTTGAAAGGCGCCTTCATTTTCTGCTCTGACCTCATCAAAAAAATCAACCGCCCCATGACGCTCGAATTCATTTCGCTTTCAAGCTACGGCGAAGGCACGCAGAGTTCCGGTAACGTGCGCTTGGACATGGACATCACCTGCAACGTTGAAGGCAAAAACGTTTTGATCGTAGAAGACATCGTCGACACCGGTCTCACCATCAAGACGTTGATGGCGATGCTCGCGTTGCGTGGGCCGAAAGATGTGCGTCTGGCATCTCTCTTGTACAAACCTTCCAAACTGAAGCACAAAGTGAAGATCGATTACCTGGGCTTCGAGATCGAAGACAAGTTCGTCATCGGCTACGGCCTTGACTACGCCGGCCGCTACCGGGAGCTCCCTTATATCGGAGTTCTCAATGCAGGTAACTGAAGCGGGTTCCGTTCGCGTCGATCTCGTCGGCGGAACGCTCGACATCGAACCGATCAACTTGATCCTGAAAGACGTGTGGACGCTCAACGTGGCCACCGGTCTTAAGGCTCAGGTGATCCTCCAGAAGACGAGCTTCAACGGTGTCGAGATCGTTTCCAGCGATTACAACAAGACCTACAAATACGAACACGCCGAACTCTCTGACGAACAGGTGCTGTACTCGCGGCGCTTTGAAGAGATGACCTTCGTCTTGCAAATCTTGAAACTCTTCGGCCTCACGTCAAACTTGAAAGTCGAACTCATGAGTGGCGCACCGGCGGGCTCGGGGCTTGGTGGATCTTCGGCCATGGGCGTGACGCTCTACAAAGCTCTCTGCAAGTTCACCGACAGAAGCTTCGACGTCAAAGAGGCCGTCCGCCGTGTGAAAGGTGTGGAGTCGCGCATCCTGAATCAAGGTGTTGCGGGCTACCAAGATTATTTCCCTGCACTCGTCGGCGGTGTGCTCGCTCTCAAGGGCATCGAAGGCGATATCTTGATCGAGCAGCTCTATTCTCCAGAACTCAAGAAAGTGCTGGAAGACAACGTCGCCTTGGTCTACTCGGGGCAAAGCCGTGCTTCGGGGATCAACAACTGGGAAGTCTACAAAGGCTTCTTCGATAAACGCATCGAGGTCGTCGAAGGACTCGCGGCCATCGCGAAAATCTCCACCGACACTCGCCAGGCGATCCTCAAGAAAGACTGGAAGAAGATGCTCGAACTCATCGGGCTCGAAGGTGAGGAGCGCGAGAAACTTTTCCCCAACATCACCACGGACAAGATCCGCGATCTGGCTTCTGCGTTGCGGGCACAAGGACACCCTGTGGGTCTCAAGATGTGCGGTGCCGGGGGGGGAGGATGTTTCATCCTCGTCCATCACGGCATGCCGCTGGATGCTTTGGATGCACTCATTTTAAAATGCAACATGCGCCGCTTAGACTTTAAGGTCGAGGCACCGCTCACATGAAAACCAACGCCAACGTCGCTGGGTTATCTTTAGGCGGCGGTCGGCGAGAGAACTTCTTCTTCTGTCTCCTCGAGCATTACCCCGAGCGTGGCCGCTGGTTTTTGAAATCCCTGCATCAAGTGAAAGACGAGGAGATCCAGGACCGCGATGAAATCATCACGGCGTGGATCGAGCAGTACGGCCTGCAAAAAATCGTCGTCGATTTTCCGCTCTCGCGTCCTCTCTGTGAAACCTGCCAGCTCAAATGCCCGGGCGCGAACATCTGCCCCCAGACACCTGTCATGGAAGTGCGCAAAGAAATGGCGGCCCTCTTGGAAGAAGATGCACGCATGGAGCGCGAGAATCCTAAGCGCTACGAGCAAACGCGCAACGCCGCCGAAGAAACGGATTGGGCCCGTGATATCCTCCACAAGACGGCCGATGAGCATATTCTTTCGCGCTCATTTAAACGCAAACTGCGCAAAGGCTTCGTGCCGTACTGGCATCGCCCGATCGATTTCTGGATCTGGAAAAACTACTACGACCAGCTCCTGTCGATTTTTAAAACCAGCTACGATTCTTACGGCCATGTGTCGGTGATGTTGCTGGCGCGCTTGAAGTATCTCATCCGCCACTTTCCGCAGGACTTGCAGCTCCACGAATCGAGCATTCAAATTGTGCTCTTAGAACTCTACCGTGCTCGCCTCGTAGGGAAGTTCCAACTCTTGCAGTTGTTTGATTTGGATCTGCAAAGTATGGCGCGCGAAACGCTCATCCGCGGGATCGAGGAGAAGCTCCAGCTTTTTATCTACGATCATGACTTCGAGATGCTAGTGAAAAACCCCAAGGCCTTCGATTCATTCTTGCTGGCCCTGGCGGGCCAGGGTGTGCTGATGAATAAGCTGCGCCCGATCCCAGGCTGGGGGAACACGGACGGCGGAAACTTTGTTATTCCGGATTTTGAGCGCTCTTAAAACGAAAGCCTTTCGCCGCGCACTCACTCTTCCGTGTCCACACGATGAAACCCAAAAATAAGTAGGCCGGGATGCTGAGGATGTTAAAAAGATCCCACACGACACCGACCCTCACACCTTCAAAAAGTGTCATCACGCCCATCGCGGCCGCGGTGAGGGTGTAGGTCAGCACATACTGCCAGGACCAGCGCTTGCGAAAACCAAGGTAGAGATAGAAGACGGTATTCACAAGCACGAGTCCTAGCAGCATCATGCCCGCACTCATGGCCACCACGCTGGTGAGCTGCTGACGGTACTCGGCATCTAGGGCATACCAGTCCTGGCCTTGCAGCGCCATCGCCATGGACCACATGCGCTCGCCGGTGTTTTTCACAGACCAATAGCGCACAAAATACATGGAGCTGAGGATGTCCAAGATCCAGGCGCTGGCCGCACTCGTCCACAGCAGACGCTGCAAGGGGAGCGCGCGGGCCCAGGTAATGAGACGTGTTTTCATAGGCCGATTATGGCGCAATCCGAGATTTCAGGCCATAATGAAGCATGGAAGAATACCTCAAACGCTCCATCGCCTTCCAAAAACGTCGCGCTGCCTTAGGTTCAGAAGGTGAAAAACTAGACCGCATTCTCTTTTTCCGCATGATGGGCCCTCTCATGCAGGCACGCCTGGAGAAGATCATTGATCTGCGCCTGGTTCCGCGTGTCCTCATCCACGGCAATCCCCATCTCGATAATTACGTCCACACTTTCCGAGGCTCGGCACTCCTAGACTTTGACCGCTCACGCATGGGGCCTTACTGCTGGGACATCATCCGCTTTCTGGCCTCGCTTTCGTTGCGCCGTGAAGAGGACGAAGGGTTCATGAATCGCAGTGTGGTGGATTACTTCATCGACGGGTACTACACCCACTTCTTGCGTCCTGAAATTCCTTTTAAGCAGATCCGTCTGCTGAAAAACGCGAAGCCTGAAAAATGGCAAACCAATACTCGTGCCTATCTTGCCTCGAACCGTAAGTGGGCCGGAAAAATGCGCCAGTTCCCGCTGGATCGGCGCAGTGATTTCACGCGCACACTCTTAAAGCGCTTTCTTGCGTCTCGCAACGAGCTTCATCTCTTGGATGAATTTTATATGGATGAAGTCGGTGCCACTCCGGGCACTCTCGGTAAAAAACACTTCATCTATTCATTGCTGCCAAAGAATCCCGATGCGCTTCACGATGCGATCCTCTTGGACCTGAAAGAAGTGTACATCGAGCGCGACACACAGTTCTTCACTTCTCCCTGGGCCCATCATGGCGTGCGCATGATCGAAGCCTCTAAAGTGTACGCCGACGGCATGGAGCAACGGCTAGGCTATGCCACCATGGGCGATAAGCAATTCTGGGGCCGCCAGATTCCCAGCTTTGCCACCAAGGTGAAAAAGTTTTTGGACGTCGACGAGCAACGGGACGTGGCCTATTCCATTGGTTCCCAGTTAGGGAAAGGTCATCGTAAGTCGATTTCGGATCCCAAGATCGCCGACGTGCTCATGCACGATTTTCAGCAGAGCTTTGATAAGTACTACAAAGTCGCGCGCTTGCTGAACTACGAGCTGCGCCTGTCCTATAAATTCGTCCAGGCCAAAGAGAATCTCTACCGGGCCTACCGGCAATGGTAGTGCTGATACTACTGTTCATCGTCACTACACTAGGGTCGCTACTGTCCGGGCTTACAGGGCTTGCCGGAGGTGCCGTGATCTTGGGCGGACTGATGATGTTCTTTCCCACCGCCGAATCGCTGGCCATGCACGGAGTGGTGCAGAGTGTGTCCAACGGCACGCGCGTGCTGTTCTGGTGGAAGAGCGTGCACTGGGATGTGGTGTGGCGCTACACACTGCTGTTGATTCCTGGTGCTTTCATCGGTGGTTTGCTTTTTAACTATCTTAATCTTCATTTGGTCGAAGCCGCACTCGGGGCTTTGATTCTTACCGTGGTGTGGGTGCCGCTGCCGAAGCGCTTCGGCGGAACATTTACGAAGAATGGTTTTATCTGGCTCGGATTACTGTCGGGATTTTTTAGCATGCTCGCCGGTGTCGTGGGCCCCCTGCTCAATCCATTTTTCGACAAGCTCAACATCAAGCGTGAGCAGATGGTGTCGACCAAGAGTGCTTGTCAGTTGATTCTCCACCTCGCGCGCATCGGCAGCTATGCCGGCGTCGTCGGGCTTGATCTTGAGAAGTACGGCGTGGAGATGGTGCTGATGGTGATCGCGGCGGTTCTGGGAATTTGGCTCTCGCGCCCCGTAAGTCATCGAATCACAGACCGACAGCTGGATTTTATTCTTAAGATCCTTCTCACAATCATCGGTTCTAAGAATCTTTTGACAGGTCTTGTCGGGTACTCCGGCAACCTTTAACCCCTCTGACAAAATCTCCGATCTTTTGTGACAATAAGGAGGTCCTATTGAGGGGAGAACTCATGAAATTTTTGATCATCGTTTTACTGCTGTCTCCAGTTGTCACTGTCGCACAGGACAGTCCCGAAACCATGAAGATCATCGTGCTAGACGAAGACACTCCTACCGAAGGGTGGGGCCGTCCTGCCGAACGTTTCGTACCACCAGCGCAAGTCGGACTACCTGAGCCACGTGAGCGTGATGCTGTCTTTGCGCTCGTCGGTTTCGCCGATGAAGTTAAGGAATGGGATGACTTTAAGCGCGACGTGCTTTGGAGGCGAGCCCTCAATTGGTCGCAGTCCGAGCTCGAAGCCGCCTACCCAGCTTTCGACGCTAAAAAATTGAAATTCCTCAAAGAGAAAGTTCTTCAGGAGAAAAACTGATGAAGCTTTCTCTCCTCGGATTGCTGTTCGCGCTCTCCTTTTCTGAAGTCATGGCGTGCAGCGGAGCAGATCCCAAAAAAGTGGTCCTTTTCATAGACACAAACTACTCGGCCCTTGAGGCTGAGAAAGCGGCACAAGCTGCCTGCACCCGCGGTGAAACATTTGTCATTCTTCCAGCTCCGCTAAAAGATCTTCGCAAAGTACGAGATGCAAGAGTCACCTTCGATCGAACCTGGACAATTCGATCACGCTGCCAGAGCAACTGTACTGCACTCGAATCCCAGCTCAATTCAGCGCGCGCAGCTTTACAGGAAGCCATGCGTCCGGTTCCGACAATGTCGCCAGGCATACTCAATGCGAAGCTTAAAACGCTGGCGGGCGACGGCGTCGCCGTCAAATCCATCGTCGCTTCGGGCCACGACGGCGGCGGCGTGATTCACGGGAATAGCGGTGAGGTAAGTAAGTTCGACATCATCAATGGAATGAAGGCGGCGTACAAAGGCAAACCAGAGCTCCTGAGTCAGTGGAGATCAGTCTTGATGTGGGGTTGTTTTACGGCCACGCCTTCGGAGTCGGCGATCTGGCGTAGTGAAGTTCCGAGCCTACGTGCGCTCGCGGGCTTTGATGGCATCGGCCCTAGCAACGAGCGGGAGGCGTCCCGCGATGTCCTGGCCGATTTCCTGGTCAAAGAGCATCGAATTTGCGAGGCGAGAGACCAGAAAGAACTGGGCGATCTTGTAAAAAGCATAGAGGACATTCAGTACACGGCGGCCGGAATGTACATCCGCCAATGTAGCGGGGCAGAGTACTACTACGCACGTCGCGAATCGGGAACTGTCTTCGGTCGCTTCAATGAAGTCGCCGGGTGTGACGCCGTCCAGACATTACTCAATGTTTATCGTTCTGAGATATCGCAATACCAGCAGGGCTTCAAAGAGCCTCCTGCCGATGGGGTAGACTCACCTCTGAGGCACATGTACTCACAACTTCGTCAGAATGCGCAGTGTATTCCCGCCGGAGAAACTCTGCTTGATCCCAACA
>JAIXOY010000242.1 GCA_027486525.1 Pseudomonadota bacterium
AGCGAAGCGAGTGGTGTGGCCTAAAAAACGTTCGACAGCTTCATGCGCGGTTCCAAAAGCAAGTCCCATGCCGTGGCCACTGAAGCCTCCGACAAAAGTGGTGTGGGGCAAGAACGGCACAGCGCGTACATAGGGCCTTTCTTCCGCTGTGAAACCCATCACACCTGACCACCGGGCCGCTACCTCGAGTGGTCCTGCGAGCATTTCTTCCATGTAGGCCTGTAAGGCGTTTTGAATCGTCGTCGTTGTCTTATCGAAATCAGAATTCTCCTGAGCTTCATCGATCAACCGCATCCCCCCGACCAGCATCGCACCCGACTGTGTGTCTTGGCGGAAGTAGACCTTGTGGGCCGGGTCATAGAAATTTCCGACAAACCGGCGCTCACCCACATGCAACGCCACCATCTGCGCGCGCTTGGGCGAAACCCACGTCGCCAAGCTAGGATGAAATTGTCCAGCATAGCCGTTGAGCGCCAAAAACACGTGCTGGGCAAGACCGGTGCTGCGCGAGCACACTAAACGCACGCCTTTGCCCTGAGACTCACCCCACGCCACCGCTTGGCCCGTGATGAAATTCACACCCAAAGATTTGAGGTGACTTGCCAGACTCTCGAGGAGTTTCACCGGATGAAGACAACCTTCCTGGGCAAAGGAAAGACCACTACCAACACTTTTAAAACCGGTGTCTTTGACCACGCTTAGTCCGGCCACCTTCATCGAGGTGAGCAAAGCATGGTGCTCGTCTCTTTGTTTCTCATCGCGATAGAGCGTGGTGCTCCCCCAGAATTGTTGGTCCACCTGGAAGCGCGCGAACAAATGCTCGCGCATGAGACGCAGGCTTTCTTGCTTGAAGTCCCAGTAAGCCGCGGCTTCCGTGGCTCCATACTTTTGCACAAGTTGCGCTAAGTAAAACGTGCTCCCCGCGGTGTTAAAACCCGCGTTTCTGCCGCTGGCACCTGCGCCAATGTCTTCGGCTTCGATGAGAGTGATTTTAGTGCGAGGAGCTTTCTGCGTGAGCCAGTAAGCGAGCGAGAGTCCCGCTAACCCACCACCGACGATCGCAACGTCGCACTCCCAGGGAATGCTTGCTGCGATGGTTTTTTGCCAGGGGGATTGGGTCATACCCAGACGATACTTGGAAAGCTATCGGTTAGGAAGCCTTGCGATGCTTAGCCTTACTTACTTTTTTGACGACCTGGTTTTTGATTTCTGGGTAGAAATCTTCGAGATATTCATTTTTGTAGCGCATGAAGATTTGATAGTTGTGAAACTCCACCTCTCCCATCATGCCAATCTGCTCATCGAGCGACTTCTTAAAGCACATCTCGATGTAGTTCAATTGGAAGGGGTCGAGACCGGTGAAGAAGTCCTCCGTCAAAGGAGTGGCCTTCAATAAATCGCGAATTGTGTGTGCATGTGTCATAGCGATCTCCCTCTCGCGTCCGTTCTCTCAGGGACTTATCGGTATTTTCGCACGAAGGTTGATAGACAGCATGGAGGAATTCTAGACAGCAGGCCAAACAAGGAATTACGCTTAGATATGGGGCTTAGTTTTCAGACTTATTTTATCGGAAATCTGCTTTTATTGGTGTTGCTGATGAAAGCAGTCACCTATACGTTAGCGCGCACTAACCTTCCTGCGACTTGGTGGCTCTCTCCCCACTTGGTAGCGAATTTTAAAACCCACTCTCCCGCGCGCTTCCATCTTCTGGTGCGCCAATTTATTTTTTTCCTGCTGAGTTTCTGCGCGTGGTGGGCCCTCACTCTGTTGCCGACGACGCTAGCGCTCTACTCTTCGTTCTTAGTGATTTGGTTCACCACTGAATGGTTGGGAGCGACTCTGGGATTGCTCACTCTCCAGCGGGGACTGCCGCTCATCCACAACGATCCGTGGAAGGCCCTAGGCCTGATGGATTTCTGGGGCCGCCGGTGGAACATTTGGGTGGCCACCTGGCTGAATCACGTGGCTCAACATATTTTTCCGCGCCACAATCTCTTCCGCCCGATCGGTGGCTTTCTCATCAGTGCGATTTTTCATGAGCTCATGTTTGCTGTGCCTTATCAACTGGCCACAGGCGAGAAAATCTACGGCTTCATGACTTTGTATTTTTCTCTGCAAGCCGTTGGCACAATGATCGAAAGACGGTGGCTAAAAAAAGCACCGGCGTCGTTGCTGTATCTCTGGACCTGGGCATGGATTCTCCTGCCGCTTCCCCTGTTCACTTACGGCCCTTTCTTGGCGCTGTTTACTGGAGTCTTCCCATGAATGAAAAACTGCTCTCCGTCGGCCTTGAGTTGTTGGTGCTTGTGGTGATCGCAGGCATTTACTATTTCTGGCAGCGCCAACGTATTTTGCACGGCCCCCGCAATTGGCAAGCGAGCAAGTTGGTGGAAGTTTTTCACATGGGACTCGAGTGTGACACGCCGGAAAGCTTTCGCGACATCGAAGGCTTTCTGGCCGACACGGAGAAACGCATCGGTTCTGAAACTCCGTGGATGAATGGTGAGTACATCCGTCGCTGGAAAGACGCCGCTTTGCCGGAAAATATCAAGGCCCTCTTGGGTGACTGCGCGGAATGGCTGGATCAGTCCCAACCCAAAACCCGGTAGCCCTGGTCGGCGAGACACTGGTTCACGTAGCGCTGCTTAAGCTCGTCTGGTGACAGCGCTCCCCCAACCGCCCCCGCTCCTGTTCCTATCGCAGCTCCGCGGACAAGACTGCCGCCGAAGTCACCCGTGAGTGCGCCGCCAATCGCCCCGATCGTGGCACCAATCGCCGCGCCGGCACCGGCACTCTTTGCGATCTTTTTGCCCTCACTACTTTCCAGGTAGGCATCGGCATCGGCGATGCATTTATCGACATCTTTTTTCGCGGCCTCTTTGCCGACCTCTTTCAACTTCTCATTCGGGTAAAGCGTAGGTTTTGAAGCACAAGCGCCAAAGAGCAAAAGTAAAACGAGCCAAGAATTTTTCATGGAGGCCTCCTGTGTGGTAGTCATAGTAACTCATGGAAAAGAAAAATTACATCACGCCTCAAGGACACAAGGCTTTGACAGACGAACTGCATCAGCTACTTCGCGTCGAGCGCCCTGAGGTCTGCCAGCTGGTGCAATGGGCCGCGGCGAACGGCGATCGCTCGGAGAACGCCGATTATCAGTACGGTAAACGCCGTTTACGCGAGATAGACCGACGCGTTCGCTTCCTCAGCTCGCGTCTGGATGATGCCGTCGTGGTTGATCCTGCCACTGTGCGTTCTGAGAAAGTCCAGTTCGGCGCGACACTCACTCTGCGCGATGAGGAAGGGCGAGAAAAAACCTGGAGCATCGTAGGAGTCGACGAAATCAACATCGAGTTAGGACGTGTCAGTTGGCAATCCCCCCTCGGACGTGCGTTGATTGGTAAAGAAATAGATGATGAAGCCATAGTCGTAAGCCCGCAGGGTCAAACTACGGTGGAAATTATCGCTGTGAAATATGTCACCCTAACCTGAGAGGTTTTATGAAAATGTTGATGCTCGTCTTATCTATGAGTTTTTCTCTCTCTGCCTTCGCCTTTTACAACGACCTTGAATGTGACGGCTATTCGACTGAAGGCCAACGTGCCGTGATCGAAGTCGAGCGCGGCTTTGGTGGCAGCATGCGGGATGCGCGCACCATCGTTTACGGGGCTCGCGGCACGAACCCCGTTGAAACTCGCTACCGCATCTACTCGGCCCGGCGCTTCGGCTCACGCATCGAGTACATCGGTGACGGCGGTTTTCGTCTTGAAGTGGACGTCTTTCCGGATCAAGCACCACGGTGGGGCCGCACTTATTGGGCTTATTTTAATGGTTTGAACGGTCTTCGGTGCCGTTACCCGAACGCCCAGTAATTCACTCAGTCTTTCGTTCTAGGAGGGCCGCCACTCGAGCGGTCCTCACCTCGCAGAATTTGCCCAGCGACAAAAATCCCCCCCCTCCTGAAAATAGAAGAAAGCTTAATTCAGCGAAGGATGCCCATGTTGAAATGGTTTATTGGTGGATTGCTCCTCTCTTCAATTTCTTCTCATGCCACGGACGTCCAGTTCGATCGCAAGGATAAATTTCAAGGCGTCACCGTCGAGTCAGGCAAGAACGATAACGTCCGGGCCTATCGTGCGCGCTTCACGCAGATCATTCCGGCCTCGATCCTGGAGGTTCGCGCGGGCATCGTCAACTTCACGGAAAAATGCAACAACCAACACAGCAAACGCCGTCAGTGGATCAACCAAGACACCCACTGCGCCTTTCCCAACGAATCGATGGTTGAAACACGGGTGGAACGTAATTTGAAGCCACACGCCCTTCTGCAAGGTGAGACCGATCACTACATCCTCTCTCGTCGCGGCTATAACCGTGGCTCGTACCAGTACCAAGAACTCGTGCGCGAGTTGAGTCAGCAAAATGGTGAGGTGATTGAGATCCGCCAAGAGATGCTCTCAGAGCACGAAGCTTCGCAATGGCTGGCCTCGGCTCCCCTGCCGTTTGACCACACGTTCGATCATCTAACGACGACCTACGTGCTGAAGAAGCTCTCTGACACCACAACCGAATTGAGCTACGAACAGCGCGCTGAAACCACTCACTGGCTGCTGAACAAAGAAGTCATCGTCCCGCAAGTTCTCGCAGGACTCAGCCGGGGGGCCAAAGAAATTTGGAAATCGGTGGAAGGCCATCAGCAGCGGAGCCGCCAGCTGGCCTCCCAGAAATACTAGAACAAAGAAATCGCCGAACCGAGCTGAATGTAGACACGCTGGCGTGCACGCGGCTTCTTCTCGCCTTCAGCGTAGGCTTCAATAAACATTGATTCGCGGCAGGAGTTGCCCAGGTTCAACACATCACACTTACCGGTTGTGCCCAAATCCAAAACCGCTTCTTCATTCGCGCCATTGAGAGTAACTGTTTTGGCACCTAGGTCTTCATCGATCCAATCGATCGGACCTTCTGCCCCGTTGCCGGCAGCAACCTTGATTTTGATTGGGTAGGTAAACTTGAAGTTTTTGCCATCTAGCAAACGGACCTTCATGACAAAACGGCTTTCGCTATCTTTCGGGCGCATCATGGGTGCATTACGACCGCCAGCTCCGCCGCGCTTGAGAATCTTGTCATCGATGGTCACCTGCATGCTCGCGAGCTCTTTGCCATCGACGGAGAAGTTTCGAGGCGCAAGGCTTTCTTCAATAAACTGACGGAACTCACCTGCCTCACGGCGGAGGTTCGCCCGCGAATCAGCGAAGAGTAACTTCTCAACCCACTCTTGCTCGTCAAGTGCTGGGTGACCGCGCGTGAAGCGCATCGCCTCAAGCGTGAGATCCGCAGTCTTGTAGAGACCGTCTTTGCCCCACTTGCCGATGGCGCGATCCAGAATGTCTTTCATCAAACCGCCAAATGCCTCACCGTCGTCGTGGCTTTCGTTCGCGAAGTTAAAAGCTGAAACGTTATAAATGCGCTGACCAGCGCGACCTGGGAACTCGCGCTGGAACGACGTGGCTTGCAACACAACTTCAGCGAGGAAGTCGGCGATGCCTTCGTGGAAACCTTCGCCCTTGACGAGCGTAATCTGACCTAACAAACGATCGATGATGCCATGGCCAATCTCGTGCCAGATCGTGGTGTTATCGCGCGCGAAGTTCGAAGCACTCGCTGTGTACGTCGTGAAGTTGATGGTGTCGTTCAGGTAGAAGGCGTTGTTCTTGTAGAACGGATCTGGATTGTACAAGTAAGCTTGGAACTTGCGTTTTGAGATTTCTGGATCGGTGAACCCCAAGGCCTGCAACTTCTCCATCATCTCCGTGACGGCCCAGTAGACTTGCACTTGGTCAGCGCCATCTTTCAAATAAGCTTCTACGCTATGATTCGCATCGCGCACTGGTGCGACCATGAGATCGGCCGGGGAGCCGTACGTGCGGCCCCGTAAACCTGTTTTAAAGAGCACGGCCAGATCTCCACCCGGCACCGGAACCATGTCTTGCTGGATGTCAGACCCGAAGCGCCAAGCCAGGGTGTTCTCCGGAACGATCTTGCGGGCGCCCGGGTGAATGTTGATGCTCACGTAGCGGCCATCAAGAACGAGGCCTTCAGCACCTGCGAAACCGTTCTCGACCGGAACAATTTTTTTCCCCGCATCATCCGCCATGGCACTTAAAAGGGCGTAGCTCCAGAAGCCTTGTTGGACGCCTTCCATGGTTGAACCGCGCTGCTCATCATACTTGCTGCGCAAAAGTGGAAGACTGCTCAAGACGGCGAAGGGGTCATTGGCCTGCACGACAGCTTTGTCGTTAAGGTATTTCAACTCGAGAACTTCTGGCTCCATCGTCTCAAGCGGATTGTACCAGTTCTGCTCGTAGACTTTGTAGCCTAGGGCTTCGACGGTCGGGAGTTCGGCTTGGTGGTGCTCGCGGTAGCTGCTCGCGATGATCTTTCCTGTTGCGTGGAGGTAGCTCACGGTATGAACACCGCGGAGACCCGTGCCGGTGAACACACGCACGAAGGCCTCATCTTTCCAAGCGTCCTCATGCTCGAGCTGAGAGACAGTCTTATCGTGGTGAGCCCCGATGACCTTCCGAACTAATTTTTCTTGGGCCGCAAGATTCGCTGCACTCTCGAGATAATTTTTCTGCAAGAAACGCTCAGTGGACTTCGCGACGAGGCCAAACCCATTCAACAGCGTCGGCTTATCCACGTGAGCTTCTGCCACGATGATTTGACCGCTTTTATTTTTCCAAATGCGAAGGCGCGTGCCCATGATCGGCTTGCCTGCGCGCACCTGCACGAGCATTTCAAAATTTGAAGAGGCCAAACTCGTGCGCTCCACCAGCGAGAAATCGGCCGGCTTAAGATTGGTTCCGACGCGCGCGTTCACCAGTCCAATGACTTGAATGGTGGTGGCGCCTGCTGGCACTTGTGTGAGTCGACTCTTTACGATGTCCGCGAAAACGGGCGTCGCCAAGAGTGCGCAGCAAATTCCAAGGGAGAAACTTTTCAATGAGCGCATGCCAGATCCTTTAGTTAGACGTAAGGCATTTTACCAATCCCCATGATTTCCTGGAGAAAATGCCCCTGGACCAGTAGAAATTACAGGACTCGGGGGGTATAACGCCGGCACATGAAACGCTTTCGCCGGGTCTACATTGAGATTTCCAACATCTGCAATCTGCAGTGTACGTTCTGCCCTGAGGTGGAGCGCCCTAAACAAGTCATGTCTCAGGCCCAGTTTAAGCAAGTTTTAACCGACGTGGCGCCGCACACGGATGAAGTGTGCCTGCACCTCATGGGAGAACCCCTCTCCCATCCAGAGTTCCCAGCGATCCTCGCCGAATGCACGCGCCAAGAGATGCCGGTGCAGCTCACGACCAACGGGACACTCCTGGGGAAATTTCACAGCGACGTGTTTTTTAACTCCAGTCTGCGCCAGATCAATTTCTCGCTCCACTCGTTCAAAGATAATTTTCCCGGAAAAGACTGGCGTCCGTACCTCTACGAAGTTTTAGATTTCACCAAACTGGCGCTGCAAGAAAAACCTGAACTTTACGTGAATTTCCGTCTGTGGAATCTCCCCACGACCACCGGGATGAAAGACGAAAACCAAGACTTCATGGATGAGATACAAGGCTACTTCAACATCGGTGTGAATGAGCGCGTGGATGTCGCTCACCGCCGCTCAAAAAATATCATCGGTCGTGCCTACTTCCACTTCGACACACGCTTTGAGTGGCCATCTCTCACTGCGCCCTTCATCTCAGAGAAAGGCTTCTGCCACGCGCTCTCGCAACACGTCGGCATTCATGCTGATGGCCGCGTGGTCGCTTGTTGCCTTGATAAAGAGGCCGGCAACAAGCTGGGGAATGTGTTTGAGCTGCCTTTTGGCCAAATCATGGGCCTAGAGCTCACCCAAAAAATGCATGAGGGCTTCCAAAAAGGGCAATTAGTGACCGATCTTTGCCAGCGCTGCACTTTCATTTCTCGCTTCAAAAAATCGCCCCTACCAGTCTCTCTCTAGGCCGCCCCGACACAAAATACAAGCAGGGGGCTTGCGCTACGGAAAAAATACGGATACTATTTCTTTGTACGGAAAAACTACGGAAGGATGGACACCATGGCCCTGACAAAAAAGCAAAAAGACGTTCTCGACTTCATCACTGAGTTCAAGCGTGAGAAAGGTTACGCTCCTACTCAGAAAGAAATCCAAGCGCACTTCGGTTTCAAGTCACTGGGCTCCGTGCAGGACTACATCAAGTACCTCACGCAAGGCGGACATCTCAACAATGAATCCAACTCGGTTCGTGGTTTGACTCCGGCCCACATGTCCTCCCAGGGAACCGAGGAGATTCCTCTTCTCGGTAGCATCGCAGCCGGAGTCCCCATCGAGGCGATTGAAAATTCAGACACGATTGCTGTGCCGATGACCATGCTCCGCAAGGGCAACCACTACGCCTTGAAAGTGAAAGGCGAAAGTATGATCGAAGACGGCATCCTGAGCGGTGATATCGCTGTGATCCGTCAGCAAGACCAGGCTGACAACGGCCAGATCGTTGTGGCGGTGATTGATAACGAAACAACGCTCAAGCGTTACTTTAAGAAAGCCAAGCAGATCGAACTTCATCCTGCCAACAGCACTATGAAGCCGATCATTCTCAAGGACCGCGAAGTTGAAATCCGCGGTGTCATGGTGGGTTTGCTTCGCGTGTACTGATCGACGAACTGATAGCTCTTCACTCATACGTCATGGAGGACTAAATGAGCACACACACAAAAGTTTCTGATCTCTCTTTTAATGATCTTGGCAGCCGCCTCTGCTCTCAAATCACCGAGCGCTATGGTGTCGACCAACGTCTAGCCAGTGAAATGGCTTGGGACCTTCTTGAACTCATGGCCGCAATTGATAGCGACCTTGATGCCCTGGATAGGTTCTACATCTCGTAGCCCTTAGTTCGCACACACATTGAGTTGGCCTTCGCTGCTGGGAATCTAGCGCCACGGCCTTGGTATGTCCGCCTCTTCCTTCTGCACGGGGGTTTATTATGGAACTTAAAGAATTACTCGCAGCTGCTCGCCACATTCGCCCTTGGGTGCTGCTGGTCTTCACTGTGATTGCCTTTCAATCGCTCAAGAATGCCAATCCACCTGATGTGGTCGCGACTCAAGAGCATCAGCCCATGACGATGCTGGTGGCCCAACGATGAGCTGCACAGTCATGCCCCACGAAGTTTCAAGTCAGCTGCGCGATTTCTCACCGAAGAAGCGCTTTCCTCCCAGAGAGCTTTACAGTGAGATTCGCCGGCGCTTTTTTGATAAGTACGGCTACTGGCCAGGAGCGCTCTGTGGCTTTGATGAAGATGAAATTAACGAAGACATGATTCTCTCCAGACCTTCGCGGCAGGTGCCCAGTCTGGATGAGTTTTTAGATATAGCTAATTGAAGTAATAGGATTCGATGATGTCTTTATCCAACCCCTGGTTCTGGAAGTGGCGTGCAAGAAACACACCCTTTACGACGATGTGGTTCTTTACCAGCAGACCACAAGTTTTTCCTTTGATGGAAATGAACTTCGCATTGTCCGGAACGAAAGGTGCAAAATCAAAATCCACGCGGCCTGCATCCGCGAGATAGCTGCGGGCCTCTCCTTCACGGGAGGGGTCCCAATCTTCAAACTGAAGACCTAACTTCTTAAGCGTGTAGCCAAAGGGACAATGCAAGCAGGCCGACTTGCAGCACGTATTGCGCGCCTTGAGATAGGCACTGGTAAACACCAGGTTGCCGTCCTTGTCTTCGTAACTCTTTACTTCGCTCATAGTTCCCTCTGAGTCTATAATCTTAGCATGATGATTTTAATTTGGCTCCTGCTTCTCTCCCCGGCTCAGGCCCAAATGGCCGTGGAGCGTCTGTGTTTTGTCTCAGATGCTGAGGCGCTTCGTGCTCGCCCCCTCATCGAGGTGGTGCTGGTGAAAGGGCAAGATCGTGTCGAAGTCGATGGCCGCTGCTTAAATGTGACCTGCGATGTGAAGCGCTCAGAGATTCTTAACCGCTGGGTGAAGACGCGGTTACCGCAGGCTGAATCTACTTTTTCGTCACTGGATGTTCCGGAGCTAGAGTGCGATATGCTGGCGTTAAAAAAAACGCGCAAGCAACAAGAACAATCAACCGTCCAAGTTGATGGCCGCAATTTTCAAGTCAGTGCCGGAGACGAACGCTCGGAGCAGGTTGAGGAACACATCCTGAAAGTCACTTCCGGCGGAACGGCCACCTTAATAATGGGACCGAGCGAGCTTAAGATCACCTGCACCGCTAGTTCCAGCGGCACTTATCGTTTAAAATTTTCTCAGAGGTATATCTCTCCCCAGCCAGTGTTTGTGAACGGAGTTCTGGTGCAGCCACCGCAACAAGAGAATGCAACCTCCATTTCGACTGAGCTAGAGGCTCGAAAGAACACACCTGTTAACATTGGGCAAATATCTAAAGATCTCGGAAACAAAGATAAAGAAATTGGAACCTCCGTCGGCGTTAGCTATGAAAACACGACTGGAAGTGAGGTGGTAGACTGGTCCCTCGTCATTCGCTGATAAATATCAGCAGAACCTTTTCCTAATTCGGACGATACTTACTTCCAGGAAGGACAACATATGGCCCGTGTATTAATTCTCGATGATGAATTAGAAATCCTAAGACTTGTGGCGGATGAGCTTCGCCACCAAGGACATGAGACCGTGGCCATGAGAACGCCCCAACTCGCCCTCGAGATTCTCAAAATTCCATGCAATCAATTTGATCTCATCATTTGCGATGTCGTCATGCCAAACAAGAACGGCATTGATTTTGTGAAAGAGATTAGGAACATGCCTTGGTTCGAGGGTGAAATTGCCATCATGAGCAGCTACGCTTCGATGCTGGAAAAAGAGATTGATGAAGCAGGTGTTAAGCATGTGCTAAAGAAGCCATTCACCATAGAGGGGCTCGTCATGATGATGGCGCCCTTCACTGCGATTGCGACCTGAGTTCGGACATTTAACTCAAAACTACCTCGCTCAAGAATTCTCGGATTCCTACCGATAAATAAATATCAGGGAGTCCTATCTTATGAAAATTATCATCGCCATGGCCTTTGCGCTTTCCTTCGACACGTACGCACAGACCACGGTCACCAACGACGCGACGGTGAACGTCAACAACGGAGTCTACAACGGCTGCTCGGTGGTTGAGACATGTGCAATCTTTAAGAAGGTCGATGAGGCGAGAAACAAGCTGTACAGCCGGTTTAACAATGACGCCTCTGGCATCAAGATCATCAACCGGGATTCATACAAGCAATTCAACAAAGACAAGCTGGAGAAGTGCGCAACGGCTAACGGCCCGCAAAACACCGGCGTGCAAAGTAGCGACGACATCACCTTCAACTCGGATCTACTAAAGATCGAACTCTTGAGTCAGACCATCGACTCTTGCATCTTGGGAGATCTCACCGACAACGTCGTCACAAAAAAATTATCACGCTCATTCATGTGCCTGAGTGACTATGCGCTTGGCCACTGGGGTGGTGTCATCAAATGGAATCTCGAGAACCTCAAGAAACCGGCCGGCCTAACAGAAATCCAACACATCAACGAGATCAAAAAAATCCAGAACGAATACTGGGAGATCCAGCGCGCGCTGCTCGTCGAAGAAGCAGAGCTCCTCCAGAATTGCAACCAAGCAGGCATCGTCTCTGAGAGCACAGCCCCGTCGGTTTCTGATGCTGACAGAAACGCCGTAGAGATTCTCCCAGCGGCCACGGGCGGCGCAGCCACCACGGGCGGCGCGGGCACCCCACGATAGGATCAGTAGCGCGGGACTTCGATCGCATCGAAGTCATGGTAGAGAACCGTCAGGCGCTGATGAAGACTTTCCAAACTTCTCAAGTGCTCGGCACTGATATTCTCTTCTCTTAAACTTATGATTCGCCCGAGAAGAATCACGATGAGATTTCCTAGCTCATGCCGCAGCGGTGAGACTTTCATGAGCTCCTGTCGCTCCTTCGCCCATGCCAACAAGACGGCTGCTACAGCTTCACCCAAAACTTCCGTGCCCATGAGTTGAGTAATTCCGCTAAGGCGTGGCAGCTCTTCCTGTGCCTGATGAAAATACAAATCCGCCGACGCAGCCTCGAGGGCCTCTAGTTCAAGTCCCAAGACGGCAGCGCAAGAAATGAGCTGCGGGAGTACTGTCGAAGATGGGATTGTCCCGAGGCGGTAGGTTAGTTTCATAGATCCCCGATTCTCCCCCGCTCATTCCTCGCTCACAATAGTTATTTAATGTTAATAATATCATGCACTTAAGTTTATTTATTTACTTTTAAGTAAATTATTACGCTAAATCATGGCAATCATTATCTATTTTGTTAAGTTTTGAGGGCCGATACTGACTTCATCGAACAACACACCCAAGGAGGGGTTATGAAGTTTATGACAGTATTTGCTTTGGTTCTTAGTACTCATGCAATGGCCGGCGAAGAAGTTTTGCTGAAGGTCGATCGCCTCTTGGCGAAAGACTCCTACGGCGCAGCTTTTATGTGCGGTGACTCTACAGAAGAGAAGTCGCAGAGTCGCTTCGGCACAGAGGTTTACGACTACAGCACTGTGACTCATGTCAAAGAGTGCGGTGCCGTCACCGTCATTGAATCAAACGATTTGGACGATGCAGAAGACACTTGGACTGAAACGATTTCAGAATCTCAATACAGGGCAGGCGCCGGCAACCCGCTTCGTATTTTTGATGCTGCAAGGGGCATGAAAGTCCAAGAGAGTCGTTTTGACTGGGAGTCCGCAACAGCACGCAAGCTCAATTACCTTGGAAAAAAACGGAATGCTCTCGTTGTGAAAGGGCGTGGCGAAGTTTGCTTCGAAGACGAAGAGAGTCAAGAAACGTGTGCTCAGGCAGAAGTGACTGTGACAATCGTACAGGGAGTTCCTTTCCTCGCGCGCATGGCCCAGTCATCCATCGTCATTCCTGCTTGGGACCTGAGCGGCACCACCAGCATCAGTTCCTTCACTAGAAACCACTGAACAATATCTAAATCCTGGTGCTAGCATCTTCGCATGAACACCAGGATTTTTGATTTTCTCGACTACAAAATTTTTATCCAACGCTGGGTCGAGAACCGTCCCAAGAAAGGTCGCGGAGAATTCTTGAAAATGTCGAAGGCCATGAACATTCAATCGAGCCAGGTGAGCCAGGTGTTCAAGGGCTCGCGCGATCTCAACCTTGAGCAAGCCGATGCCCTCGCCGACTATCTTCAGCTCAGCATCCCCGAAAAGCGTTACCTCCTCGATCTGATTAACTTCGCCCGCGCGGGCACGAAGAAGCTTAAGTCGTTCTACCTCGTTTCGTTGCGTGAACAAAAAGTAGATGCGGACAAACTGCGCAACCGGCTGAAGGTGAAGCGCGCCTTGAATGATGCGGAGAAATCGATCTTCTACGCGGACGCCATCTACTCTCATGTCCATCTGTTGACCCACATCCCCGGAATGAACAGTGCGGAAAAGATTGCGGAAAAGATTAAGCGTGACGTGAATCAAGTGAAGCAGATCGTGGACTTCCTCATCACGGCCCAGCTCATAAAGGTGACCCCCAAAGGTCTCGCACCTGGCACTGGCAGCACCCACGTGGATGCGCATTCGCCGCACGTTCTCATGCACCATCGCAACTGGCGTCTTAAGGGGATGCAGAAGCAGGCGCGTCAATCTGATGAAGACCTGTTTTATACAGGTCAGATGACCATGTCCCGAGCAGACTACGCCCGCTGTAAGGAGATATTAAGAAAAACGCTCGAGGAATTTTATAAGATCATCGGACCTTCAGAGAGTGAACAGCTCTACGGCTTTAACTTCGATTTTTTTGAAATAGAGGAATGAACATGATTTTCGTCCTTCTCTTGACTGCATTTTTCTCAACCGCGCATGCCGGAGGCGTGAACGGTGGAGGCTCCGACCATCTTCCCGCCGACTTCGGGGCCGCTTGGTTCCTAGATGGCGTTCCCGCGCGTAACATTGGTGTTTGTTTTGTCCATGATCCCACGACGTTCCCCGTCGCACCAGAGGAAGTGAAGGCACAATTCACCGCCGCGATGAAGACCTGGGAAGACTACATCACAACTCGCAAGATAGACGTGGAGGCCGATGAGGAAGAGGATGTCGACCCGATCTATCTGAAGCTCGTGACACGTTTTCGTTTTCTCACGACCTGCGCCGGTGCTGATCTTACGATCTACCTCGGAGTCAGCACTCCCGAGATTGACGACATTAAAAAGCAGATGTTTGACCCGATCGCGTTTGCACACCGTGTGAGCTACGACGAAAAAATGGGCTGGGGCAAAGGCATCATCTGGCTCAAGGGCATGGACTCGAGCGGTTTCATCTGGAACCTGAACGAGCACCTGAACCTTAGGGGTATCCTCATCCATGAGCTGGGCCACGTGCTAGGCAACGAGCACATGGACGGCACAATCATGGACACGGCTTTTGCCGAAAAACTTTTTTCTACCGAAATTCCTCGTGATGCTTTCTATTGGGAAATCTACAAGCACGACATGACCAGCATCGATTCTTACAACGAACTTGTGCAGCTTCTGGGTGGCATCCAGGTCCTCCCAGAGGGCGGGATGTGGATGGCTGGAACCAAAGCCGAAGCGGAAGCCTTTAAGTTCGTGATGGGACGATTGCCGGTAGGCACTGTGAAGACGAATCTGCGTTTTGAAGCCACGAATCGGGACCAAAACCTCTTTGGAACCTACGACCTCAAAGACGACCAGGGCAGCATCAGCTTGCCCATCACCATGCCCACACACACACTTAATTTCACGTTTGGTGAGCGCCACATCTTTAGCCGCTTTCTGATTCGTGAGAATCAAAACATCACCCACTATCTCAAGCACAACGCTGACTCGAAGATCATCAGCCTCACGGGCAGCTTGATCCTGCGAGGCAAACCCTTGGCAGTCATGTTCGAGGGCTCGTCACCGATGTTCGAAGAGGCGCAGTATCCAGAAGACAGCAGAGAAGATGCCATGCTTATGCATACCTCCCCTTACCGCCTCATCGGGCTTGAGGGCAGCTCTCGCCACGTGCTTTACGCAAAGAACAAGTGGCAAGAACTTAGCGACGGTGAAGAACGTTCGCACCGTCGGCAGCTACAAAAAAATTACATCTCCAGATAAATTGGCCCCGGCCGGGGCCATGAATTCAGTTTCCTTTTGGCCCCATGGCCGAGTGCAGCCAACCAAATTACTCAGACTTGCGATTGTAGCGAGTTTGGCACGCGGGATGCTTTATGTAATTTGAGCCGGGGGAAGGGACACCACAAAAGTTCACCAAAACATCCCTGAAGAGACAAGAATTTGTCCTTC
Source organism: Pseudomonadota bacterium (assembly GCA_027486525.1). Classification (GTDB taxonomy): domain Bacteria; phylum Bdellovibrionota; class Bacteriovoracia; order Bacteriovoracales; family Bacteriovoracaceae; genus UBA6144. The sequence continues at coordinate 15,390 of JAIXOY010000242.1, forward strand.
GCAAAAATCCCACCCCAAAATTTCAACGTCTTTACCCCGGCCTCACTCCTTTTCTTCTCCAAACACCCTATAAATTTTCCCCTCCCAACCAAGGCCTAGGCCTTTCCAGGTTATAAGTTCCTTACATTAGTAAAAGGAAGCTTATGAAAACCCTGTTTGGCATCGTCGTCCTTACTGCCTCTTTGAGTGTGAGCGCTCAATCGTTTGTTCTGCAGTCGAACGGCGTGCTGCTCTCGATCGATGCTGAAGCTAAGGTTTATGATCTGAACCAATTCATCATGCCCATGAACATCCTCGCGCGCGGCAAGAGCTGGATTCTTGAGAAGAGCCAGCTCATCACAACTGTTGATGCCAAAGGTTACGTCTACAAGAAGACCGGCGTGAAAGGTCCGAAAGAGTTGAAGGCCAAAGGCGGTTCTTGGTTCTTATCAAATAAAGGTGAAATGAACGTCGTGACGTTAGACGGCATGTACTACACCTACGATAAAGAGGACCTCTTCAAGAAAGGCGAAATCGTTGTTTCCGGTGGCAACTTCCTCGTGATTAAAAAAGACAACGTCCTCTCGATGGTGACAGTTGATTCGGTTAAAGGCTTCACCTACACCATCGCTCCGGCCACTCTGGCGTCTCTTGGCTTAAACCTCGCGACCATCAAAGAAGTCGGCGGGAACTACTTCGTCGATGCGGCCGGCGTGCTCTTCACCGTCGACAAGACCGGTTTGATCGGTAACAAGAGCAGCATGGGTAAGTTTTCAGGACTTAAAGTCAAAGGTTCAAACTTCCTCGTCGACTCTTTCGGCGGCGTCCGCGTGGTGTTAAACAATGGTTGGATGCTCATGCCGACGCTTCCGAAGAAGATGGGCGCGATCACCAAGACCGGCACGACCCATGCGTGGGATGCAGAAGGCGAATTCTTTAGTTTCGCTGAGAGCGCCCCCGATGCAGAAGTCACCAGTACGAATACGACGGTGTTTGCTGGTGTGTTGAATAAGCTCATCGTCGAACCAGCGGAACAGATTGATCCGCGTACCATCGCGAACTAGAATGCGCTGGCTTCTCGTCCTCACACTACTCACGGGCATGGCCCACGCGAAAAGCGTGGGCTGTTTGCATAAAGGGGTAGAAAATCTTCCCCCCACTTTGCCATCGTCGGCTCCGCAAGAATGGCAGAGTGCCTTCGATGACACTCATCGCCTGCTGTGCAAAAATCTCAGAACTCCCGATGCTTTTTTCCGGGGCTACCGGGCCCGCCCGGCAACAGTTTTTCGGGCCGCCTATCTCTGGGATACCGCCTTCATCACTCAAATCTGGCGCCACTGGGATACTCGCATCGCTCAAGAGCTTCTCGACTACATTTTCCGCTACCAAAAAAAGAACGGGCTCATTCACCATGCCATCGCCGAGATCTTAGTGAAACCATGGCCCCAGCGTGCGACGCAGCCGCCGCTACTGTCGTGGGCGGCTTGGCGTATCTTTGAGAAGTCGCAAGACCGCACCTGGCTCGAGAGTGCTTATCCAAAACTCAAAAAATATCAAGATTGGTTGCGCCTGGAGCGACGTCACCCAGACGGACTCTACTTCTGGCATGACCCTTACGAGTCAGGGATTGATAACTCCCCTCGCTTCGCCAACCGCGACGAAAGCTTCTTCGATGACACTCGCCAGATGGCTGCCGTGGACATGTCCAGTTACATCGTCTTGAGTCTGGAGGCGATGGAGAACATCGCAGAGGAACTAGGCTTTGATGACGATGCCCGTGCCTTTCACCATGAACGCGAAACGCTCAAGGCCACGATCAACGCTCGGCTCTGGGACGCTGTCACGGGCAGCTACCATGACTGGGATTACCGCAAAGAAGATTTCATTCGCATTCACACCGTTTCAGATCTTACGCCGCTCGTTGCAGGAATTCCGAACCAAGCCCAAGCGGCCTTGATCGTTTCACGCATCATGGACCCGGCCAAATACAACACACTCATACCATTCCCATCAGTCGCGCGCGATGAAGCGATCTTCGTGAAAGACATGTGGCGAGGCCCGGTGTGGATCAACATGGCTTATCTGGGCATTCTTGGCGTTGATCGCTATGGCTACAAGACTGAAGCTCGCGAGCTGGCCCATCGCTTGGCCGGCGGTGTTTATGCCACCTGGGAAACCGAAGGCTCTATTTTTGAATTTTACGATCCCGACCGCACCGACATCCATGAGCTTCACCGCAAGAAAGGCAACTGGTGGAAGAAGCTCACTTTGGGATCAAAACCGGTAAAGGGGTTTGTGGGCTGGAGTGGTTTGGTGAACGCACTCTTACAGGAATTTCCGTAGCGTTTCCACCAGTGGAAACGAGCTCACTTTCTAAATATTTTAACCGCTTAGAAGAACGTAAGATTTAATTTCTTACGGCATCCATTCAAAGAGCTGGTAGTGCTCTCCGTTCATACCTAATTTGTTGTAAACCTCTTGGGCCGCTGTATTGCGCTTATCCACGTAAAGACGAATGCCTTTGTAGGTCTTGCCGTCGGTCTTCACGAGATTCTGCACGTGCTCGTACAAAGCCTTGTACAATCCCTTTCCACGATAGGTCGGCAGCACGTACACCGAATGAATCCACAGAATCGTTCCGTTGCGCCAGTCACTCCACTCGGGCACAGTGAGCAAACAGCCAGCGACCTTGCCGTCCATTTCCGCGATCCAGTACTTCCCCTTACTAGGGTCATCGATCACCGCCTGAACACCCAAGGTTACGGTAGGTGGATCGAGTTTAAACTCTTCGGTTTCCCACGCCATCTGCACCTGCAGTTGTGCGAGGACCTCAATATCGTAAAAAAGACCCGGACGAATCTTCACTTCAGAACTCCACGCACTCGCTGAGCGAACTCGCGCAGGGCATCGTTCATGGGTTTGCCCGCATCCATCACAGCACGAACTTCTGCGGCTTGGAGATAGTCACTCATTTGATCCCCGGCATCGTCCTGAGTTTTCACCGGCGCCACGCCAGTGGACTCAAACTCATCGGCAAACTTATTCAGCTCGGCGACGTTATATTTTGAGACGAGCTCTTTAATGATTTTGATATCCATTCTATGACTCCGCGAAGGTTTTCACGAACTCACGGAAACCTTCTTCCTTGGTGATGTTCACGAGGTCTTGCGGCTCGCCGGCCCTGAAGCCGCCGACAGAAGGTAATCCCGGCAATTCGATCATCTCTTTAATCTTGGGATTCTTCTCAACGTCGATTTTATAGATCGGAATATTAAATTCCTTGGCGACTTTCTCAAACATCGGTGCAGCCACACGGCAGGCCCCACACCAGGAGGCGAAGAAGTCGATCAGAACCTTCGGCTCTTTTTCAATCACGGCCATGATGGTGTCGTCGTTCAATTCTTGCATACAAACCTCACAAGATGATGCGCAGAGAATCCAAGGAGAGCTGCGCTTCACCCATGGCCTTCTCTAGCTTAAGTCGTTGCGTCTTCAAGGCCACAATTTCTTGCAGCGAGACGGTGGGATTCACTTCGCGTAGTTTCTCCAGGCGCGTGATCTCGGTTTCAAAATTGGTTTTCATGTCCGTTAAGAATTTATCCTTGTACTGCTTCGCTCTTGGCACAGCGGCTTCTTTGCCTTTTTTGAGCAGATCTTTAATCACATCCCGTGGCAAGCCTCGGACTTGGGTGACTTTCTCAGGGGTACCACCCGTCACGCCATCATCCACCATCTTCTTTGGAATCTTGGCAGTGACATCCAGGCCTTTCGAATTCAAGAGCACACGCAACGGCGTGGGCGGGAACCATTTCTGCGGCTGCAAACGGCGATCGGCCATGCAATGCAGAGTGAAGAACGCTTCCAGCAAGAAGGGTTCAGGCGCTTTGGTTTTCCAGGTCGCCACGGTCACGTTGCCCATTTCTTTGGAGGCCACGAGTTCCATGATTCCTAGCACCATCATGTGATCCCACGTGAGGAACAACAGTTCCGGACGGCGCTGAGCGATCTCGCGCTTGAACGTCACCGACACACCTTCATGGGGCAGACCGGGGAAGTGCGGCAGGTACATGTTGTCACTTGGCTTGAGATAGTAGCTGTCTCCATCCAAGTCTTCGACATCCACTCCGAGACGCTCGCAAAGAGCGAGCATGAAGTCCCGAAGCGCCGGCGCCCCTTCTACATCTTTCAATGCTTGAATGTGCCCTTGGGCTTTCTTCTCATCGTAAGAGTTGAGTTCCACCAAGCGGTCTTGCCCATCTTCCAAGCGCTCTTCAATCTGCTCGTGCTCAGTCTTCGTGCGCTTCAAGAGTGCATTGAATTTCTTGTCATCGATTTCATTGCTCTCAACCAAAGGGGCTAAGTCTTCACGAACCGTGGCAAACAACTCGGAAGCTCCACGCGGTGAAGATTCAAACGCGTTCAGCCCTTCATGATACCAGCGGAAGAGAATTTCCTCGGAGCCGCCGGTAAGGTACGGAACGTGGATATTAATATCATTCTTCTGACCTATGCGATCCAAACGACCAATACGCTGCTCGAGCAGGTCTGGAAGTTTCGGGAGATCAAACAGCACTAAGTGCTGAGCGAATTCAAAGTTACGTCCTTCCGCTCCGGTTTCAGTGGAGAGCAAGAGCTGGGCGCCTTCCGGATCAGAGAAATAAGCGGCAGCACGGTCACGATGCAAGAGTGGCATGGCGGCATGGAACACACCGATCTTCGCCGGCGATTTCTGTTTTAACGACGCCTCCAGAGCGATCACCATGTCTTTTTCATGACACAGCAGCAGCGTTTTGGTGCCTTTGGTGGCCACCAGGTGATCCACCAGCCAGTCCACCTTCGTGGTGTAGTCTTGCTTCTCAGCGGCCTTGCCCTTACCAGGCTTGAGCGGATACGGATGGAGAATACGCTTCGGGAAAAATTCCGCGAAG
>JAIXOY010000143.1 GCA_027486525.1 Pseudomonadota bacterium
AATACTCCGGCGAGGTAATCCATGCTTGATCTTTGGACCATTAAAACTGCTCTTTTGAGTGTCACGGATAAGACAGGTCTTGAGCCGCTTGCTCGTGAGTTGCAGCGTCGTGGAGTGCAGATTATTTCGACGGGCGGGACCGGTCAGATGCTGCGCCAGTGGGGCATCACTTACCAAGAGATTTCAGAATTCACCGGTCATCCAGAAGCATTTCAGGGCCGCATGAAGACCATCTCTTTTGCTTGCGCCTCAGCTCTTTTGTTCCGCCGTCAAAACCCCAGTGATGAGCTTGAAGCGGCCCAACTCAATATCAAAGCGATTGATCTGGTGGTCTGCAATCTTTATCCCTTCGAGAAAGTCGCTGCTCAAAATGCCACAGAAGACGTCTTGGTAGAAAACATCGACATCGGTGGACCGCTGATGATTCGTTCGGCCGCCAAGAACTTCGCTGCCGTGACAGTCCTCACTGACCCGAGCCAGTACACTCAATTCCTCGACACATTGCTTGAGTTCCAGGGCCAAACGCCCTTGAAATTCCGCCGTGCCATGAGTGCCAAGGCCTTCACGCGCATTGCTGAATACGATGTGGCCATTGCTGAAAGCATGGGTGACACCACCAGCACAAAATTCATCAAGCTCACGCAGAATGAGACTCTTCGCTATGGTGAGAATCCGCATCAAGCAGCATCAGTGTACAAATGGGAAAACGCTCAAGGCCCCACGCTGAAAGACGCCAAAATCTTGCAAGGCAAAGAACTCTCATTCAACAACATGCTCGATGCAGATGCTGCGTGGAAGGCTGCCAGTGACGTCCACAATTTGTTCATCGACGGTTGTGCCGGAGTGGTAGTGAAGCACGGCAATCCCTGTGGTCTTGTACACGCACCGTCGGTCATGGTGGCCCTCGAGCGCGCCTGGGTGGGTGATGCAGTGAGTGCTTTCGGCGGCATCATCGCACTCACACAAACGGTGGATGCCAATGTAGCGAACTTCTTCCAGGATAAGTTCATCGAAATCCTCATGGCGCCGGCCTTCACAGAACAAGCACGGGCCATCCTCGCCACGAAGAAGAACGTTCGGGTCATGGAACTTGCCGTTCTGCCAAAAGTAAAAAATGAAATGACTCTACGAAGCTTCAATGGTGGCGTTCTCATGCAACAAGAAGATGAGCAGCTCGCCGTCGAATTGAAACCCGTCACGAAGACCATGCTGACTGATTCTGAGAGTTCGCTCGCTCACTTTGGTGTCTTGGCCGCGAAGCATTTGAAAAGCAATGCCATCGCCTTGGTTCGCCAAGACGGAGATGTGATCGAACTCGCCGGTGCAGGAATGGGACAGCCGAACCGCTTGGATTCATTTATGCGCTTGGCGCTTCCGCGCTTGGTGGAGAAGGACATCAACCCAGCGTCGGTGATGCTGATTTCAGACGCCTTCTTCCCTTTCGGTGACACGGTTGAAATCGCAGCGAAGGCTGGAATCCGCAAGATCGTTCAGCCCGGCGGCAGTATCAAAGACAACGAAGTCTTTGCCATGGCCGACAAATACAACGTCGCGATGGTTTGCACCGGTGAAAGACACTTTCGTCACTAAGAGGTAAAGCATGGATTACAAAAAATCTGGTGTGGATATTGAGCTCGCGGATAAGTTCGTCGATCGCATCAAGCGCATGGTGGGAACCACTCACGATGATCGTGTGGTGTCCGGAGTCGGCGGCTTTGCGGCACTCTATCGCATGGATGAAAAACGGCTGCTCGCCTCGAGCACAGACGGCGTCGGCACGAAGATTAAACTCGCCATTGAAACCAACACCCACGACACCATCGGCATTGATCTTGTCGCGATGTGCGTGAATGACTTGATCTGCACCGGTGCTCGTCCCATGTTCTTCTTGGATTACTTTGCGACAGGAAAGCTCGATCTCAATGTTGGTGAAGCCGTTCTCAAAGGCATAGTGGATGGTTGCAAGCAAGGTCGCCTGGCCTTGATCGGTGGGGAGACGGCCGAAATGCCGGGTATGTATGCCGCTGGTGATTATGACCTCGCCGGATTTTCCGTCGGCGAAGTTTTCCAGGCCGATTTAGTTGACGGCTCAGCCGTCAAACCGGGCAACACCATTATTGGTCTTGCTTCCAGCGGATTCCATAGCAACGGATATTCCCTCGTGCGCCAGTTGCTCGCCAAAGTAGAGGATGCAACCAAGAAAGAAGAGCTCACCCGTCAAGCGCTCACGCCGACGAAGATCTACGTTGATCTGATTCATTCTCTGCGTGAGCACATGGGCACATCGCTTACCGGCATGGCGAACATCACTGGTTCTGGGATGCTTAATATCCCACGCATGAACCTTGCTCATAGCTACCATCTCCATGAACTTCCCAAAGATATTCCAAGCGTGATGACAACGCTTTGTCAGCTTTCAGGCCTGAGTGAGTTTGAACTGGCGCGCACTTTTAACATGGGCGTTGGGTTCGCTTTTGCTACGAATGCACCCGAGAAAGCTATGGAGTGGTTGAAAGCGCGGGGAGAAAAAGCGTGGGTGATGGGGACTGTCGGAGATAAGGATGCCGGCGAAGTATTCCTCGCCGGCCAGAAGCTCTAGTCTAGAAACCCGTGCAGTTCAAATCACCATCGGTGCGCTCAGCAACGATCTCTGTGCCTTTGAAGACCAGACCGAACGCGTTGCCGCCGGGGTAGTGTTCAACCATAGTGTAGAGCGTGTTTTTGAATCTGAAGACTCTGTAATAGAGGTCGCCAGCTTCTGAGTTATTCCTCAAACTTGCGATCGCCATGTCGATGGTCATGGTGCGCGGAACGCGAGTCGCGTAGTGCTTGGCCGTGATGATGATTTGCGCCTTTTGGAGCGATGTGAGGCGAGAGCTCTCTGTCACAACGACTGTTCTGAGATCACGCACACCTTCGTCTTCAGAAAGATCGTAGGGAAAATCGCAAACCGGTTCAGCAAAAACGCTGAGCGAGAAGAGCATTGTAAATGCTGTCAAAATCAAAGATTTCATATGGACTCCATGGGTTAAATGTAAGATCGGCGCGTTATAGCAGTGCCAAAAGCACTCAGGCACGGGGGACTGAACATTTTTCAAAGCTTGTGTTGGAGGATGTTAGGTAGACTATCGAGGACTTAGGCTATGATTTTGTCCACGCCCAGGAGGCCCCATGAAAGCTCACACAATCCTCGATACCATCGGCAACACCCCTCACTTGAAGCTCAATCGCCTCTTCGGGGCCAGTGAGGTTTGGATCAAGCTCGAGCGCGCCAATCCTGGGGCGAGCATAAAAGATCGCATCGCCCTGGCCATGATCGAAGACGCCGAGAAAAGTGGGGCGCTGAAAAAAGGCATGACCATCATCGAGCCGACTTCGGGGAACACGGGTATTGGCCTGGCGATGGTGTGTGCCGTGAAAGGCTACAAGCTTCTCTTGGTCATGCCGGAATCCATGACCATCGAACGCAGAAAGATCATGTCTGCTTACGGTGCAAGTTTTGATCTCACGCCTCGTGAGAAGGGCATGAAGGGAGCGATTGCTCGCGCCCAAGAACTCAAAGAGCAAACGCCGAATTCATGGATGCCCATGCAGTTTGATAACGCCGCGAACGTGGCCATTCACGAGAAGACCACAGCCCTTGAGATCCTCAAAGATTTCCCGGACGGCATCGATGCATTGATCACCGGCATTGGCACTGGCGGCCACATCACCGGTGTCGCAAGAGTCTTGAAACAGAAGTTCCCGCAAATGAAAGTCTTCGCCGTGGAGCCCGCTGACTCTGCCGTGCTCTCGGGTGGTGCTCCAGGACCTCACCCGTTGCAAGGCATTGGTCCGGGATTCATTCCTTCGATAGTAGACCAATCACTCTTGGACGGTGTGATCACCATCACGAAAGATGAAGCCTTCACCATGGCGAAACGTTCGGCGCAAGAGGAAGGATTATTCGTCGGCATATCTTCCGGAGCATCGCTCGCGGCTGTGGCGAAGAAGCTTCCGGACCTCAAGGCAGGCGCACGCGTGCTCACGTTCTGCTATGACACCGGCGAGCGCTACCTCTCATCTGAAGGTCTGTTCTAGGAGGGCGAGGGGAGGGGTAGGAAATTTACAAAGAGCGACGCCATTCCTCGCTGAAAGCGCTTCTAAGCGCCGGGAACGTAAAGGCCGGGCGATGCGTAGGAATGATAGACAGGACGATGTCGCGCGCCCACACGCACAGCTTTTGTGTTTCTTCGGAGGACCCGAGCTCAGGATTGATTTCGACGACTTCAGCACTGACCACGCGTTGCTCTTGCGCGATAACTTCAAAGGCTTTTTCGACTTCTTGAAAGCTCATGCCATTTTCCACGCGCGTACCGGTGCTCTGGATGAGTCCCGAATCTAAAGCATCCACATCAAAGCTAATATGCACTGGTGATTTACCTTTCGGGTCCATGCGACGAAGTTCCCGACGAAGGATGTTTTCAAACTCCGGACCACGCGCTTCTTCGGGCGTGATCACTGCGATATCTAATTCTTCAATGAGCATGCGCTCGTAGGGATCAATCGAGCGGGTCCCGATATAAAGCAAGCGCTGAGGTGAGAGTGTCCGTTGCAGCCACCACGGCGCGCCTTCTTTAGCACCTAAGAGCCAAGCGAGCGGCATGCCATGCATGTTTCCAGTGGGTGAAGCCGACGGAACGTTGGCATCGGCGTGAGCATCGATCCACACCACGATAAGATCTGGATGATGGTGAAGCATACCGTGAACGGTGCCGAGTCCTTGCCCGTGATCTCCGCCGACCAGGCACAAGAATTTCTTCCTCAGATCTAGCGAAGTAATTTTTTTTGAGAGGGCTTGGGCGTGATGGATGGCCGCTTCTCGGCCGTGAAATTCTGGAGCGGCCACGTCGCCAAGGTCTTGCCAGGCTGCGGGCAAAGATTCGCGAAAAGCCGCCGGAGCCAACGCCGTGCCCAGATGGCCTTGGCCAGCATGAAAAGGGACCCCCAAAAATAACGTCTGATCCATAGTTTGCACTTCCCTACACAGCTTAAAGAAACCTGGACTCGACGTACGTGCAAAGAAGGTTAAGAATGCGTGAAGAGGATATTCCCATGAAGCAAAAACCAGTACTTCTGCGTCTGAAGGCCCTGCAGAAAAGAGTCGAGCCCTTTAGTCAGGCTATGCGTCTGGAGCGCAGCCTCTTCGAAGCCCTCGCCGGTGCCATCTGCTCACAGCAGCTTTCGCTGAAGGCCGCCGCAACGATCTTTGGACGATTCAAAGCTCTCTTCCCCAAAGAGATGCCCAACGCACTTCATACGCTCGAACTTCCTCACGCGGCTTTGCGTGGAGTGGGCTTATCAGAAGCGAAGGCCAAAGCTGTTCGTGACCTCGCAGAAAAAACTCTCAGTGGTGTGGTGCCTGATGATGTCACGGCCCTGGAACTCACCAACGAAGAACTCATCGAACGTTTGATCCAAGTGCGTGGCATCGGGAAGTGGACCGTCGAGATGATTCTGATGTTCCGTTACCGGCGTCCGGATGTGTGGCCAGTGGATGATCTCGGCGTGCAGAAAGGATTCAGGCTTCTGTTTCCGGAACTAAAATTTAAAACGGCGAAGGAACTTCAACCGCTGGGGAATTTCTGGGCCGGGAAGCGTTCAGAAATCGCCTGGTACTGTTGGCGCGCACTGGAAGAAGAGCAGAATCAAACATTCACGGCGATTCCCATCCTCTGGCAGAAAAAGAAAATGCAGCTGTGGTTGAAAGGTGAGAAACCGTGGCGCTTAGATTTCACCCGCACGAAGACCAAACCTAAAACGACCTGGCCCGGTGTGATCAAAGTCGGTAAGTCTAAAACGTCGCTTTGGCAGAAGCGTCTAGAAGCGGCACTGAAGAAAGGGCCTGATCCTTCGATGCTCGAGATTTCTGGAACTCCTTTTCAGCAACAAGTTTGGGCGGCCATTGCAGCGATCCCATGGGGTGAGACGAGAACTTACCTCGAAATCGCTGAATCCGTCGGGAATCCGAAAGGGGTGCGGGCCGTGGCCCAGGCCTGCGGCGCCAATCCTTTGCCATTGTTCATCCCTTGTCACCGAGTGGTTGGGACAGGAAATCTGGGAGGATTTGCCGGTGGTTTGCCGCTTAAGCGCCTGCTCCTGGCAGCCGAAAAGAAGTGATGCAGAAAAAGCACGTGTACGTATCCAAGGATCCAGATCAGCATGGTCACATCGACTATGGGGCCACGGATGACGGGACCTGGGCGCGTTTGTACGCTCGTCAACGTGCGCACATTGAAGGGCGCGCTTGCAAAGAATTCATTGAGGGCCTTGATGCCGTAAACTTCAATCGAGACCGCGTGCCTCAGCATTCCTATGTCACGGCACAGCTCGACGCTCATCATGGCTGGGGCGTGCAGCAAGTTCCGGCGCTGATTCCTGCGAGCGAATTTTTCACACTGCTCTCGAAGAAAAGATTTCCCGCGGCGAGTTTTATTCGCCTGCCGGAAGAGCTGGATTACATCGAAGAGCCGGATATCTTTCACGAGTTCTTTGGTCACTGCCCACTGCTTACCAATAAACCGTACGCCGAGTTCATGCACGCCTTCGGTAAGATCGCCCTGCAGGCAAAACCCAAAGACCGCTTTCAGCTCTTTCGTCTTTTCTGGTTCACCATCGAGTTTGGTTTGATGCAAAAACCCGAAGGCCTGCGTGCCTACGGCGGTGGCATCCTTTCTTCGTTTGGTGAGACCACTTACGCCCTGGAATCCAGTATCCCGGAACGGAAGCCTTTTGATCCCATTGAGGTTCTTCGCACACCGTTTCGCATCGACATCATTCAACCGATCTACTTTGTGATCAATTCCTTTGATGACCTCTTCCATCTATTGGATTTGGACCTCATGAAACTGCTCACCGAGGCCCGCGCTTTGGGCGACCGTCCGCCGAAATTTGAGCCTAAGGGCGCGAATAAAGACTACGCAGGGACATAAAATTCCGTAGTTGCCCGCTCAAGTTTTGCCGTCTAATTCCGACAAGTATTCCATGAAAATGTGGATTTTGACCCTCACGCTGATGTTGAGCAGTTCTGCGTGGGCCCAAATGCTCAAGCTGGCTGATACCTCTGGCAAGATTTTTGTCCCCCAACAAAAGGGCTGGGAGCTAGGCAAAGAAATGTTCGGCATGCCGTTCATTTATTTCTCTCCGCAGGTCAACGGCCAGCGCTCGAACATTAGCTTCACCGCCACCGGCGCCGACGTCGTGATCGACCTCGCGAACATGGGCCACGACTTCGCCGCTTACAAAAAACTCAAGACAGACTGGGCCGCGACGGTCCTCGGGAAGCCGCTCGGGTTCTCACCGTACAAGAGCTGGCGAAACGCCCACGGCCACGACGTGCATGAAGTGGGCTTCGAGTTCCAGCATGAAGAAGACCACTACTTTGAGAAAAGTTACTACGTGAACTGCACCGGTCGTTTGATCTACGCCAAGTCACTGCGGAGCAAAGAAAACGTCGCCCACGAAAAAGAGTTCGCCGCCCTGGTGAACGAACTCGATTGCGGGGCCCCATGAAGCAGTTCATTTCATTCTTCCTCTGCTTTGCGTTGTTGTTGCCCTCCGTGGTCATCACCCAAGAGGCGCAAGCGGCCGCAGCTCCACGTGATAGTTTCAACGTCGAACGCGAATGCAAAAACGGTAAGTGCATCGAAGCGCTGATGGATCTGGCCGATGCCAAGATGATCCAGGCGCGGAAAGATAAATGCCTCCCTCCCGCCGGCACGGCGAACGAGAATGCGTGGTTCGAAGAAAACGCCATGACACCCGATTGCCTGGTGCAGATTAAAGAGATCGAGGAAATCCACGCGAAGCTGCAAAAGGTCCAGGCCCACTACGCCAACGCGATCGAAGACGACCAAGAGCAGATGTGCCGGGCGGAAGAAGCCAACATTGGGATCGATCTCAAGAACCAAAGAGAAATCGCAGCGGCGGCCGCGAGCGCGGCGTGCTCACCAGCGAAGCAAAAACAAGTGGCCCAGCGCTGCGCCGGCGACTCGGTGTGCGCTCTGATGAGCTCCGCGATTCCATTCTTGGGTGCAACGGTTGCCAACAAAATTATTCCGGCCAACAAACGAAGTGGGAACTGCAGCGCGAAGGGCGACAACTGCCTGGTGCAGATGGGAACAGCATTCGTTAAGTCGGTCTTCGGCTTCTTCGGCGGGGCCTGGGATCTCCTCAAGGCCGCCGGCCGTGCTGTGCTCAATGGAGTGAAAAACGTTGCTAAAAAATTCTGGGGCTGGGTGACCGGCGCAGAAAATAAATCTTCCACATCTCAGCTTGCCGCTGCTAAAGCTTCGAAGAACGACGGAGTTTTCCAGATGTTGAAGAATGACTTCTTCGGCACCATGGGCAAGCTCTGGTCCGGTCTCGTCGGCGCCCTCTCGGAGTGGCTCTCCAATGATATCTTCTGCCAAGAATGGTCTGGCACTCCACGGTTCAGCACTTGCAAGCGACCTGCGAAAGGGATTGCGTGCACGAATTGCAAAACAGTCATCAACGGCATGTGCGCCATCTCCGGCGTCATCATCTCGGAAGTCATTCCGGCCTTCCTCACCGGCGGTATCGTGACGGCCGCGAAGTATGGAGTGAGTGCGGCGAGTAAACTTTCGAAGCTGGTGCGCGTGTCGGCGGCGTCTCAGCGGGCGATTAAAAACTCCAGTCGTCTCAAAGGGATCATTGGCCCGGTGTCGAATGCCATGAGGCGCATCGATCGCATGACTGTGGCGTCCCGCTTCGGTCGCAGCACCCTGAGTGCGATCAACACAGCGCTGAGATCCATCGGTCGCTACATGCTGAGACCGGGCGTGGTGGCCTTGAAAAGATCACTCAACGCGATGAGAGCCGTGGCACGCACATCTAAGACCTACGTGATGATGTCGCCAGCAGGGCCCGTGATTACCTTCGGGACCAGGGTCGCCAAAGGCGCCGGGAAGGTTGTGCTGTTCCCCTTCGAGAACGCCATGACGGTGAAGTCCTTTGAGATTGGTGAAAAAATGTTTGAAAGGATCTTCCAAAAAGCCGGCAGCGCCCGACTCTTCGGCGGTGTCCGTCCTGCTCTCGCGGCCGAAGCGAGCAAAGCCATCGGCGTCATCGACGACGCTTACTTAGACATGCAGCTCACGAAGATTGCCAAGCGCCCTGGCTCTGAAATTGTCACACGGGCAGAAGCTGACTACGTCCGGACTCTGCGCACCGAACGTGGGCGAGTGGTGGACAACTACCTGGACGGAAAGCCGTCGATTCCGTTGAAGAATCTTGTCGACGATCTCTACCCCGATTTGAACTACGGCAAGTTCGCCCGGCATGTGAACGCGGAAGATATTCGCAAAGCGGAAAGTGATTTGATGGAGGCCATCGGTCGCATGAGCAACGCGGCTCAGAAAGATCGCTTGATGGCGGAGTACCAAGCTCATCTGGCGTCAAGCGCTCGTGCTGATGCACTGGCGGGAAGTCCCACCTTCACTCGCACCGAGGTAATCGCCAACGCTGTTCTTTCTGACGAGGCCCGGGCCGCGAAAGCCCTCGAAGTCGCCAAGGTCGATCCGGCAGTGACACCGCCGGAAACCATCGCTCAAATGAAGTTCACCGTGCAGCAGGCGCATAATTCGGGTGACGGCGCGGTCTTTAACTACCGCTACTCTGAGATCAAAGACAAGTACCGCATTCTCAGCAACGGTGGTTTCACCAACCGTCAGTCGGAATTGTTGATTCGCTCTGGCCTTGCCGGTAAGGCACGCCCCGAAGACACCTTCGCCGCCCTGCGAGTGGTGTCGGTGCCTCGGGTGAATCCGGAGCAGGTCGCGAGCTTCGCCGCTCATGCCGATTATCGAATCATCATGAATGGGGTAGAGGTGACCCGTCGCCCGGCCACGGCTAAAGCGTTGATGGTCCTTGAGAATAGCAGCACGACCAGTGCGGAGGCCGCAGCGACCTACACCAAATTCCAAGATCGCTTCAGCCAAGTTCGCAGACTGTCTCCGCGCGATTCGGATGCGGAAGCCTTGCTGGCAGAATTCATCCGTAAGAAGCGGGCCGCGGGCATGTCCGATGAAGCGATTAACACAAAACTCGATGAAGCGTTTGGGGCCTGTAAATGAAGCGGTTTCTCTTAGCCTTCGTTCTTCTCACGACTCAGCTTTGGGCCGTCGTTCCCGCTGAGCAAGCCAATCTCCAGGCCTTGCTCGACCTCGATCGCTTCCACGCCTACACCCAGAGCTGGTCGTTCACCATGATGGGTCGCGGAAAATCGGAACTCGCAAACATCGTCCTCGGCCTGACGCCGGCCCAAGTCGCCGCGATGAAGCTCGACGCCGCCAAGCTCGCCGATGCGCAGAAGTACGATGATCTCATTTTGCAAATATTGCAGAAGCAACGCCCTGACCTGAAACTCAAAGCCGCCGATGTGGCGTGGGGCTACAACTTCTTCAAGAACAAAATGAACGAGGCGTACCTCATCCAAGACCCGTCTCGTAATTTTAAACCCGCCAACATTGACCCCAGCATCTCTACCATCGACGCCGCGGGGTCGGACCTCGCGGTGAAACCGCTCAAGGCCAACGAAGTCCTACTCAACGTCGACGGCTACGTCTCAAACCGCACTTCCCGCGCGGTGTTCTGGGAAGCATCGCAGAGTCAGCGTGCGATCGAGATGCACGTGGGCTCGGCCGATGACTTTCGCGACAACCTCACGTTGCGTGGGAGCAAGATCGTCGGCGAGGTTCGCACGGCCGCTCGTAACTACAACCCGATCTACCTGATCCAAGACCCCGGCGAGAAGACCTTTCACTACGCCATCACTCAAATCTCCGGACAGGATCGTGTTCGCCATTTGTCGATGCAGGCCGCGCTGGTTCGCTGGGAAGTCGGGAAGGGGAAACTTGCTCCGCCTCCACCAGTAAAAGTCGTTGGCGATGCGATCGAGCTGCTACTTAAAGAAGAAGCGGAACTCACCCAAGTTCTTCGCGTCGTACCGAAAGCCGATGCGGTGGTCATCGGTCAGAAGGGCGCCTTCGAGCGCACGTTTGGATCACTTGCGAAAGCTCGCTCGGTGATGGACCTGGCGACCAAGAATCCTGCCGCTCTAGAAAAAGTTCTGACGCCGGCGCAGAGCAAGCTCGTCGCAAGAGCCATGGCCGATCAAGGAGAGCTCGTCACGCATGTCATGAAGTATGCGAGTGACTGGGACAAGGTCTACGAAGCGGCCACACCGGCGATTGAAAAAGCCAAAATGCCCCTGGCCGTCAAGCCTGAAGTTTTCACGCTTGATCGTGGGAGCTACGAGATGACCGACTACCAGATGACGGGGGCCGATGGTAAGCCCCAGCGTTGGCGCGTGTTCTCGAACTCGTGGGGCGATGAAGTGTTACCCGTGGCACGCGCGCTCAAGGCGACCGGGCACAATAATGTTTACTACATGGGCACGGCCGGGGGCCTTGAGGGCAGTGGACTCAAGGTCGGTGATTTAGTCGTGCCGCAGAACTCAAACGACATCGATGGCATCAAGCGTCCTTTGCAGGCCACGCACTTTCCAGACGGCGCCATTAAGGTTCCCATGGTGACTCACGTTTCCAGCCCGTTTGAAGAAACCGGCGCATGGCTGAAAGATCGGAAAAAATTCGCACAAGTGGTCGAAGTTGAAACCGGGTATCTCGCCAGCGTCTTCAGCGGTCCGAAAGATCGCGTGAACACCATGCTCCTCGTTTCAGACATGGTCGGCGTGGAAGGGGAGACGTTGGCCGAAGCTTCTTCCTCGGCCCGTCGTAAAGCCCAGATTCAGGCGATCTCCTCCGTGATTGATTCGAAGGGGGTGACTCGCGCGACGACGGTAGCTCCTGCCACATCGTATGTTTCAGTGCTGGATGAGATCTCACTGAAGCGGGATCCGGCCCACGATTTTCGGGTGATTCGTGAAGCGCAGGCCCATCGCTTAGACCAGGCAGGAAATTTCAGCGCCCAGTTCAAAAAACTCTACGCCGAGATTCCAACGTTCACGACCACGCGCCTGGAGACCGTGCTCGAACAGAACGATGTGCGGCTGGCGGGTTTGCGCAAGGCCATGGAAGACGCCGGTGTGCAGCCGCGCATGGCCCTGGATAGTCAGTTCCTCGACGGCCGCTGGAGTCCCGGCCAACCCATCAAATTACATCTTCAAGTCGCGACGGAAGCCTCCGTCAAAGAGTTAAATGGCATCATCAAGCGAATGGGCGAAGTTGATAAAAACTTTCCAAAGCAGCTGAGCATCACGGTCGCTCGCACCGCTGCACCTACCGATGCCTTTGTCGCGCTCACACGTCTCCCCAGCTCGCAAGATGTGCTGATGGAACTCTACAAAGACAGCGCGCTTGGTTTCGGCGGCCTCGCGTCTGTTGAGACCCGGTCGGGAGGGTTGAAGTTCGTTCGAGTGGCGGATCCAAGCGATGGCAAGGTCATGGCGACCCTTGCCTACTTTCCACCAGACGATTCAACCAAACAACTCCTGCAGCAACTTGGGACAGAGACGGGTGCTCGCAATGTCTTGGTCAGCAAGATTACAGAAATGAACACGAACGTGGCCCAGGGCCAGTGGAAAGTGGTCTTGAAAGAAGTGAGCACGCTTCCTGGTGGAAGCTTGGCGCAGATCGTTCCAGAGTTTGCGCAGAATAAGAATCTGCAGATCACGGTCTACATGACGAAGGAGGGATTGAAGAACCCAGCTGTGGTCATGGAGGAGCTGATCCACCTTCACCAGATCACGGGGACAAACTACTCTTTGACCACCAGTCGTGCCTTCGTTCACCCGTATCAGTGGGCCGAGGTCGTGGCCAATGCCCGTGCGGGAAGCTTGAGTGCAGTGGAAAAACTGGCGTCGGTGGAGCTCGAGGCGGCCATGTCTTCCAAAGAATCGTTGGCGCATTTTCGAGAGCAGGGGCTCTTCAGCAAAGCCTCAGACGCGGTGATGGAGAGCTACTTCGACAACCGCTTGGCCCATGCTGAAACCATGTATCGCGATGTCGCCAAGAAGGCACGGGCTGACTTGAAAGTTCGCACGGCCGCCTGGGAGAAGCAGAAGAAAATTTTTGCGAAGCTGGAAGGCCAGAAGCTGAAGCTGAACGATCTCATCGCCAAGGGAGATCGGGTGGGCGTGCGCAACCTCGTGCAGAGTTACATGCCCTGGGACGTGATGGAGCCCAGTGAGAAGAAGATGTGGAGCGAGTGGCTTGAGGCGATTGAGAAGCCCCAGACGGGGAAGAAGACTTTGATCTTCCGCGGTCTTGATGGCGACGTGATCCTGCGGACCCCCCAGGGGAAACCCTACCTCATGTCGACCGTGTTGACTAAAAACCAAGGGAGCTACACCCGCCGACTCCGTTCCCTGAGTACCATGCGCCAGAAGTTTGGTGTCGGCCCTCTGCACTCACCGGTGACGTATGCGATCAAAGGTCGCAAGGATCCGACCACCTTGTCGACCATGATGATGAACCACGCCACTGACCCGAAAGGTTCTCCCTTCATCTCTGCTTCCAACTTAGATACGGCGAGTAGCTTCGGTAGTACGCACATGTCGGCCCTGATGATTGATGAGCGGCGGTTGGTTCCGAACGCGTTAGCAGTGGGGTATCTCGGCGAGCAAGAGCGCCTCATCCCTCTCATCGTGTTTCCAGACGAAATCGTCCACTACGAAGACTTCACTGGAAAAGTTTTCGAGGGTGACAAAAATGCGTACTTCGCCGGTGAAGTCGAGAAGAAACTGGGCCGGTCGATCACGAAGGCCGAGCGGACTATGCTCGAGACACCGGAGAATTTCCTCAAGCGCTCGGTTAACTATGGGCAAAGTTCGTTCCTGTCTGCGAGCAGTCTGCCCACTCCGAAAAGTGCCGGGGCCTGCTTGAGCGCCACGGGCGAGGGACTCTTCACCACTCTGAATGCATTGTTAAAGGACTAGGCAGGCAGGCGCACGCGGACGATGCTGGCGCCATCGACAGAATTTTGAACCTGCAGCTCACCACCGTGGAGCTCGATCACTTGCTGAGCAATGAGAAGTCCGAAGCTCGACCCGGTGTCGTGGACCTTTTTTTCTTTGAGTTGCTTCAACGTCAGCTTCGGTACACCCGGGCCTCGATCCAAAACATCGACTTCGTGCATTCCATCAACCATCCGGTGTGAGATCACAATGGTGCTGCCGACGGGAGAGAGCATGATGGCATTGCTTAAGATGTTCACCAGCACACTGTGCGCAAAGAGACCGCGATTCAACGTCATGTGGGCTTCAGCGAGCTCCTCGGGGTCGTAGCGCAGCAAGATGTCTTTGTT
Organism: Pseudomonadota bacterium; assembly: GCA_027486525.1. GTDB lineage: Bacteria > Bdellovibrionota > Bacteriovoracia > Bacteriovoracales > Bacteriovoracaceae > UBA6144. Next base: position 14,326 of record JAIXOY010000143.1, read on the forward strand.
GCGCAGTCGTTCGCTCATCACCTCAGACACTTCCAGGACCAAGTTGAGGAGGGGCAGACGTTCTTTCTTCCAACTTTCGTTTGACGTCGAAAGATGGCGCACCAACTTCATCTGATCCAAGAGATCGACGATGAAGCCCACGTGGCGAGAGAGCCGCTCGACGGGCATCAGACTCGAATCATTCTTCATGATCTCGAGGTAACCCTTGATGCTCGTGAGGCTCGCGGCGGTGTCGTGAATGGTGAGACGCAATAAGTTGTTGAGGCTTGCGAGTGATCGACGAGCGTCCTCTCGTTGAGTCCACCAGTTGAATGCGAGGGTCGCCAGCAGACTCACGAAAAGTGCCAGCCCGGCAGGGATCAACCAAGGAAAAGCGGGGGGAGCGATGTGATCTTTAGGCCATACCTTAACCACGATCTCGCGACCAAACTGCGTGAGCGTGTTCTCAAAGAGGAGTTCGCCGCGGTAGTCCGCAGAGGAGACCGGGCCATTTATGTAGGGCTGACCCGTCTTAATGTCGACGACTTCGACGTTAAAGTTTTTCCCGAATTCATTGTCGGTGAAATAGTCAAAGAAGCGATCGGTCGTGATGACGATGGCGAGCCAGCCCAAGTGTTTGCCATTTTTCTTGAGCGGGACGTAACAAACAAAGCCACGACCACCTTGGTATAAATCAAACGGCGGGCTGAACCAAAACTTCTCGTTGCGCTCGAGCGAAGCATTCAAGAACTTGATGTTTTGGGAGATCAGTCCTTTGGCCGGACCATTCCTGTCTTCAGGATACACGCGACTGATCAGACCGTTGGGTTCGACTTGATTGACGCCATAAATCTCGGGAAATTCTGTCACTAACGCCTCGGCGAGTTTTCGGTACTCATTGTCCTCGACGATGATTTGTTCCCAAAAAGCACTCGCCACAATCCGCGCACCCATGGTGCCGTTGAGATAGAGTCTCAGCCGCTCATGAACATCGTTTTGAATGATGTTGGCCTGCTTCAACGTGAGGTCGTTTCTCTTCGCCTCTAAGCGCGTGTTGCTCAGCACGAAAAGTCCGCAGCTGAGGGGTGCAATGATAAGGAAAAAGAGTAGGGAGCGATTCATGGGCACCAGTATGGCTTAAACGATTGAGAGACGAAACTTAAGACTCCCTTGCCAAGGCCTAAGGTCTCAATAATACTTGTTTTTATGATGACTTGTAACTTTTTAAACCTGCCCTTCGTAGCAGAGTAGAGGGACGTTGAAGAAAAACTCAGAGATGGAGCAAAAACTTCGCCTGCTTTTTCAGCTGTCCATGACGGGTGATGCCTTTGCCTATGAGAACTTTCTTATGCTGGTAACTGCGATCGTCAGACGAAACCTCGCTTTCCTGGGAGGCGCGAAACTCTCGCGGGAACAGTTGGAGGAGTTGCAGCAAGAGGTGGTGCTCAGCATCCATCAAAAGAAGCAAACCTACTCATTGGATCGCCCCTTGCTACCGTGGATCTATGCGATTGCACGCTATCGATACATCGACGATTACCGGCAAAAGAAACGGCTGCCGGCGACAGTAGAATGGTTAGATGATTTGCACGTCGAGGAAGAGGAATCGTCAGAGGGCATCGATTATGAAGAGATCCTCGGCTTACTGACTCCTCAGCAAAGAGAGCTTTTCGTCAGGATTAAGATCGAAGGTCAGACGTATGTGCAAACGGCAGAGGCCCTGGAACTCAGTGTCCCGGCCGTGAAGGTCGGCGTCCATCGGATCATGAAGGTCCTCAAGGATAAGGTGCAGAGATGAATACTTTGAAAAATCTTGCCGCAGATCTAAAGCCGTTCACTCCGATCGAACCACTCCGTGTGTTCGTGGCAAAGCGCTTCTTGCCCGTGCTGCTCGCTTTCATCGTCCTTAGTTTTTGGATGGTGAACCAAAAAGAAATTCTTGGTTTTCGCTGGGGTCAGGCCATCTTCTTGCTGAAAAATTTCTTGTGGATCACGGTTGCTCTCACCAGTTTCATTGCCTTCTACGACAGTAGCTTCCCGCAGAAAAGCCGACGCCTCCCGGGGCAGTTGGCGATGGGGGCGCTGGGATTACTGCTGGCCCTCGAGTTCTATCAGCTCAACTACGCACAACTTCCCGCTGAGCTCCACACCGAGATGGATTTACTTCGCGGCGGCTGCGGCGTGATCATTTCAGCGATGTCGATGGGCTACTGGTGGATGCTAAAGAATTGGGCGAAACAGGGAGCTCCTCGTTCGCCAGAAACCACCGGCCTGTGGGCGTCTATCGCGGCGAGCACGGCGGGCTGTGTGTTGATGCAGGCGGTGTGCTGGCAAGAAGGAACGCTGCACATCCTCCTGTGGCACTTCCTTCCACTGAGTCTGGCGTCCTATGCGGGGCCTCTGCTCGCGAAGAAATGGCTGCGCTGGTAATCCATGAAGTACATCTTTTTGCTGTTGCTGGGCTTCGTCACTTCCTGCGCTTCCTACCACGGCAAGCAGTCGTACTCTGTGGTGGAAGATGTTTACTACACGTCTGAAAAAATCGAACGTCTCCGCGGGGAAGTGTACATCCCTCAGGGCGCCGGCCCCTTTCCGGGTGTCGTGCTGGTCCACGGCGGCGGTTGGCAGCTGCGAGATCTGAGTGACATGCGCTCGATTGCTAAAAGTCTCGCGAGCCATGGGTTTGTGGTTTTCAACATCAACTATCGACTTGCTCCGAAGCATCGGCATCCTGTTCCGGTGGATGATCTCGCGAGCGCACTTGCGTATTTCAAAAGCCACGCCGAACTCTATCGACTCAACCCAGAAAAAATCGGTCTGTGGGGCTACTCGTCTGGCGGGCACACCGTTTCCTACTACGCGCTGGTGCGTGGAGGAGTGCAGGCCGTCGTCACGGGTGGCGCACCCTATGATTTCACGTGGTACCCGAAGTCTCCTTACATCAAAGGCTACACCGGCGCGTACCGCAACGAGGCTCTCGCGACCTACCTTGAGGCGAGTGTGGTGAACAAGGTGACAGAAAATTCGCCGCCGTTTTTCATCTACCACGCTAAAGAAGATAAGCTCGTGGAGTTTGCCCAGGCCACCGCGTTTGAAGCGCGCTTCCTCGCGCTCAAGCGACCGGTCAAGCGCCATGATATCTCTTGGTGGGGTCACGCGTTTGCTTTTGCGTTGAATGACGAGGCCGTGAAGAAAGGCGTGGAGTTTATGCAGAAGAATTTACGGTAAAAAAAAAGGGCCTCCGAAGAGGCCCTCTCAAATCTAAACGTTGAGTCTAAATCTAGTAACGGCCGCGACCGCCGCCGCCGTTTCCACCGCCGAAACCGCCGCGATCTTCGCGTGGTGCCATTGGCTTAGCTTCGTTAACGGTCATGTTACGACCTTCGAAAGCTGAACCGTCGAGCTTGCTGATAGCAGCTTGAGCTTCGTCATCCGTAGACATTTCTACGAAGCCGAAACCTTTGCTACGACCTGTGTCGCGGTCTGTGATTACTTTCGCAGACGTCACGTTTCCGATAGCAGAAAAGTGAGATTGCAAAGATGAATCGTTTACTGAAAAGGGGAGATTCCCCACGTACAATTTCTTACCCATAATACCTCCAAAGGCTGGGGCCGCTTTAGAAGACTTGAGCACTATGCACACGGTTCTGAAAGAAGCAGAAAATAACTATATCAGGGTAGCACGCGCGTTAGGCGATAAGTAGCCAATTCTCCTTAAAGGCCCATTAAAGATGGATTTGGCCTATGGTTTCAGGTCCCTACCTCACCACGAATAGCCAATCCCTGCGGAAAAATAGTCCTGCTCAGGCTCGTCATCCCCACTCGTGTCACCGTAATCGGTGCGCGATCCATCGAGGTCTAACTGCCACGACTCCCAGAAGAAACTCACGCCGAGGGAATTAGTTTTTGTTTCCGTCTCGTTATCAAGAATTTTACTGCGGGAAGTTCCGACGCGTAGTTCGGACCATTCCCAGGGAGTAAGCACCACCTCCAGCTGATTCACTCGATCGGGCAATCCGTAGGTCGCGCCTTGCCCACCAATCGAAGTTCTGCGCCGGGCGGTTGTGACGGCGAGCTTGTTGGCGTCCTCCGTGTAGTTGAAACGGGTGTGGGACAGCGAAGCCGAGAGCCAGTCGGTGAATTCTTGATCGACCATGAGCATGGCCGACTTCTGCGTGATGTCTCGTTCGACCTCGAGGGAGGCGAAGGCCCCTTGCAGCGTGAGATCCTGGGAGTAACGAAGCTGTTCAACTTTAAGCTTGAGGGTCGTCGCTCGCTTGGCCTGCCAGTAGTCACTGACCACCGCCCGTGTACTCAGAGCAGCACCGCGGCCTCGCACTTCATAGGGGTCCTGGCGCGCGATGAGTTCCGCGGCGACGTTCCAGATCGGAGAAAGCTGCCAATCGGCTCCTAGCCGTCCTTCTTTCGAAATCAATTCTTCATCGCGAAAGTTCGCCACGCCCGAGTCACTTTGGAAAAGCGAGGCGCTCAGTGCCCACTTGTCATCGAGGGCGATGAGTCCGTCTAGCGATACGGCTTGGTATTCCTCGGGCCCGTTGGTTCCCGTGAGGGCGACGTTGCTGACGCGGTTTTCGGCGGCGTAGAGGGAGCTGAGGAGGAGCAGAAAGAGCATGGTCATTCCTTAATTGCGTCGAGGACGGCGTTGGCGGAGATTGCGACGCTCGCGGCGCTGTTCCCGAATCTTTTCTAAGCGCTGCGTGCGGGCCTGGGGATCGAGCTGGCGCACTTTCTTCAAGCGCTCCCGCAGCTGCTGCTTCTTGGCGGGATCGAGCTTCTGCCAGCGCTGGAAGGACTCGCGGATCTTGCTGCGCTTTTCCGGGGAGAGTCTTTGAAACTTCTCCCACTTTTGCTTCAGCTCTTTCTTCTCACCTTCCGGCATGGATTTCCACTTCGCGTGGCGCTCGCGCAACTGTGCTTTCTGGGATTCGTCCATCTGCTCCCAGCGCTCCAGGGACGTCTGGGGCTGCGCGAAGGCTGAGAGGCTCAGCAGCAGCCACATCACGGCGAGGCTAATTTTCATCGGACACGTCCTTGTTGTCTTCGTCGGCCATCTTTTCGATGGTCTCGAGTTCGTCGGTGGCGAGAGCATCCATCGATTCGTAGAATTCTAGATCCTGTACGATCTCCGCATCTGTCGCAGAAAGGGCGGCGAGCAGGAGACTCATGAAGGAGAGGAGTATGAGCTTATGTCTCATGATTCACCCGTCTCGAGGTAGCGCAGTTCTTCTTCGCTCAAGTCCGAGACCTCGGCCCACAGCTCGATCTCGTCCATGTGGCGAAGCATCTCGGGAGATTCGGCGAGCATGGCGGCGGGAAGCTGGCCAGGCGTGACCTGCAGCCAGATCACCAGGGCCGCGGCGACCGGCACGCTGGTGGCGAGCAACCACTTGGCCCAGGGGCGCGCTGGTTTGGCGAGCACGCCAGCGGCACGATTCAAGATGCGCTGATCGAGAGCGCGCGAGGGAGTCTGCTGAGTCTTGGTCGCGAGCGTCTTGAAAAAATCCTGGCTCATGCGTGGCCTCCGCGCTTGAGGCAATCCAGTAATTTTTCTTTTGCTCTCACGAGCAATGATTTCACGGCGGACACGGTGGTGCTCAATTGCTGGGCGATGTCCTCGTAGGCCAGCTCGGCATGGGAGCGCAATAAGACGGCATCTTTTTGTGGGAGCGGAAGTTCCTCGAGGCAGGCCTGGAGGGCGCGCTCGTCGGAGGCCGCCAAGGCGTGTTCCTCGGGACCACTCAACGGTGATTCTAAGCTCTCCATCACGTCATCTGTTTCTAGTGACGTCATCTTACCTTGATCAAGTTGGTGTCCGCCGCTGCGCCAGTGATCGATCATTTGATTTCGGGCCAGCATCCACAGCCACGTAGAGAACTTACTCTCGAACCGAAAGCTCATGCGTTTTTCTAAGAGCTTCGCGAAGCAATCTTGCAGCCAATCTTCCGCCACGGTGGTGTTCCCGCAGTGGTTGAGAAAGTAGCTATAAAGGGGCGTGCGGTATTTCATATATAACGTCTCAAAAGCTGTGAGGTCATCGGCCTGGAGGCGCTCCATAAGCAGCACATCCTCTTCCTTAGATGAGACGGAGAAGACGCTCAAAAGTTGCGCCATTTTTGATTTTTTTATTGGACCCACGCTAAAAGCCTAGAATCACGAGGTTTTTAAGTAAAGAAAGATTCTCGCGCAACTTTTTTAGCCGGCCTGCGTCTTAGGGTTTAACCGCAACACCCTGGAGGTTCTATGCGTCACATTGCTTTCTCAATCGCGCTTCTCACCTTGGCCGCTTGCCAACCCAAAGAAGAGGCCGTCTCCGCGTCCACCACTGCTACCGATCAGTACGCCGACACCATCGAGGCCGGTATCACGGGGGCCAGCGGTGCCGCCGACGACGCCAGCAATGAAACCGTCGTGGCGCAGTCGCAGCAATCGTTCTGGGGTCGCGTCCTTGTTCCGGAGGCGATGGCGGCTTGCGCACGCACGTTAACAAACAACGGGGGAGGCAACTGCACGCGCAACGTGAACTGCGATTTCGGTGCGTACCTTTGGAGCGGCAACGTGCAGCTCAGTTTTAACAATGGTGCGGCCTGCAGCTTGAGTGGAGCTGGGGATTTCTACACCCGCAGCGTCGACTTCGCGCGCACCGGGCCGCGCGGCACGCTGCAGACGACGTCGAACAATCGCACGGCCTGGGACGGCTCGGTGATCGGTGGGGGAATGCAAATCTCCCAGATCGATGGCTTAGGAAATCTTGAGGTGGACGTCCTTGGTCAACATAAAATCCTGACACGCACGGGAGGTCGCACGGTGTTTGATGTGAGTTTTAGCACGAGCGCACCGTTAGAAATGAATCAGCTGGCGCGCAACGGGCGCGTGATCTCAGGAGGGACCATGGTCATTCACCACAACCGCGCGCGTTTTACGGCGGAGCACACCCTGCAAAACCTGAGCTTCACGAGCGGCTGTTGCTATCCCACCAGCGGCACCATCACCAGTACCTTCAGCGGAAACCTCGAGGGTAGCGGCTCTGTGACTTTCAATAGCTGTGGAAACTACACGGCCACTTTAAATGGCGTGAGCAAAACGTACTCTTTGGCCAACTGCGAGTAAGAACGGACTATAATAGAAACACTAATACAGAGGAGATTTTATGAAATGGTTCATGACACTGAGTTTGCTGCTAAGTCTACAGGCCTTTGCCCAGGATGAGGAAACACCGGCGCCGGGTGCACCGAACCTCGACCAACTCGAACAGCGCAAGGATCGTCGCGAGAATCGCCGTGACCGTCGAGAAGATGTGCGCGACCGCAAAGAAGATCGTCGCGATGAACGCGAAGACGTGCGCGACGCCAAACATGACGGTGGCCGCAAAGATAGGATCGAAGACCGTGCTGATGCGCGCGAAGATAAGCGCGATCTGCGCGAAGACAAGCGTGATCTTAGAGAAGACAAGCGCGACCGCGCAGAGAACCGCCGCGATCGGAAGAACCGTCCGAAGCGTCGCAATTAACTAGTAGAGGGACTTGAGATACTCCACGAGGGCCACGCGATCTTCATGAGTGAAGCTCTTGAAGCTCTCGAAGTAGTGGCCTTCGTTGGAGAGTCCTTCGCGCTTCACGTAGTAAACATCGCGATCGCCTTTCTTTGCATCCTTCATCGCGCGCGCCATTTCGTTGGCCTTGTAGAGCGTCAGTCCACCGTTCACTTCATCATAGCGCTCTGCCTCGCCGGCATTCTTCATGGAGAAGATTTCGGGGCGCTCACTTTGCGGGAGTAGCATGTGGTAGAGCGTGGGCACGGAGCCATTGTGCGTATACGGAAAACGCGCCCAGACGCCCCAGAGTTTCGGAGCGAAGTAGCCCTTCTGAATATTGTCTTCCTCAAAGCTCAAGAGGTCTCCGAGCGAGCCCGTCTTCACCAGGTCGACGAACTCCGGAGTCACGATGTTGATTTTCTCGCGATCGGTTTTCACCACATTGATATCGATCACTCGTGGGGCCGTGTAGAGCGGGAAGCCTTGCAGGTCGCGCTGATGCTCGCCGTGGCACTTGAGGCAGTTGTTATTGAACAGTGTCTCGCCACGACTCACGACTTCTGTCTTAATCACGAACGGATACTTCGGCGGCAAAAGTTTACCCAGCACATTGTCGGTGAGCCACTGAATTTTTGGCAAGACCGCACGCAGGTGTTCACCACTGTCCGAGGCAAAAAGTTCAGCGCCGAAGATCCAGCCGTAGCCGTCTCCACTCAAAGCGCCGTCGTTGAAAATTCCCGCGGGACGCTTCTCTTTGATCCCCCAGAGGTGAGGGACTTTCACTTGGCCGCGGCCCATGTCTTTGGGATACTTAAGACCGTGGTCTTTGTAGAAGAACGTCTTGATGGTGGAGTCAGAAACCACGCCACGCACGAGATTGGAAATATTTTTGTCCGAGATCACGTTCGCGAAGTTCATCGCTTTACCGTGAATGTATTTGAAGTCAGGATTCGTTGACCCCACACCCCAGAGGCCTTGGATGCCTTTGAGGTCGCGGCCGATTTGGTAGGCATCAATGGTCTTGTTACCGAGGCCTGCGATCACTTGGCCCGCGGCCTTGCCGCTGTGGCAGCCGGTGCAACCTAGCACGCCGACGTTCATGCCTTTCCACGGCACATCAAAGACGCCCACGAGTTTTTTGTTTTGCGAGATGAAGCCGTAGCGCTGTTCGATGAAATTAGTCACGTAGAGCTGGTCAGCATTTTTGTTTTCACGGTTGATCATCCACAAAAATTTCACCATGTCCGGCGAGATCGTCATGCCCCGGCCGTTCTCGAAAAAGTGCCAGTTCAAGAATGTTTTGCTGGCTTCCTCGTGCTCCTGCACACGCTCTTGGGCGAAGCTAGTGAGGGAGATGGTGAGGAGGAGGGCGATGATTTTCTTCATAAGAATTTCTATCGCCTCTGGTTTGCATGGGCAAGCCACAAGACCGTCAGGTGTTTTGGCACCTTCGTCCAAAGTTATCTTGAGCCGTTAAAATAATTTCAATCACTTAAGGCGAATTCCTCTTATTCGTTATTATTTATAGGCGTGCCTCTTAAAACATTTATACTTAAATTTCGGATATCTTGTGGAACGGATCAGAGGAGTTCTTCATGCATCGGTATTTTCTCATAGCTGTTCTCCTTCTCACTTCCTGTGCCTCACTGGAGTCAGGAAAAAAAACTGCCAAAAAAGAGCAGCGACGAAACATGGCACGTGAGTTGGAACTCACCGATGAACAAGTCGGTCAGCTCAAGGCTATTCGCAGCAAGTACAAGTCAGCAATGAAGAGCACCGGTGAGAGGGAAAAGCTTGCCATAGAAGCTCTTGATCGTGTGTTGGTTGATGCGAAGACAACTCGCGATGATTTCCGAAAGTTGTTCATGGCGCTGAAAGAAGCCCAGACCGAGAAGAATCAGACGGGTTTAGAGTTCCTCTGGGAAGTCCGCTCCATTCTTAGTGAGGAGCAACGTTTGAAGTGGAAGCAGCGTTACCCAATTAAAAGCATCGAAGAGTAAGGCTTGAGCCTCGATCTATTCGTCCTCAAACGGGAATAATATCGATGTGCAGCATTTAACTAAGTGATGCTTTTTCACCGCGAAGTGTTTAAGCTGATTTTAGAAAAAAATGGTGCCCAGGACGAGACTCGAACTCGTACGGTCTGTTTAGGAGCCGAGGGATTTTAAATCCCTTGTGTCTACCATTCCACCACCCGGGCACAGCGTAACATCGTGGTATGATGAGAAGTTTCTGTCAATTTATCCTTGGGGTTCTTTTACTGTCGCTGGCCGGCTGCAGTTGGTTTCGTTCTAAGCCGGACTTCGACCCACGCACGTCTTACGTCGTGGAGCCCGTCTGGTTTAAATCAAAAGCGATCCGCCTGGCAAACCTGGAAGGCGAGCCTCTGCCGCACTTGTTCTATGACCCGGCCGCCACATTCAACTTAACTACCGGTCGCGTAAATTTCCTGCCCCTCGTGGTGGCAGGAGATGAGCGTGCCTACGATCTTGATGTGTTGAGTGGCCAGCGCTTCTTTTCTCATTTCCAGTGCTCACAGAATGACGTGTGGAAAGAGCGCGGGGGAATTTCCTCTAAAGCGAGCTATACCTTAGGTGTTATCCCGCGCCACTTTGACCAGTTGAATCAGCCGCAAAGAGTCATCGTCTTTGGCGGTCGTAAACGTTTTGATCTCCACACGCCGATTGTTTACCAAGTCCGTGTGTTGGGTGGTTTCGTGGAAGAGCTCTGCCCCGTCGGGCGCTGCTCGGGGCCTAAAGACTGGGTCGGCCGCATGGTGTTTGTGGCGGTGGATGAAGCCGACAGCAGCTATGAAGACGTCACCGATTTCGGAAAACTGTTAAAAGAAATCAACTGGCAGGAAGTACGGGGTCAGTTGGAAAATATCCCCGGGCGAAATTCGCTGATAGGAACAGAGTACCCTGCCATTCGTGTAGGAAATCTCCTCAACACGCGCGAGATTTTAGATTTCTTCAAGAAGTACTCCATCGCACTGACCACCAAGGAACTGGCTTCGACGCAAAACTCCTGCGCCAATCTCTACCAGATCTTGTGGGAGCAGGCGGGGACTCAAACCATGCTGGACAGGCCCGCGGCCACCAGCGAAGAAGTAAAAAAACGTGCCCGCTTCTACGAAGACCTGAAGAAGAAAGGTTTGCCGGCCTACTTCGGCCAGCGCCTCGGTGTGCTCCTGAAAAAATACAGCGCCGAACTCAGCACCTGTGCGCGGCTCGTGTATGCCGGTGATCCTAATCAGCAGCGTGAGCGGTACCAGTTCCAGGCCTGGATCAATCTCTACACTCGGCTGCACAAAGAAGGCTGGGAGTACGACTGTCGCTCGCAAACGTGGAGCGCCTCGAACCAAGGCGCCGAAGCCATGAAGTCCTTCCGCGATCTGTCTGAGCAGTGCACGGCCCGGGATTTTGATAAGGCGATGGAAACTCTTCCCGCCTTGTTAAAGAACCTGCGTCTCTTCGGTGAGCGCTGGCGTTTCATCGGGTGGGATGAGCATCCCCATGGTACGCACAGTAAGTTACTCAATTGGGTGCGCGTTCCGGAGCGCGTCTTTGCCTGCGGCAGCGATGATCAAAACGTCAAGATCCGCGAAAGCTGGCGCGAGAAACCGGACGGGATGGACTGGAGTATTCGCCACACTGAGCGCGGTCTGAAAGACTCGGATTACATCTACTGATATGAAAAACCCTCTTCGCCATGTTATTGAGTTGGTTGATCGGTGGGCCGCACAGAAAGTTGTGCGCGTGGCCCTGTTTGGACATGGCCTCGCGGCGAGCGAGTGGGAAAGTCTCATGACGACGCCGTACCTGCGTGCTCAGCCGCGGATTCAACTTGTAAATCATCCTTCGGAAGCAGAAGTCCTCGCGATCCATGGCCCGCTGAATTCGATGAACTGGCCCGCACTTATTGAGTGGGTAGAGAGTGCGCGCCCGGGCGCATCCTTGCTTGCCGTCGGGCATGAGATCGAACTGACGGAGGCTGGCCATGTCGTTGGGCCGCAGGGACGCGTGAGTTCCTTTAAGGTGCATGCGCATCTGCCTGGCCATCCGCCCACACCTAATGATCTCCAGCAGGCCGTCACATGCGTGGTGGCCCATGTTTGACTGGGGGACTTTTCGCGAGCGCAAAGAGTTTTACACCGGTGCCTTCGGCGCCGCCTATCGCTTCGATCACGATCACCACCATGTCCATTTGCAATCACGCGAGTTGGCCCGCGTGATGGAAATTCTCCGTCACGACATGGGCTTCTTGCTCCTGAACGACATCGCCGTCGTCCCCGCTCCGGGGCACGTGCTCTACGACACGCTCTATCCAGGAAGTCGGTGGGACGTGACCTACCATCTCTTCCATCTTGAGGCCCACCAACGGCTGCAAGTGCATCTCCTCCTCGCAGACGGCGAGACCTTGCCCACAGTCGGAGAATGGTTTCCCGGCAGTGCGCGCTTCGAGCATGAAGCCCGCGTGAAGTTAGGGCTCGAAGTTCTTGCGGAGAAAAATCTTGTGCTCCCGCAACCAGCGACCAACCCAAACTTAAGTGAGGCGCCGTACCCCGCGGAGCTTCATCAGTGGTATCTCTTCGGACTCAACCACAGGTTGACACGTCACCAGTGGGAGCTCGCGGTGGAAGCGGACCATGGCCGCGTGAAGAATTCATGGCTGCAGACGGGTCACTGGCGTCGTCACTGGGAAGACCGAGCCGAGGGGCTCAACCTCATTCACATGCAATCGATGTTGGACGGCTTAGTGCCGGAGGGCGCGAGTCTCACGAACATCGCGTGGGTCAAAACAGTGGAGGACTATTTCCTCTGGCGTATTCCTGAGCGGGCACAGGCCGTGCGCATGATTTTCATGGAACTCGGCCGCATCTCTCATCATCTCTCTGTCTTGGGCGACCTCGCTCTCGATCTCCAAATCGACGAGGGCCAGCGCGTCTGTCGTGAGGTTCGGGAGCGCAGTCGCGCGCTCTTTCATTTTTACGCCGGCCAACGGGTGGCCACCAGTGTGGGTGCCTTCGGTGGATTGCCAACGGACTTGCCGCCAGGGTGGGTGCAAGAAGCGATGTCCTTCATGCGTGGCCTCGACGGGGCCTTGACGCTTTATCGTCGCATGGTCGCGCAGCAGCCCATGGCCCTACGTCGTCTCAAGCTCGCCGGCATTTCTGCGCAAGATGCTCTTGAAGCGGGACTCACTGGCCCGGCCCTGCGCGCCGCGGGTGTGAACTTCGATCTGCGTAAATCACGGCCATTCTATTTTTACCAAGACATCGACTTCGACGTTCCGGTCGGTGTGCGCGGTGATGCCCATGACCGCATGCTGATTTTAATGGAAGAGTGCCATCAGTCGCTGCGCATCTTGTGGCAGGTGATCGATAATCTTCCTCTCGGCGCGTTCAAGATTGACCTGCCCGGCATAGAAGATTTCAACGCCGGCACATTGCCAGCCGATGCGTGGCAGGATTGGTGGAAAGGTGCTGACCGCGCCTGGAGCGCACAATACACCGCCGTGGAAGGTGTGAACGGAGAGCTGGGCTTTCATCTCGTCTTGCGCCCCGAAGACGCGCGCATCTGGTCCCTCAAAATTAAAACCAATGCTGTCCTCTTGGCGCAAGCGACACCGCAATTTTTACGCGAATGTCCAGTGGCGGATCTTGCGCCGGCGCTCACCACTCTGGACATTCAGGCCAGCTCGGTGGATCGATGATTATCCGACGTGAACACTATGCAGAATTGAGTTGGTGGGAATGGACTCGTCTTCGTGGCATGTTGGCGTGGGCGCGCTTCACCGGTGGTTTTGCTCGCTCTTTGGGGCTTGAGAATACCGGTCTAATCCTGCCGACTTCTGTGCAACAAAAAACAGCCACTTCTGTGTCAACCTGCTCTCGCTGTGGAGCTTTGGGTCATCAGTGCACACCGGATATCGCGACGTTTGACAAGAATGAGTGAAGGGCTTGTCTCCCTCGGCTCAGGCGTGGGACAATGTTTGAGTTACCGAACTCAAGCAAGGAAAGCTCCATGACTGCAATCCGAAACATTCTCTTTTTCATTGCCTCCTACCTCGCCGCTGACTGGGCCATTCCCAAGTTCGTAGGCAGCGACGGTTTGATCGGCGCATGGTTCGCAAATTACCCTTGGCTGTGGTTCGTGGTTTACACCGTTGTGGTGTCGCATCTCACGATCACGTGCATGAGCCTCTCGTTTCACCGCTCACACACCCACAAAGGTGTGGTGTTTAATCCGTACCTCGATATGTTGATGCAAGTGTGGCTCTGGTGTGTGACCAGCATGTCGAAGCCGGACTGGGTTTCCGTCCACGTCTACCACCATGCCCACAGCGACACGGAAAAAGATCCCCATTCACCAGTCCAAAAAGGGTTCTGGCGCGTGTTCCTCTTGGGCGTCTTCGACTACACCAAAGCCAAGGAACTCCCAGACGTCTTGAAGATTCGCAAGACCATCAAGCTGAACGCACTCGAGGGCTACATTTCACGCAACCTCTTCGTCGGGCCCTACATCTTCTCGAGCATTCTCTTAGTGTTGTTCGGAACAGATGTGGGTCTCTTGCTGCTCATCACGAACTTCTTGGTTTCTCCGTTGTTCGCCGTCGGCGGCGTGAATGCCTTGGCCCATACCTGGGGTTACCGCAATCACGTGAACGATGATAACAGCCGCAACATCGGTTTCTTGTTCCCGCTGAACTTCCTCATCTGCGGAGAGTTGGACCATAACAATCACCACTCGCACCAGCGGTCCTGCTCGTTCCGGCACAAGTGGTACGAGTTCGACATCGGCTGGGCGTACATCTGGACCCTCGCGAAGCTCAAGCTCGCCGAGATTCGCCACAGCTACACCACCACCACCCTCAAAGAAGAGATGGGAAAAAAAGTGCGTGAGTTGATGGATAAGGACATGCGCTTCAAGAAGAAGCTCGAAGAACTTGCACAGGAATATCAAACCTCTGTGCAGGATCTCCGTGACCAACTCACGGCTTACGTCCAAGGTCAAAAGACACGCTTCAATGGTCAGCGCGTGCGCATGGATGCACGGTTGAAGGCCTTGATCGAAGAACTCCAGCGCACGGTTCGCATCAACGAAGAGCTTGGCCTCGCTTACGCATGAGATATTTCTTTCTCCTCGCCCTGCTGTCGTCGACGGCAGGAGCGGGTGAGTTCTGCGACAAACTCCAGCAAAAACCAGAAGCCACTCGCTCCCGCCTCGGTCCGGTGATCGGTCTTGGTGCAAGTGTGACCGCCGGTCATGGGGGAGTCACGGGGCCCGCGGAAAGACTCGCCCTCGTGCTCGATGTGCCTTACGTGAGTTACGCCGCCAGTGGTGCCACCTCAGGCGTCTCCGTCGCGCGCTGGAAGAAGGCAGACTCGCACCGCTGTGGCACGGCGGTGGGTGTGGATTTATTTTTTTGGGATAGTGCCAAGGGATGTGCTGCTGAAGCCGTGAGCAAGGCGGTGAAGCTGACGCAAGAGCGCAAGTGTCAACGCACGATCTTCTCCAACGTTCCGCGGTTGCTGCCGCTGCAAAAAAGTTCCTGTATCTCTCTCATCAACAAGGCCCTCGATGAGTCTGTGGCGATTGATGTTCTTCCGGTGATGGAAGAATTGCGGCAAGACTCTCGGCGCGCCAGTTACTTTCGTGCCGATGGGATTCATTTGACGGAGGCCGGCGCCGAAGCGGCGACGGAAAAACTCTGCGAGCTTTTGCTCTAGGTTGGAAAACCAATCTTCCTCAGCATCGCTAAGAACACTTTCCGATCGATCTCTTTACCACCGAGACCCTTCACCACCGGCGTCACCATCTGGGTGTCCATCCACGTCACGCCTTCCAGCTTAAAGCGCTCAATCGCGGCCACCAGCGACTCTTTACCCGCATTGTCTTCCACCGTGAACATGCTTTCGCCCGAGCGGAACGCGCCGATCTTTACGCCGTAAAGCCCACCCACCAGCCGCTGACCCTGCCAGGCACCGGTGCACCAAGCAAATCCTTGTTCGAAGAGGGCGGTGTACCCAGCAATGATCTCCGGCGTGATCCACGTCGAGGGCTGGTCTTTGCGGGGAATGGCGGCGCATAGCCGAATGATCTCCGTAAAAGAGACATCGTGCTTAATCTCAAACGGAGATTTCTTTATGAACTTCTGCAGACTCTTGGCGATGTGCACGTCTTTAAAATCTAGAATTCCGCGCGGATCAGGCGAAAACCACGCCAGCGGAAATTCCGGCGAAAGGGGCCATGGAAAGATCCCGCGCGAGTACGCTTCGAGAATAGTGTCGGGGAGCATGTCACCGCCGACGGCCACGAGACCATCTTCCGTTGCCGCCTCCACCGGAGGAAAGACCACCTTACGCATCTGAGCCCATGGCCCGTGCGAGTATGCGCGCCATGCTCGCCGCAGTCATGAGCGTGGTTTCCTGAGAAATATTGGGCATGAAATCATGATTCACCATGGGCGCGACTTCCATGAGATCAGCGCCCGTCACCGGAAACTCCAAGGCCACCTGACGGATCATCTCACTGCAAGCGACGGGATCAAGACCTTTGCCTTCGGGCGTGCCGGTGGCTGCGGCCCACTGTGTATCAAGGGCATCGATATCAAAGGAGATGTAGACTTCTTCCACGCCAGCGCGCTTGTACGCTGCGATCACGTCTCGCGTGACCGCAGTCATGCCCCGTTGATGAATCTCGCTCGCCCAGTGTTGGGTGAGCCCCAAGGATTCCCAATGCCCGCGATCTTTACCTGTGGCGCGGATGCCGACTTGGATGAGCTGGTCAGGAGACGGGAAAAATTCTCGGACGTGGTAAGTCCACGAGCCAAAACACAGATCGATTCCCAAGCGGGTATCCAGTAAGTCGGTGTGCGCATCAAAGTGCAACAACGCGAGCTTCTTGCCGTTGCGCGCCTTCGCCCAAGCACTCACGAGAGGGAACGAGACGGAATGATCGCCACCCAACGAGAGCACTCGGAGCTGCGGAAATTTTTTGTGCAACTCCGTGAGGGCGGCTTCGGCGATCGAGAGAGGTGATACGGGCCAGGCCTTGTCATGCACGCCGTAGAGAGCTTTTCGGCAGGAGCTGAGCGTTTCCGCGTTGAGATACTTATCATGCAACAGGTGAGGGATCACGCGCACATCACCGATGTCAGCGAACGTGGTGCCGTCTTGCAACAGGGCCTCACGAATAAACAACGGACCCCAGTTGGCCCCCCGTTGAATGCCGCCGCCGCAGTCGGAGGCGATGCCAAAGATGGCGACCTGTTCGGAGTCAAGCTTCGCAAGGGATGCTAGCCAGGCCTCTCGGGCGGGAATGTCGCCATAGAGCGCTTTCTGCAGCTTCAATCTTTTTTCACTGCCGGTGTGAACGGTGTACACACCTTCACCGGGAGGGCAGAGCCAGTGAGGAGCGACGTCGAGAAAGCTCATGCCAGTTGTCCTGTGGTGAAAAGAGTCAGCACTTCCGTTTCGTATTCAATCATCGTCGGGATCAGGCCTTGCCACACACCGGCGATGTGCGGGGTCGCCAGCACTTGCGGCGTGCTCCAGTAATTCGCAGAGTAGGGTTCCATCTCGTGGACATCCAGCACCGCGCGGGCCTGGGGATTTTTCGCGAGGAACTCACGCAACGCTTTTTCATCAACGAGTTCGCCGCGCGCCGGATTGATCAATAAAAAGTTCGGTGGACAAGTGTTGAAGAATTCTTCATCGAGCAGATGGCGGTTTTCTTTGTTCAACGACGCCACCAGGATCACCGTGTCCCAGCCGCCCCACAGATCCGCTTCGAGTTTCTCATAGGGATCGAGCACGGTGGCCTGCAGTTTTTGTTGGAGGATTTTTCCCACGTGCCCGTGGCCCACGATCAACGTGCGACGCTCACTCGTCAGCGTGCGGGGCCAATCACGGGTGACAGGCCATGCTGAGTGATGGCGCAGCGGAGCTGCGTGAGTATAAAGCGCACTGAGGCACCACTCGGCCACCGCTTCGGCGCGAATGGGATTGCCTAACACCAACGGAACTTCCGGCCAGCCGGGAACTAAATTATCGTGGCCAGAGTTGGGATGGAGGAGCAGTTTTACCCGCGGGCGCAGTGCTTCCCATTTTTCCAGCCGGGTATGGGTATTGGTCAGTAAACAAAGATCGCCCTCGTCCGGGACAGCATCGGCCACCCCGAGATAACGAATTCCGGGGACAGACTCCAACGCCGCACGTTCCAAGGCCTCAAAACCAGGAGGAAAATAGCTCGATGAGTCCGTGCGCTTCACAAAAATAGACATCGCTCAAGCGTACCCCTTGAGAGGGTACCCAATCAAATCTAAATCCGTTATATTCCGGGAATGATTAGCATTAAATCTGCCCGCGAAATTGAACTCATGCGCGAAACGAGCCTCCTGGCCGCGAAGACTCTGCGCTTCATTGAAGACAAGCTCAAGCCCGGCATGAGCACCGAAGAGATCAACCAGCTCTGCCACGAGTACATCATCAAGCGCGAGGCGATTCCCGCGCCGCTCAATTACCACGGTTTCCCGAAGAGTATTTGTACCTCAAAAAACGAAGTCATCTGCCACGGTATTCCCTCTGCAAAAGACATCATCCGCGATGGTGATATTCTAAACATCGATGTGACGACGAAGTACAAAGGCTTTCACGGCGACACCAATCGCACTTACCTGATCGGAAATGTGCGCCCGGAAATCACTCGCATGGTCGAACGCACCTACCAGTGCATGATGGCGGGCATCGCCGTCTGTCGTCCCGGTGTGCGCATCGGTGACATCGGCGCGGTCATCGAGGAGATGGCCCACGACTACGGCTACTCGGTGGTGCAAGAGTACTGCGGCCACGGCATCGGGCGTGAGTTCCACGAAGAGCCGCAGATCCTGCACTACGGAAAACGCGGCACCGGAGTTGAGATGAAGCCCGGCATGACGTTCACCGTTGAGCCGATGATTAATTTTGGGAAGCGCCACTGCCGCTTGCTGGAAGACAAGTGGACGGTGGTCACAAAAGACAAGTCCTGGTCGGCGCAGTTCGAGCACACCATCCTCATTACTGAAGACGGCCATGAAATTCTCACGCAGGTGCCCGACAGTGCCTGGAGTGCGGCCGATAACCAGATATGATCACCGTCACCCATGGCGACTCGTCTCTAACGCTGCAACTTGATGATCAGCAGCGTGTGCTCGCAGCCCATTCCCTCAATGATGACGACGTTCTCATGTGGCTCTGTCGCTGGCTCCCGGGACGCAGTATTCAAGAGGCGCAAGAAGTCGCTGGCGAAGAGCTGCTGCTCGCGCATCCTTTGTGGGGTCTCCAGCAGGCCCGCCTAGTGGACACGCTTTTGAAAGACGTGCTCTATCGCACCCATCGCAAAGTTGAAGTCAGCGGTGTCGTCATTTGTCGCTGTCGCAACGTGACTCGTGAAACCATTCGTGACGCCATCAATACGGATCCCACCATGGCGCGGGAAGACCTCACGATCATGTGCAAGGCCGGCTCAGGTTGCGGGTCTTGCATTGGTGATCTTGAGAAGATGCTTGCAGACGCGCGGCCGAAGGCGAAACGTTGGCATAATGAGGCGCACTCACACTGGGTGCTACTGCTGCAGGATTCTCTTGAACGATGGCAGACCCGTAATACGCAGTATCCCCCCATGACGATCAAAAGTTTTCAAGAAGGGGTCGTCCGTGTTCACGTGACGGGAAGTCTCACGGCCGATCAAGAATGGGATCTCGTGGCTGCGTTGAGCGATTATTGGGCGGAAGGTTTTCCGGCGGCCTTGTCTGTTTTCTTAGATTTCTCTTTGGCACAAACGGCGAAGATTTCATCCGAGCGCTGAACACCCGCAAAAATTTTCGTCAGCCGTGATTTCTTATTGGTGATCTTCGAGAGGTCCATTTCTTCTTGGAGCACTTTCACTTCTTCATTCAACTTCTTCAGGCTCGGGATGTGTTTTTCCAAGCAATCCGGCGTCGGTGCTTCGGCCTGGAGGGCAGCGAGAAAATTGAGCAGCATCTCCGGCGCGGCCTGGGCCATCTCTTTCATCAACTCGCGGGTCAGTCCCGTCGAGCCCGTCTTAATCACATACCATCCGTTAGGATCGAGCAGCATGGCCTCGAGGAGATGAATCGAGCTGCGTTCCATTTTTTTACAAACTTGATTCAGCAGTGCCGGTGTTCCGTCGACGCCCTGGGTTTGTAGCAATTCAGAGATGAGACGTTGGTTTAGGTCGTAGAAGGCACCGCTGGCCTTTTGCTTATGAAAGCTCTTTTCTTGTGCACCCAAACACACCAAAAGGCGTGAGGCGGGGCGAGGGGAGCGACCCCAGGCTGACACGGTGAGAAGAGTGAAGACGAGAATCCAACGCATGGGGAAATTCTAGCATGATTTTCTTAGGGGTGTATGACAGAATGGCCCTATGAGAGAAATGACCCTGATGGAGCACCTGGAAGAGCTACGCACCCGCCTGGTGCGCATGGTGATCATCGTCGCGGTCGCCTTTGGCTTTTGCTATTCCCAGAGTGCATTGATCTCCGAGTTCCTTTTGGTGCCCCTGCGGGCCGCCATGAACGGCGTCGGCAAGGTCGTCTTCACTGGATTGCTGGATAAGGTCCTCGCCGAGTTTCAAATTGCTTTTTGGAGTGCCATTTTCGTCGCCTCGCCCTTTCTTTTCCGAGAAGTTTGGATGTTCATTCGCCCGGGTCTTCATGACCACGAGGCCCGCGCGGTAAAACCATTCATTTTTGTCGGTTTCCTGCTCTTCATCGCCGGTGTTTCTTTTGGTTACTTCGTGATCTTTCCCTTCACCTTCAAAACACTGATGGCGTACGGCGTGCAAGACGTCGAAGCCATGATGAATCTCAAAGACTACTTGCTTCTCGCTTCGAAGATCTTGGTCTTTCTGGGACTGCTGTTTCAGTTGCCTAATATTTTGCTGATTTTAGGGTTCATGGAAATCGTCACGGCCCCCAGCCTGCGATCCATGCGCCGCTACCTCTACGTGGGCTTTTCTGTGTTCGCCGCCATCGTGACACCGACTCCCGACATCATGAGCATGATGGTGGTGTGGATCCCCATGATCGTGCTGTTTGAGATTGGAGTGATTGGTGTCGCTTTCATAGTACACCCGTACTTGAAACGTAAGTATATGCCTTAACAGCTAAACTGATTTTAGTTTTCGTGCTGTTTTGCCGATAGAACCTGCTCATGTCCAATCCCCAAGACCAAGAAGAAAAACCCAGCCTCTTTGCCCGTTTTGTCGTCGCCGTGGCGTGGCTCGTGCTCTTTTCTTCTGCGGCGATCTTTGTGATGACCACCGCCCAGCCGGAGTTGGTGGACGGGGTCGCGAAAAAAATTCTTCGACGTCAGTAGTTCGCCGTCCACATGTGAAGGTGCTTGAAGAAGTCCTTCGCCTCATGAATCATCATGGCTTTCGTCGGATGGGCTGCCATCGGACGAACCCCTTTGATCGCCTGGGCCAGTTTACCGTGGTGATTTAATTCGCAATGGTGCTTGAACTCGTCCTTGGCCACGCCTGGACCCATGATCATAAGTTCATCGGCATTTTTGAGGTCCTCAGCGACCACGTGATAAAACTTTGCCGTGCCATCGTGCGAACCGGCCTTGAATGTTTTTTCTTCCAGACCAGTTGCAGTGAACTTGTAGATATAAGCATACTGATGATCGAGCCAGAGCGCGTAGTGGGCCATAGGATCTCCTTGGTTAGTGTACAACCATCCTAATTCGCGCCCAACGGTCACAAAATGTTCGGCATTAGACCTCCACCTGATCTTGCTCATGTTTTAACGGCTCATCTCTGAGACAATAAGCCAAAGAGGGGTCCCTATGAAATTGATCTTGGCCATGTTGTCGCTCTTGGCTCTGAACGCGTTTGCTACACCACTGCGAGATAGCATGGGGGAGGCGGGGAAAATTCTCACGTCACTGCTTAACCGGGCTTCGTCCGAGGAGCGCTTTTCTCGTAAAGCTGATGCGGAGCTTGTGAGAGCGGAGCTGGAGCGCCTGGATAAGCTGTTTCGTGAGAACGAAGTGCACTTTAAAAACAAAACGCTAACCCCCGAGCTCAAAGCTCTTCAAGGATTAGTGAGAGAAGCGCTCGAAGCCCATCAGCGAGGACGCTTGGGCCTCGCACGGCAGATGGTGCGTGGTTTACCTGCTCTCTGTCTTTCGTGCCATTCACAGGACCAGTTCCATGCGTGGGTCTATCGAACCAAGGACCTCGACGGAGTGTCGACGCTTGAGAAGGCGGAGTTCGCCTTGGCCACTCGGCGCCCCGAGGAGGCACGTCTCCTTTTGGTGTCCTACTTCGCAGACAAAACTCAGCGAAGCGATGAGGAAATCATTAAGGCCATCCGTCTTGAGATGCAAATTGGTCTCTGGCAAGAGCGCTCGCTTGCGCAGATCGAAAAGGACGTACTTAAGCACATGGACCAGTACTCACAGCGGCAGATGGTCATACGCCAAGTGAGTGGCTGGGCGAAAGGCCTGGCGCTCGCAAAGAATATTTTGAAGACTCCGGTCAAGAGTGTCCTCCAATGGCCTGCCATCATGAAGAAAGCTTTCGGTGATAGTGAGCCGAGCCTGGGGCTCATGGCGCCCCCCGATGATGAAGCACTCTTCATGTGCTTTCGCCAAGAACTCCATCGGTTGCTCCGAGCGAATCCGAAAGCAGAGGACAGGCCTTGGCTCTACTACTGGCTGTCGTGGACAGAGAAGGGCATCGGGCACGATTATTTGTATTCTTTAGGTGATGGTTACCTTCGGATCTGCATGGACCAATGGCCCAAATCTCCCGCTGCTAGAAAATGCTACGACGAGTTCAAGTCTTACACGGAATTCGCGTACAGCGGCTCGGCTGGGACGTCGATCCCCGCGGATGTGCAAGCAGAGCTGGATTCTTATCGACGGAAAGTGGGCCGCTAGACGGTGAGCAGGAATTGCTCAACTTCTGTGCGCGTGATGAGCCAGATCCGCGATCCCGCTAGGATCTTAGCTGAAGCCTTCGCCGGCGTTTGAAGTGACATCTCGTTCAGGAAATAAAGTCCGAGAGCCGAGCAGTCTTTGTAGAGCTTGCCCTCGAAGCTGAAGCGAATCGTCCCGGAGTGGAGCCAGACGGCCGTCATGGGAATTTGCTTCGGATAGAGCAGCACCATGTCCTGGCGCAGGTGATGGATCCTTGCTTTCGCTTGGAGGTAGTCGCTAAGTGGTTGAGGGGTCAGAACTTCCATGACTTAAATCTAAGCTACAATGGCCGACATAAAAATGACCTAGATCAGCTAGAGACCTGCACTTAGCTTTAGTGCCTTCGTATCGACGAGAATGAGCGTTTTGCCGTCTTGCTCGATCACGCCCTCGTCGCGCAGCTGAGAGATCTCACGGATGAGAGTTTCGGTGGCGACGCCCAGCATGCTCGCCATGTCTTCCCGGGACAGCTGGATCCCGAGGCGACGGCCTTCCTTGCTATCACTGCCGTAGCGCTCGGCTAAGTCGAGCAGCATGTAAGCCACTCGCTCTCGCACGTTCTTGCTTTGGAAGCCATTGACACGATCCTGGAGCGCCGCCATGTCCTTCGCGATATGGGCGAGGAGTTCCATGGCGCAGGAATTCTCTTCTTTCACGAGTTTCTGCAAAAACACACGATCCAGAAAGCAGATCTTCGTTTCTTCGAGCGCCGTCGCGGTGACGTCATTCACGCCGTTGAGCACGATGTGTTGGAAGCCGATGAGGTCGCCGGGCCCGGCAATCCGAAGCATCGTCTCTTTGCCATTCTCGCTGGTCTTCGTGAGTTTCACTTTGCCTTCTGAGATGCAGTAGACACCGAAGGCAGGGTTGCCTTCGTGAAAGAGGACCTGACCGCGCTTAAACGCATTCATGATCTTGTGGTCGGAGACCTCGTTGAGGCTCGCCTCTTCAAGTTTACAGAAGATGCTCTTGTCGCGGTTGTCACAGTTACTACAGTCAACTTTGGGTGCTTTCACTTTCTTGCTCCTGATCATGTCCTGGGATGAGCTTACACCCCCTCGCAACACGAAAACCTGACCTAGCTCAGGTTTTATCCTGAATCTT
Source organism: Pseudomonadota bacterium (assembly GCA_027486525.1). GTDB lineage: Bacteria > Bdellovibrionota > Bacteriovoracia > Bacteriovoracales > Bacteriovoracaceae > UBA6144. The sequence goes on from JAIXOY010000143.1 coordinate 37,953, forward strand.
TTCAATTGAAACAGATGGGACGAATAAACACCAGTCAAGAAAACTGAGCTGGATCATGGAAATTGGGCTTAGCACAGCTAACATGGCTTTACAGGAGAAACCCATGAACCTAAACGAACTTACAATTGAAGAATTTACCAGCCCCGCACCCATGATCGTTCATCCTGGGACGGGGGTCGACGAGGCCTTCTCTCTCATGCAGCGTGCAAACGTGCGCCATCTTCCCGTGGAACTCGAAGGGGAGGTCGTTGGAATTGTTTCGGATCGTGACCTCCGGCCATTCCTTCATCGGAACTGGAGCATTTGCATCACGGTCACTGATGTCATGCAACGTTCCGTCCTCAGCGTGCCAGAGACACTGCCTCTGGGTGATGCCGCGTTTCTCATGTCCAAGAATAAGGTGGGCTCGCTCCTCGTCGTGGATGACAATGGCAAACTCTCTGGTATTTTCACCACCACCGATGCGCTCAACGTCTTAGTGGAGCTCATGCTGCCCGAAGCGGGCCGGGAATTGCGAGAGCGATTTCTTGAGGAGCAACTCTAAGCTGCTCCTCAAGGTTGCGCTTACGGCCTAAGGACGAGCAAGTTACAGGGTGCTTCTTTCATCATTTTCGTGGCGAAGCTCGAGGTGAAGAGACCCTTGAATCCCTTGATCCCGCGGGTACCCACCACGAGGAGTTGCGCGTTGCTCTGCTTCAGGTAATGCACCATCTCTTCGCCTTCATCGAGGGCGAGTAAGACGTGCACCTGTGAGACGCCACGCACTTCCTGCGGCAAGCAGGTGAAGACTTCTTTTCGGATGAACTCACTGAAGCTCTCCCGCATCGCACTGAACTGCTCCGGTGTGGGATACTCTCTCGCGACCATCAGATCTTCTGCGTACACGATCCGATTCACGATGTGGACGAAATCGATGGGGCCCTCGTCCACGTGCCGAGCTTTAAGCCAGTGCTTAATGCTTTCAAGAGTGGGACCTTCCAAAGGACAAGCAACAACAGTTTTCATAGATACCTCCAGGCCCCAGCATATACCTTTCGCGTGCGTGAGACATGACTTAGCTCATCTTCTTAAATTTCGAAAATATGACGCTGCTCATGTTTTCGATTCCAACCTCATGATTAATTAAGCCTACCGAGGTAAGTAATCACGAAAGGTGGCTTGTGGAGATTTGTACACACTGTGATGAGCCGATCGAAGTGGCCGTCTTCGACGACAGTGCTCATCCGTTCTGCTGCCAGGGCTGCCTCACTGTTTTCAAAGTGCTTCAGTCAAACGGACTAGCAGACTACTACAAGATCAAGAGCAGCGGAGGTCTCCTCCGCAAGCGCGCCCCCATTCAGTTGAGTCGCACACACTTTCAATACTTGGACGATCCCAGTTTCTTACAAGAGTACACTCACCTCACGGACCGCAACGAGAGATCGATCAGTTTTTATCTCGAGGGCATTCATTGCTTGGCCTGTTTGTGGCTCATCGAGAAACTGCCGCAGATCGCTCCGGACGTGCTTGAAGCGAAGCTCGATATGGAGAAGTCAGTGGTCGGGCTGACACTGAAGCCGACAGGGAAGCTGGCACAGGCTGCCCTGGCGTTAGACCAGCTAGGCTATCGCCCCCATCCACTGAAAAAAAATCAGAAGACTGAAGCTTTGAAGCTGCGTGAAGAGCGCCTGCAGTTGCTACGGATTGGCGTTGCGGCGGCAGGTGCCAGCAACATCATGCTCTATGCCGTTTCGATCTACGGTGGAGCAGAGGGGAGTTATGCGGCATTCTTCAACTTACTCACGGTGATCTTTGCCCTGCCTGTCCTGAGCTTTTCGGCTTGGCCATTTTATCGCACGGCCTGGTTGTCCCTCAGAAATAAAGAAATGTCGATCGATGTGCCTATCAGCGTCGCTTTGATCAGCGGTACCCTGATGGGAATTTATTCTGTGGCCGTCGGTGTTGACGAAAATTACTTTGATTCGCTGACCGCGCTGGTCTTCTTGCTGCTACTATCTCGCTACTTTCTGAAACGTATCCAAGAGAAGGGGCTCGCCGCCCAGGATCTACATTTTTTTTACCACAACGAGAGTGTGCGCAAGTCAGTGGATAGCACGCACGAGAGTTTTGCGTCGATCCATCCCCAGTTTCTAAGCGTGGGTGACGTCATCCAGCTGAACGAGGAAGATTTCATCCCCGTGGATGGGATCATCCTCCGTGGTGAGGTGAGGGTGAATGCGGCACTCCTCACCGGTGAGTCAGCAGCGAAGAAGTGCTCCGTTGGTGATACCGTCTTTGCGGGGACGCAAGTTGTCCGCGGTTCTGCGTTGGTGCGCGTGGATCAAGCGACCCAAGAAACACGTCTCGGAAAGATTCTCAAAAGCGTCGAGGACGGCTGGGCACAGAAAGCGCAGATCGTCGAAGTCACCCAGAAAGTTTCTTCTTACTTCCTTTGGACAGTGTGTGCTCTGGCCGTGCTTCTCTTCGTCAAGCTGAGCCTGGAAGGGACGCTGAGACACGCCCTTGAGCAAATGATCACCTTACTCATTGTCACGTGCCCTTGTGCTCTCGCCATTGGCACCCCTCTCGCTTTCACCCGTGCCCTTGGGGTTGCCGCTCGCAAGGGGGTCGTGGTTAAAAATGACGCCGTTCTAGAAAAGCTAAGTCACATCAAGAAAATCTTCTTTGATAAAACCGGAACCCTCACCGATGGCAGGCCGGTCGTCGAAAGCTTTCTAGTGCTCAAACAGGCGTGGCTTCCGATCTATGATGTGGTCTTGAGCTTGGAGAAACGATCGAAGCATCCCATCGCTCATGCTCTTTGTGAGTACGCTGTGGCACAGGAAGCCAACCTCCTTGAAGTGAATGATTTCAATGAAGAGATTGGCCACGGCGTCTCCGGCTCATTCGACGGCATTCAATACTCAATTCATTCTTACCACGTCTTTGAAGGAACAACGCCGATCGCGAGGTTCTCCGTTTGTGATCGCATCCGTGAGGAAGCCGCGCAGACCGTGGCCACTTTTAAGGAAAGAGGTCTCCAGGTCGGAGTCATCTCTGGAGACAAGGCCAGTGTCGTCAACGACGTCGCCGAACAAGTCGGAGTCTCCCGCTCATTTGTTTTCGCGGAGATTTCACCGGAAGAGAAGAAGCGAATGATTCAGCGGGAATCGAACGTGCTCATGGTGGGCGATGGCGCAAACGATGCCATGGCGTTGACGAGCGCCGACGTCGGTGTCGCTGTTTGTGGCTCCGCCGACATCTCCCTGCGCGCAGCAGATGTTTACTTGCTGAACCCCGGCCTCGACTCCCTTAGCGAACTCCATCTCTTGTCGCAAGAAACGATGAAGATCATTCGTCGAAACTTAATCCTCTCGCTTTCCTACAATGGTTTGTCCGTCATCGCCGTGTTCAGCGGCATGATAACTCCGCTCGTCGCCGCGATCATCATGCCCCTGAGCTCTCTTACGGTGTTGCTGTCGACGCTCTGGGGAACAAAAATCCAGAGGTCGCTATGGAAGTCATAGTCATCCTTATCCCTCTGGCCCTGCTACTAGGTTTGTTCTTCATTGGGTCGTTCATCTGGATGACCAGGAAGGGACAGTACGACGATTTAGAAACTCCACGCCTCCGCATGCTTTTAGATGAAAAACCAAAGAAAGGAAGAGTCCATGAACAAGACTAGAAGTCTCGAGACATTCAGCTACGACGACCAGATCGTGCGCTGGTTTGTCATCGCCACCGTTATCTGGGGGGCCGTCGCCATGCTCCTCGGCGTCACCATCGCGTTTCAGTTGGCAGACTGGCGAGTCAACCTCGGATTACCGTGGACGACATTTGGTCGCCTGCGTCCGCTCCACACCAACGCGGCCATCTTCGCGTTCTGCGGCAACGCCCTCTTCGGCGGGATCTACTATTCGCACCAGCGACTCCTCAAAGCGCGCCTCTTCAGCGACCTGCTGTCGCGGATCCATTTCTGGGGCTGGCAGGCGATCATCGTCCTCGCGGCGGTCACGCTCCCACTCGGGATGACCTCGGGCAAGGAATACGCCGAGCTCGAATGGCCCATCGACATCTTGATCGCCGTGATCTGGGTCGTCTTCGCCGTGAACTTCTTCGGCACCATCATCAAGCGCCGCGAGCGCCACATCTACGTGGCGATCTGGTTCTACATCTCCACGGTGATCACGGTCGCCGTGCTCCACATCGTCAACTCCATCGCGCTGCCGGTGGGGCTGACGAAGTCCTACTCGGTGTACTCGGGTGTGCAAGATGCGCTGGTGCAATGGTGGTACGGC
>JAIXOY010000298.1 GCA_027486525.1 Pseudomonadota bacterium
CAAGTTTGTGAAGCCTGCGCTCAGTCTTGTGCCGCAGTCGACGATCAGGACGCGACGATGCAGCTTTGTGCTGATGCCTGCCTTCGTTGTGCTCAATCTTGCAGGGCCATGGCGCTTAACTCTTGAGACTTATCCCTGTCATTCGCTGCAACTCCGCCAGCAACTCATCTTGAAAAACGACATCTCTTGATTTCGGATGCGGCTGCGTTTGTTTTTGATGATGCCAATATCCCGCACTCGCCACATCGGTCGTCGCCAGCCATTCTTGCGTGAGACTCCCTAGACACAGATCGTCCGGTGCATTGGGCCCACCCATCTTGGTAGGCACCCAACCCGGATCAACCGCACTTGAAATGACATCAGGCCACAGTCTCGCCACCGCAAACGCCAGTGTGGTCACGAAGAGCTTACTATCCGAATAGGAGCGGCCAGCGAGCTTGGCATGCCCGCTGAGATGCATGCCACTGCTGATGTAAATCAAACGCTTCGGTCGCTTAATCAGTGCTGTGAGCACATAAGGCGCGATAACGTTAACGGCGTGGATCTCAGGGCCAGTGTAAACTCCGGCATTATGAATGACCGCATCCATCACGCCGAGGCGATTCACCTGCCCGGCGATACTTTTGACTTGTTCAAAATCTGCCAAGTCACCAAAGATATCCGCCTCCGCCAGTCGTTCTTTTGAGCGCGCATGCGTGAAGACGTCGTGTCCTAGAGCACGGAGATTCTTAGCAGCGGCCCGACCGAGTCCATCGGCCGAGCCTGTGATGAAAATTTTAGCCATGCCCCATTATAGAGCTCACTTAACCTACGCCAAGGAGATTCTTCCAGGACGACTTGGTTTCTCCCTCGGTGATCTCAATTTTCTTCGGCTTCGCTTTCTCGTGCTTGGGGAGCACAAGATAGAGCACGCCGTCTTCGCAGTGGGCCTGAATCTTTTCCGCGTCCACATGGTTCGGTAAGAGGAACGACTTCGAAATTGTGTGTTCTGATTCTTCCGCGCCTGGGATCTTGATTTTTCGCTTTCCTTTGATGAGCACGTGGTCGGCATCGAGCTGGATTTCCAGGTTCGATTTGTTCAACCCCGGCACGTCGACGCTCAAGAAGTAGCCCTGGTCCGTTTCCTTAAATTGCGTCTGCGCAGCAGGTGACTCCGTGCCGGCCCACACATTGTCCATGGAATCGAGGACATCTTTTAGATCCCGCTCGATGCCCCAAAACATTGGGCGCTGATAAAAGTTTTTAGCTGGGTAGAATGTGGCTCTCATCATACAAACCTCCTATGTTTAAAAGTGGCGATAACTTCGCTTACCCAAAACATAGTTTCGGTTTCTTGAGCGTCAAGATGTTGGATCAAAAAATTTTACGCTCGGGACTTTGGCCTTATCCCCGTAGATGATGTTTACGGCCGTAACCAGTACGAATACGTAGGAATTACCTGTCACAAGCATCATTTTTGATTGGTGCTAACGTCCGGCAGTTCGTCACACTTAACAGGATACACTCATGAAAATCTTTGCCCTTTTAGCCTTCATCTTTGCCGCTCATGTTCCCAAGGCCCAGGCCCATGGCGGCGAATACCTGATCTTTCTTCCCGTCATCGTTAGCTACAATGTCGCAGACACCGCTTGGGTTTCGTCACGCATCATGCATAAAGGTTTTAAGATCGATACCGCTAGCGCCATCCTCAGTGGTGTCGTCACGGGCCTCATCGATAAGCGGGAAGATCGTCGCTACTCTTTCCGGACGGCGACCACGCTGGAAGAAGCCAAAGCAGCTTGTGAGCGCGATGGCTTCACACTTGCGACCCCGGAAGAAGTGGCACGCCTCTACTCCATTCGACACGTAGATCGCTTTCGGCGCATGATCACGACGGCTGCAGAATCGAATTCGGTCATGGGTTTCTATGACGGCGAAAACAATTACTTCCAGCTGAACATGAAAACCCAGGAACTCGAAGTGTACGATCGTCCGGCCGACGTTGGCGTCGCGCCGGTGGTCTGTGTAGGAACTGTGTAATTCCATTCATGGGCCGATCTGGGCCCGCGCTCCTAAACTGTGACCACGCATAAACCTTGGTCACAAAGGAGTCACTATGTACGTCGATGGATTTTTTACAGCGGTCCCGAAGAAAAATAAAGCTCAATATGTTGAGCTCGCGGAGAAGATGGCCCCTCTCTTTAAAGAATTTGGCGCCACTCGTGTGTTCGATTGCTGGCAAGACGATGTTCCGCACGGAAAGGTCACGGACTTCTACGGTGCAGTTAAGGCGACCGAAGACGAGGCGGTGGTGTTTAGTTGGATCGAGTATCCAAGCAAAGATCTACGTGATGCCGTGATGAAGAAGATGGAAGCCGACCCGAAAATGAAAGAACTCATGAAGAGCGCTCCCTTCGATGCGAAACGTATGATCTTTGGTGGCTTCGAAAGCATTCAGTGATGAACACGAAACTGCTTTAAACTTTGAGAGTGTCTAAACCTTAGACACTCTCCTCAATTATAGAGCCCTCAGGCCGGCACCATCCTTGAAGTGTCGAGCCCCATGAAAACACAAACTCTCGTCTTTGGTCTCCTGGCCATGTTCTCCCTCAGTGCGATCGCCGAGGCCCCTAAAGTCTGCGTCGCCCTTCGCGGCAACGGCTTTCGAGTCGCCGCGCACTTCGGTGCCATGTCTCGCGTCGTCGAAGAAGTCGGTGTCCCCGACGCGATGGTCGGCGGCAGTAGCTCCAACATCACCATGTTCATCACGGAAAGTGCGGTCATGAACCCCTGGCTTCCCCAGGACGCGGAAGCAAAAAAAGAAACCATCGCGTTTCTCTTGAAATCCGTTCCTGAGTACATGCTGAACGTCACCAACTACGACGTGATCAAAGACGTCCGCGACCTGGCCGGGAACAAAGAAGATCAGAAGAGAATCAAAGAAGTTTTCGACCGGTTTAACTCGATTAAAAACCCATTGAAGTACGGGTACGCCGCCTGGGTGTTCGCCACCGAAGGCCTCTTTCGCAACCTCTTGCAAATCAAGAATTCAGTCTACACTGAGGAAGCCATTCATCCGGAGTTTCTGGCCTACATGAGCCAAACGGGCCAATTGAAGAAGGACCTTAAAAAAGAAAAAGATCCGCTCAAACAAGAAATCCTCACTGCTGTGATTGCCTACCGAGAGAAGCAAGTCGCGGACGCGCTGGGCTCCGCATCGAAGTTCGATGCGCGCACAGACGTTAACTTGTTTTTCCGTCCCGGCATCATCCACCACAGAGGCCTCGCTCACATCTTCGATCGCATCGCGAGCTTCTACGCGGGCTACAACATGCACACGAAGAAGCTGCGCGACGAAACCCAGAACTGGATCAAAACCTGCGCACCCAATTCAAAGGGCCTCACGTTTAGAGAAATCGAAGCCAGGAATCCTTTCTGCGGAACTGAACTTCGCCGCCTCGGACTCTCCTACTTGAAAAACTACGATCGCATCTCCTCTCGCATGCGCACCTGCACAGCCCAAGACGACATCGGCGCTCGCTGCAAACGCTTCCGTCACGACGACCGCCTCGGTAAAAAAATCCTCACCTACTCCATGACCTCGGTCATGCGCGGTGACACCGTCACCGCCTACAATAAGATGGCCGCGGAATTTGACATGACGTCGGACCCGGATTTTGGAAATAAGTTCAAAGGCAAAGTCGACGATTTCAGAATCGGCTATTTCGGCGATGAGGCTATTCTCAACACCGCCAAGAATCGCTTGAGTGCGCCTTTCGTCGATCAGGTCGGGCGCCCACAAGACTTCACCCAAGACTTCAAATCAAACCGTCTCGTGGCACTCGGGAACGCCGCTTGGAACCAGGCGCTGCCAGCATCAGCAGCGGAACCGGGCCAGTCACGTCCTGTTGCGGCCACGTTGAGTAGCGGCGAAAAAGTCCTGACCTTCGGTGGCTGGGCCGATCCCAACTCCGCGCACCTTCTCAAGGGCCTTGATTGTGAAACCACTCTCGCGGTCATGACGTCAACGAAAGTGGGCTACAACTTCGGCGAACAGGTCATCAAGCGCCTCATGCCGGACATGGCGGGGATCCAAGAATTGAGCGACGAGGAAATTGCCTACGGTACGGATGACATGACCAGCCAGTTCTCGCTTTGGAGAAACCCGAAGAATCCGTTGTCCTCGGAAAATATCTCACTCAAGGCCGCGGACGGCGTGATGTGTACGCAATGGGATGAAGAGAGTGCCTTGGATACTACGCGAACGCTCGAGGAGAATTTCCGTGCGCTGGCGGAGATCGGCTACGTGGGGAAAACCATCATCAATGATCATGTGCCGTCACAGCACAAGCTTCGTAAAACGGGGCTGGTCACATTTGACAAAGAAGACAACGTCTTCGACACCAAATGGAACCGCCCGCTCTACAACGGTTGTATTGCTAACTAAGCTGACTGCTCAAAAGACTCAGTGACGGCCTGGTTCGCTTCGATGAACACGTCGTACCACGCACCGTCTTGGTAAATCGTCGCCTGCACATGGTCGGTGATTTCCACGAAGTAACCAATGAGCTTGTTGCCTTTGTAGATCGCGTACACTTCGCTGATCTCAAGGAGAGCTGCGACTTCAAGCTGCTTCAGAGGATTGGTAGAGATGCGTTTGCGCTCCGCGAGGCTCACATGATCGAACTCGTCTGAAGTCAAAACGTATTCCTTCCAGGCTTTCTTCTTCACTTTCGTTTCTACTGTGATGAAAGTGGCGAGTCCGCCTTTAGCGACGAAGTTCGTGATCTTCGCAGAACGGTAGCCGGTTGGAACGTTGCCGGCATAAAAGTTACCGTTGGTTGAGCGAACGAGGTCTGCCATGTCCGTCGCAAAAGCGGGGATGGCGAGAAGGGACATGAGTACAAAAGCTAACAGCTTCATAAAAAACTCCAGGGGCTTGAGGTTGGTGCCCCATCCTTACAAAGGATTTTTTGGATCGTATTGTTAAGAAGCGGAGGGATATAATTATTATAGGTCGGTGGACGCGCTAACTCTTCTCCATAAAATGCGATCTCCAACCTTTCTACTTTCAACGAAGCCTTCATGCTCGAGTCGGACCAGGGCCGTCTGAGTGCAGCTCATCGATTCCGGCAAGTCCGGCCAATTGATCCACCAGTTATGAATACCTTCCACAGTATCCGCAGCAGTAGGGTTCACAGAGAGGTAGTTCCGGATGCTTGTGGTAATGAAATCCACCGTCTCGTTCGTTGGCGAACATGAACTCAAGGGCGTCCTGCCTTTGGCGGAAACCTGGATTGAATAAAGCGAAGTGATCACAAAGAGCAATAAGGTGAGGGTTTTCATGCCGGCAACCTAGCACGCCGAGGCAACCTCGCGAATGCAATGATTTTGAGTCTGTAAAATCTACTTTTAACACCGTTTTATTGACACAAATTCCATGAATAACTTAAAACAGGGTACCTCAAAGGAAGCCCATGAAATTACTCTTGATTCTCACCTTGGCCGTCTCCTCGTTTGCCCATGCGCAATGGGTCTACCCGGTCGCCAAGAAAATCCCACAAGTCGAAACTCGCTTCGGCACACTCGTCGAAGACTCCTACAAGTGGATGGAAAATCCCTCGGACCCCGATCTGTGGGATTGGATCGATCAGCAGAAAGAACTCACCAGCGCGACACTAGATGCCAACGTGCTCGACGCCTTTGCCGCTCGCGTGCTTGAGATTAGAAAGATTCAAAAAGAACAAAACGAGATTACCAGTGCGGCGTCAACCGCAGCTCCAGGCCCCGTCACTCCGTGGGACGACGAAGACCTCTCGAGCTTTGGGAGAAAAGAGTCTCGTTTCATCAAATGGGAAACGACCGATACAGGCATGAAGTCGAACGAGGCCAAAGCCGAGAGTGCGACTTACAAGATCGAAGTCAAAGCTGTCGCGAGCGGAGATCTCCTGCGTGTCGCCATCATGCAGAAAGCCGACAACAAGCTGGTTGATGTCTTGATGGTCAAGTTCTACAGCTTCATTACCTGGGCCGATGACAACAGCTTCTACTACGTCTCCGACATGGACGAGCGCATCGGGGGCGGAACCCCCGGACTCTTTAAGCACACCGTTGGAGAAGTCCAGAGCGAAGACAAGCTGCTCTTCAAAGGTAAATCTTCTTCCTCGTACCTCACCTTGCATCAAGTCGGTAAAAGATTTTTTGCGGAAGTCGACGGCGTCATCAGTTCGATCCAACTTTCCAGCGGTAAAATCTCCAACAGCTTTGCGGTCAAAGGAGAGATCGTAGAAATCGTTGAATCCCCGGAATTCGAGGCCACGGTCCTCACTTTCAACTTTGCCAACTTTGGCCAGTTCGAGAAACTGCGTCTCAGAGACGGACAGCGCAGCCTCTTCGTGAAGGAACAAGACTTTGTCCTCGCGACCTCTAAGAAACTCACCGACGACGCCTCGCTCGTCATTGGCCTTAAAGACGGCTCTCACGCGGCCGGCATCTACTCTACGTCAACTCAAAGCATGACCATGCTTCCGCTGAATGACGGAACCATCACTTACGCGAGCTTCAAGGACGATCTCCTCAAGCTGACCCACGAAACGTTCTCAACGCCGAGAAAAGTTTATTCCTACCAACTCTCTACTGGGAAATTGGACGTGCTCGCATCGCAAAGCTTCCCGATCGAGGTTGAGGCAGAGAAGGTCATCTACACCGCCACCAACGGGCAACCGGCCGCCATGTGGCTCATGAAGAAGAAAGGCCTTAAGCTCACAAGCAAGACTCCCACCATCCTCTTCGGCTACGGTGGTTTCCGTGTCGCGATCACGCCGAGCTTCGGCATCTACGAATCCATGTCCTGGATGGAAAAGGGCGGCGTGTACGTCGTGGTCACACTTCCGGGATCCCTGGATTACGGTGAGTCGTGGTATCAGCTCGCCCGTGTTGGCGGAAGAACGCATGCCTGGGATTCCTACGCGCTCGCGGCGAAAGAACTCTATCGCCTCGGCTACACGTCTGCTGAGCACTGCGGGATCATGGGCGCAAGCAACGGCGGGACTCTCACCGCCGGGACACTCCAGCGTCACTCCGACGTGTTCAAAGCCGCAGTTCCCATGGTCGGAGTCATGGATCTTTTGAACTTCACCCTCTTCACCGCCGGTAAATACTGGACCGACGACTACGGCAATCCTTTTAGAGAAAACGACTTCCGAGCGATGTTCCCGCTTTCTCCGTACCACAACATCGAGAAGCGCGATTATCCGGCCACCATGGTCATGACCGCCGAGTTCGACGACCGTGTCGTACCGATGCACTCTTACAAATACCTGGCGAAGCTTCAGGAGCACAACACCTCGGAAGCTCCCATCCTTCTCTACAACAAAGAATGGGGCGCCCACGGTCGCGCCAGTGGTTCGGCCCGCGAGAGCTCTCGGTACGTCAGCGCCTATTTCACTTTCTTTGCTCAACAGTTAGGACTCTAGGTCTCATACTTAGTCTAAAGTTTAGGCACTTCCAGTGCCTAAACCACAGATATTAGGATGCCTCCCCAGGACTTTTTCGGCACCCCGTTTGCTACTATTCTTGCCATGATCACACTCATTTTTGCCCTCTTCGGTCTCTCCTCCCCTGCTTTTGCGGACTGCCAAGTGCAGCTCGAAAAGGCCCTGTGCTACACCCAACCGGTGGAACATTGGGCGCTGGACTCGGAGAACATGGCGCAGAACCTGCGCCGCTTTCAAGAGCGCACCTGCCTGCCGATGCCGGCGAACATCAAGAAGACTCTCATCGAGGTCTACCAGAAATATCCGCGGGAAGTGCAGCAGGCGTTCTGCGAGATCAAAAAAGTCTTCATCGAATCTGGTGACGTTTCCTACGGCGCCATGGCCGACTACTACTTCGATCCCGCCACCGTGAAAGTGCAGCAAGGTGAATGGAATCCTCGCTTCAGCGGAAAGCCGACGGGCTACGTTCTCATCATCAGCGAGAAGAACCGCTTCAAAGGCGAGACGAATTCTGCGTATCTAACTCGTGTGCTTCAGGCGCGTTTCGGCAATGCTCCTGATAAGAAACTTCTTCCCGTCGCCGTCGCGGATGACTCCTTCGGCGCCAACGGTGCGCTGGCAAAAACCATCGTGCATGAGATCGGCCACATGCTCCATCGCGCACAGAAAGTGACGTCGACCTACTTCTTGCCGATGTCGGAAGGCGCGTGGAGTAAGCTGAGCTTCAAGCTCGAGTTTGACAGCTTCAGTCTCAAGCATGCTCCCGCGGGATACGAAGACCGCATGGGCCTCAAGATCCTCACGGCGCAAGACGTGAAACCCACGCTCGACCTATTTAAGAAGACCGGCATCGCCACTCTCTACGGTGGCACCAGTCCGCAGGAGGACTTCGCCGAATTCTACATGTTCACTTACTACCCCGACTTGAAGTGGAACATCCAAGGCAGGCCCGCGTTCGATCTCAAAGCCGAGATGGCGACTAACCCAGCGTTTAAAGCCAAGCGGGACAGCATCCGCAGACTCATGAGTTTGCCGGAGCCGTTTAGCCTCAAGAATCGCGGAACGGTTCAGGGTGAAATCGGAGCGATGTAGCTTTCTATTCTTCGCCCATCAGTTCTGTGCGCAGGACCTTTGAGCAGCTCTTGTTCAGAACCACTCTCCAGCTGTCTACTGCGTCACCGCCGCCTTTGTAGGCCGCAACGTCACAGATGACCGCGGCACCGTTCGGCGCCAGCGTACACTCAGTTGCCTCAGCTTCTTCGCCCGAGTAGCGCACGGCCGCTGCAGCCTTGGTGTAGCATCTGCTCGGCACCGCAAAAGCTTGCGCCGACATAAGTGAAACCATTGCGAAAATCATGATCTTCATGTGAGCTCCGTCTTTGTGTGGGCTATTCGCAAACCAAACTTACTTCTATTTTTTTATTGTTGTGGTTAAACGAGATGCCTGACTCGTCTAACTCATCCATGTAGAGGTGGAAGTTAATTCCGTTGTTCTCAATATTGAACATGACGTCCTCACTCAACGCCACCGCCTTGGTGGTTCTAAGAACTTTCGTCGTCGTCCCTTTTTTTGCTTTGATCGTGACGAGCACCTCGTCCACTGAATCGACGTACTGCCCGCGGTAGTCTCCGTAGGAGTGAAGCTGCTTCACGTGCTTGACGGTGACGGAAATCATGCCCACGGCAGGATCCACCGGAGAGCGGTCAACGTGTTGTTTGCAAGTATAGGTGTAGTCTGAAGCCGACGCACCGAAAGAAAGCATGGCGGCAGTTAAAATAAAGAGTAATTTCATGGTGGACTCCTGGTTGGTAAGATCGCCGCTTACATACGGCTGATTCCTAACGGTCGACCAGGAGCTAGGTAAAAATTTTACGGAGTTTGGAGTAATCTTAACAGAGATCTACTCTTTGCGAACCACCGAGCACTTGAGGTAGATCGATCCGAAGCCTTCCACACGACAGGAGATGTCGTGGTCATTGACCGGTTCGTCCAGCAACCGAATGCCCTTCACTTTCGTGCCGGACTTCAGCGTATCGCTACCGACCTTGAGGTCTTTCACCACGCGAACCGTGTCGCCGTCCTGCAGCTGGACGCCGTTGGCGTCGCGGAACTTCGGTCCCGTGGCCGTGGCAACTTCACTCTCAGCGACAGCCAGAGACCACTCGTGGGCACACTCCGGGCAGACCCACAGCGCTCCGTCTTGGTAGCCGTAGGGTGATGTGCATTTAGGGCAGGCTTGTGCGTCGTCGGACATGAGACATTCCTTTTTTAAGTGACCTTATCGTTCAGAGAAACTCTCCGATCGATCGAAACAGTTCTTTGAACCAGTAAAAGATCGGTGACTCCAACCTTTGAAGGAGATCTTTTACATCGCTATCTCTCAATGCGAGATGCTTCAATTGCCGATCGCTTTCTTTGACCAGGCCATGGGGTGTTCCGAGTCCGGGGATTCTCGTCGAAAGTCTCTTGATCGATCCCTTTTCTCCCCATGGATCTGAACTCACTTCATCCGTCCACGCCTCGATGAAGGTGATTTCCCCGAAATCGTTGAAGGTGAACTCTTCGTAGATTTTAACCGGTGACTTGATGCCCAGATACTCAAACCACACGCGGCAGCGACAAAATGGCTGGACCTCAAAAAACCGACACTCCCGATTCGTCACCTTCGTCGGGTAGAGCGTCGGTATCACATCAATCGGCATCATCCAACGCTTGTACCCCGTGAGCTTCAACCAGGGATACCATTCCCAGCGAATCACGTTTTCCGAGTACTTCGGCTTAGAGACTTTCGTCACATAGGAATCAAGAGTGTCGAAGTAGTTCAGTCCTTCCTCGATGTAGTACTTGGCTTCGAACTTCGGTTTGAGATTGGTAGAAAACGCAAACTTGCCGGGGCCCTCAGCGGCAAACCCCGCGATCGAGTAAGATAGGTGAATCAGAATCACGAAGCACTGAGTTTTCACGAAAGAACCTCTCACACAGCAGACATTCCTTTCAGAGAGCATTCATTTGGAAAGCTTAAAGATAAAAGTGGTATGGGGCGCATCAGCATCGTAGATCAAGTCCCCACGATAGTTATTGGCGATAGTCTTGGCAACACCTAAGCCGAGGCCAACCCGTTTGCCCGGCGGTTTCGTCGTGAAGAATGGCAGCATCATCTTCTCTGCGACTTCCTTCGGAATCCGTGGGCCGGAATCCTGAACGATGAATGACACATCCGTCTCGCCGGTGACGATCTCAAGTCTAATCCATTTTTCGCTTTGATCTTGAATGGCATCCATGGAGTTGAAGATCAACGCCATCAGGGATTGCATCACTTCCACTTGATTCAGCTTCAGAATCTCATCCACGGAACCGGCGATCTCGAACTTGATCGAATGCATCTTCAACTTCTCGGAGAGAAGCCGGCTCATCTCTTCGAGCATGTCGCTGATCTTCACTTCCTTGACGGCAGCTTTCTCTCCCTCTCCCGAAAACTGCACCAGACTATTGACGATCTTCGCAATCCTCTCAATTGAAATCTCTAGCCTCGAGAACGTGTCCAACAAGTCCTTGGTCTCGAATTGATTCTTTTCAATCTTCATTTTAGAGACCGAGATGTTCCCTAGAATGATCGCCAGCGGATTGTTGATCTCATGAGCAACTCCGCCGGCCATCTCACCCAGCCAAGACAAGCGGACGTTTCCAAACAGCTTGGCTTCAGCTGCTTTATGCTCTTGTTCGAGCTTCTTCAGGTCCGTGACGTCGTACACGAGCACGTAGAATCCTTTGACCTCCTCATCCGTTGTGTCTGGAATGTAGGTGGCAATCGTATTCTTCAATCCCGTTGGCGTACTAATATCTCTCTCGAAAGTTTGTGTCTCTCCCGCGAGAACTTTTTGAATGTACGGCGTATTTAACTCGAAGAGCTTTTCCCCGAGGAGCTCTCGGATATGCTTCCCCTTCACTTCTTGAGGCGTTTTTCCAAAATACTCGGCGTAGAGCTTATTTGATCTGATATTAATGAGATTCTTATCCCAGTGCCCAACCAGAGCGGGCAAAGAATCAAATAGTACCTGGATGCTTCTTTTTCGATCGGTGATTTCATCTTTAAGACGACGCAATTCCTCCGTACGTTTGATGAGCTCGGTGATATCAGAAAATGTCACAACGACTTGATCGATCTCTTTCGAATCTTCCTTAAAGATGGGAACCGCGGTCACATTCATCCACGTTAAACTGCTCTCAGCGACAGAGACACCCATGATCTGGTCTTTCACCGTGATGCCTTGGGTCCGGGCGATCGTGGAAGGATGAATTTCAGGACTCACCGGAGTGCGGTCTTGATTCACGGCACGCCACAGGGGATCGAACGAGGTACGGCCCAGGAGCTGATCGGCGGTGAGCCCCAGCATTCTCAAGGCGGCCTGATTGTACTGGATGATCTCTCCCGCCGCATTTTGAATGACCACGCCCTCGAGCATCGTTTCAAGGATGATGCTCAACTGGCCTAGTGAAATGGGATTCGACTTGAAGGATCTCATGTCTCCTATCTTAGCCAGGAAACGCGGTAGGCAAAATAAATTCCGATCACTGTCGAAGCACCGTTCTCTCCGGACCTGATTGAAAACTTTTAATCTACACGTTTAAAACACACACTCGACACAAGGCAGAACCAAACTCATTTCTCTTTCAGCCGCTGGGCCAGCGTGCGCACCATGTGGCGATAGATCGCGGCCGAGACCTGATCTGATTGCACCGACAGATACACTTCGTGAGATTGCGGGTTTCCGGAGCGCACGATCACTTCCCGCAGCTCCTGCCGCTCCACGTAGGGTCTGGCGAGTGGCCGTGGGACGTTGACGATGTGATCCGACGCCAAGGCGACTTCAATCGCCGTCTGCGCGGTCTGGATGCCATGGCCGAAGCGCCGCTCCCGGCCTTTGATGGGGCTAAAATCTTCACCTCTCACCACGCTGGTGCCATCCCAGTACGTCGCGAAGGTGAACTCGTAGGCCGCGAGCTCCGTGGCCTGCACGTGAGACGCGATGGGATGCCCGTGGCGCACATACAGCGACCAATTGAGCTCGCCCACTTTCTCGCTCTTCCAGTCATCGGGGATCGGAAGCTTGCCGAGGCTCACCGCCACTTGCAGACCACCGCGGCGCGCAGCCTCGATGGTTTCGTGGGGTGAAAGATCAATGAAGCGCCAGCCGATCTTTGCGAGTTCGCTCTGGCGCAGAAAACTGCCGCTTAAGAGTGTGTTTAGGAAAGCACGCGTGCCGAGAGTCAGCGTTTTTTGCTTGGCCCCAAGGCCCGAGCGCTGATCGAAGGCCTCGAGGCCCTCCACTTTCGTGATCACGTCGCGCGCCCATAAGCTTAGTTCGATGGCTTCGGAACTTGCCACGACACCCACTGCTGAACGCTGAAGCAGGCTCACGTCCAGCAAAGCTTCGAGCCGCTGGATGTTTTTGGAGAGCGCCTGAGGCGTCACATTGAGCTCGCCGGCAAAGGAGCGGATCGAGCGCACGCGAGGTAACGCCGCTAAAAGACGCAGCTCCCGGATAGACAAGTCATCGACAACTTTCAATTTACACCGCCTGACTGAGTGTCAACTGGCTATTTACACCTGTCATGAGGCACATGTCTAGCGCAAGGCAACTCGTTAAGGCATTTTCTACTCACCAATATTAACGTTGGTTACATCAACCGGAGACTTTATGAAATCACTGCTCCTCGCTCTCACGGTGGTGCTCTCGCTCGGGTCGGCCCGCGCCAGTGACATCATCGACACCGCACGCGCCAATGGTAATTTCACGACTCTGCTGACAGCGCTTTCACTCACCGGTCTCGATAAGGCCCTCGAGTCCGCAGGTCCCTTCACCGTCTTCGCGCCCACCGACGCCGCCTTCGCGAAGCTTCCCGCCGGCACGCTGGACATCCTCGTCGCGAACCCAGAAGTCTTGAAGGGCATCCTCTTGTTCCACGTCGCCGCCGGCGAATTCCCCGCGAAAAAACTTCTCGCACAAACCAGTGTAACCACGCTGCAAGGCGATCGCTTGGCCGTCTTCGCGACGCCGAAAGCGGTCCAGGTCGCCAATGGCCGCGTCGTTGCTGCCGACATTAAAACCACCAATGGCATCATTCACGTCGTCGACGAAGTGTTGCTTCCGAGCTCACGTTCTCTGGACGTGATCAAGGCCGACATCCTCGCGCTCGCGCAAAGCTTCCAGGGCCAAGGCGACGCGGACTTCTCACGCCAGATCGCGCTCCAGAAACTCGTCGCGGAACTTTTAAGCGTGAGAGCGCAAGCTCCCGTCAGCGATCGCCTGTCACTCATCCGCGGCTGCTGGCAGCAGGTGTGGGGCCCGTACGACTACCGCAACAACAACCGCGTCGTTTATCCGATGTTGGGTGTCGACTATATCTACCAGTGCGTGTTCGACGGCTACTACTACAACGTCTCACGCCAGTACAAAAACGGTGACCGCAGCCGTCCGCGCATCGGCATGCTGCGTGGAAAATATGTCTTGAGCAAGACCGACGCCAATGGCCTCGACGTGCGCTTCACGAAGCTCTTCTCCGTGAAAAACGACACGACCCAGGTCGAGAACATGTACGACCTTCCGCCGTTCGCTGAAGCGGGCCGTCTGCAGAATCGTCTCCGGACTTTGCCCGCCATCTTCGTGCGCCTCTTCTTCGAGGGCGGCACGTTGCGCGAACTCTACACCGACGAGAGCGTGCGCATCCTGCTGGGTTCTAATGGAAAGAACTTCAAGGACAACTACCTCTACGTCATGTCTCGTGTGAAATAGACCGTCTCAGGGGGGGCCGAGCGCTCCCCCTTCTTTTGCTCGCTAGTTTCTGCGAATAAAAATCGGCCCTTTAAAGTTTAACTCTTCGGTCCGCTTTCCATTTTGGAAGAGCACCACGAGTCCCTCGGCCGCGAGCTGGCGCACCACTCGGCGCACCTCTTCCTGATGGGCCTGCCAATCGCTGGGCCACAGGGCCTTTGCAACCTCGAGAGGATCGCAGAGTTTCTGCGCATCGGCCGCCTTCACAAGATCAAGCAGTGCAAGCCGGACAGGCGTGGCCGTCTTATCCAGCTTCTGGCGACGGCACGAATCCGAACAGTAGCGCATCGACTCCCAATTCTTTTCCCAGGCCTTGCGCCAGACCATGGGGCGGCCACAAGAGGCGCAGATTTTGGAAGGGAGCTGGGACTTTGTGTTCATGCCTTAGGTTATAGCACTGATTCCTAGCACTCGCCGCCTTCAGAAAGGTAAACCGTGTAGACCTTCTGAGTTTTCGCATCAATGATGATGAGTTCGATGAAAGAGACTCCGCAGTAGCCGGGACCATGGCCGGTGTAGCCGAACTGGACGCCCTGCTGATGTAGCTTCTGAATCATGGGGGCCCAGCCGCGCGCCAAAGTCTTGCGTGCAGCTTCGAGGCGGGTGCGATCGGCGCCGTCGGCCTGCTCGATCTGCTCCTCATAGACCCCCTCCGCAAATCCACCCATGAGCTTCGCCGATTTAAGAGACGTGAACCCCTCGTCGACCTCGTCGCCGTAATCCATGTCATCGATCTCTTTGAAGACGAGCTCCTCACCCTCATCGAGGTACGCCTTGAACATCTCTTCCGCGTCCTTGCCCTTAGCGGACGTCACGTCCCAGCCGAAGGCGAGGTCACCCAAGGCCTTCACGTCCTGTGCGACACCGGCGATGGCCGAGTGAGTGATCAAAAGTGACATAGCGATGGTGATGAATTTCATAAGCTCTCCCGTGGTTAAGATGAGCGGGTTTTAGCCATAATCGTCAGGAGTGACAATATCGATAGCTAAATAATATCAATCCAATTAATAGATCAACTAGACTTAATGGCCTACTCAAAATTCCTAAGTATGATGGTGCCATGAACTTCCACCAGGCCATCCTCCAGTACGACGGCACCGACCGCCAGGGTTTCCAGCACTCGGACGGCGCTCAGACCATTCAAGGTGACCTCAATCTGGCCTTGCAAACGATTCTTACGGGTGACTTCAGCACCCGTGCGGCTTCTCGCACGGATAAGGGTGTGCATGCCCTCGCCCAGGTGATCAAGATTTCTGCGGAGGACCCTAGGCCCCTCGAGGTCGCACAACTAAACGCCCTCCTCCCCGTGCACATCAGATGTCTCTCCATCTCACCCTGCCCGGCAGACTTCATTCCTTCCATTGATCAACGCACGAAAGAGTATCGCTACCTCTTCTCGAACACGGCCAACGAGCGCTACCTCGCCCAGGCCCCAGGCGCTTTGAACATCGATCTCATGCAAACCTGTGTGGCGATGCTCAAGGGCACAAACGACTTTAAAAACTTCTGGTCCATCGGCGGGGTCTCGAACACTACCATTCGCGAAATCCTCGCCTGTGATCTCAGCGTGATCAATCCTCAGGACCTCTTTCAAAACACCCTCTTCACGACCGACACCACCAGCTGCTGGCAGTTTCGCATCCATGGCACGGGCTTCTTAAAGCACATGGTGCGCCACCTCGTCGGCGCGCTCTGGGAGGTCGGCAGCGGTAAGCTTTCCGTGGATGAATTCACGAAGCTTCTCCATGGAGATCTCAAACCCCAGCGCCCGTGGAAAAAAGCTGACCCGAAGGGGCTTTTCTTGGTAAAAGTTCACTATCTATGAGCCGATTGAATTTCAAGCTTGAAGCCACCGCCACGGGATCCCGCGCGCGCGCGGCCACCTTCACCACACTTCACGGCCCCGTGCAGACGCCGATCTTCATGCCGGTGGGCACACAGGCCACCGTAAAAAACCAGACCGTCGAATCTCTCAAGACCGCTGGCTCCAACGTTCTACTCGCCAATACTTATCATCTCCTTCTTCGGCCAGGGGCCGAAGTCATGAAAAAGTTCGGTGGCATCCACAAGTTCATGAACTGGGATCGTCCCGTCCTCACGGACTCCGGTGGCTTTCAAATCTTCTCGCTCTCCCACTCCCGCATGATGAACGAGCAAGGCGCGCGGTTTTTAAGCTACGTGGACAACGCGCCCATCCTGCTCACCCCAGAGCTCTCCATCGACATGCAAAAAGCCATCAACAGCGACATCATGATGGTGCTGGATCAGTGCATCGAATCCAATGCCTCTCACAGAGACGCTAAGGCCGCCATGGAGCTCACCCACCGCTGGGCGAAGCGCAGTCTAGAAGCGCGCGGTGATTCTCGCCAGTCGATGTTTGGCATCGTGCAAGGGGCCTGTCACGAGGACCTGCGAAAGCAAAGTGC
>JAIXOY010000237.1 GCA_027486525.1 Pseudomonadota bacterium
GTTCGACCACGTCGACTTTCTGAAACCGGCGATTGAGGGCGGCGTCTTTCTCGAAGTACTTGCGGTACTCCTCAAACGTCGTCGAGCCCATGCAACGAAGGGTGCCTTTCGACAAAGACGGCTTCAAGAGGTTCGAGGCATCCATGCTGCCGCCGCTGGTGGCGCCTGCCCCGATGATGGTGTGGATCTCGTCGATGAACAGGATGCTGCCGCCTTTGGCATTTTTCTTTTCCAGGGCCTGCAACACGATCTTCAAGCGCTCTTCGAAGTCGCCGCGGAACTTTGTTCCGGCCAACAGGCCCGCCATGTCCAAAGAATAGACAGTGGTGTTGGCGAGCGGGCCCGGAACTTTTCCATCCACGATGGCCTGGGCGAGGCCTTCCGCGATGGCGGTCTTCCCGACTCCGGCATCACCGACCAGCAGCGGATTATTTTTACGACGGCGGCACAGGATCTGCGTGATCCGGGCGATCTCATCGCTGCGACCGATGGTGGGATCGAGCTTGCCCGCTTTGGCTTCGGCGTTGAGGTTCACGGTGAAGTCGGCCAGCGCCTTCTCGAACTTTTCTTCTTTGCGGAACGGGCCTTCGCCGTTTTCGGCCTGGCCTTCTTGCGCCTCTTCCGCGCGATTGTTCGGCTTGTCCGTGCCGTGGGCAATCT
This sequence comes from Pseudomonadota bacterium, assembly GCA_027486525.1. Classification (GTDB taxonomy): domain Bacteria; phylum Bdellovibrionota; class Bacteriovoracia; order Bacteriovoracales; family Bacteriovoracaceae; genus UBA6144. Next base: position 661 of record JAIXOY010000237.1, read on the forward strand.
TTTCCACCACGTCGACCCGCTGCACACCCTGTTTCTGCAAGAAATAGGTGGCGTGGCTTTCTTTTTCGCTGAACAAGGCCACCAAGAGATTGATCGCCTGGATGGATTTCTTGCCCGAGCTCTGGATGTGGATCGCCGCACGTTGAATCACGCGCTGGAGCGCCATGGAAATTTCTGGTTGGTAGCGAATGCCGTTGCTGCGAGCGGCTTCCCGCAGTTGGTCGTTGCCGAACTGCTTCTGGTTCAACTCTTCGATCTCGTCAGCGCCGAGCAGACTGAAGTTGGAGTCGTCGTTGATGAACACTTCCAGTTCGTGGCGAAGGTCGCTGAGCTTCACGCCGCAATCTTTCAGGACGTCGGCGACGACTTCGTCTTCCAGCATGGCGAGCAGCACGTTCTCGAGTGTGAGAAATTCATGCTTGCGGTCGTTGGCCTTGCGGATGGCTTTGTTGAGGATGAGTTCGAGTTGGTTGCTGATCATAAGATTTCCTTTGAGGGCGGCCTTCTCTTAAGAATGGGCGCAGATCGGAAAGTTGCAAGGCTGTCTAAGCTTAATCAATCATCGTCGCTGGGTTCTATGGAGCATTTTAACGGGTGCCCGTTCTCGCGGGCGTATTTCATGACCTTTTCTTTCTTGGATTCGGCCACTTCGTGAGTAAACACACCGCACACTCCGTAGCCGCGGGTGTGCACTTCCAACATGATGGCCTGGGCTTCGTAGCGGTTTTTACTGAAATACTTCTGCAGAATGTGAACCACGAACTCCATGGTGGTGTAGTCGTCATTATGAAGAAGCACCTTCCAGGGCTTCGGGCGCTCAACCTTCGGCTTATTGGCGACGGCTAGGCCGCTCTTTCCTTCTTCATCTTTGTCATGGTCTGCAGACATGCGTTCACCCTTCCGTTATACTCATCAAGACTACCGCAACTCCTGAAGGATGACACGTGTCCGAACTTCTCAATCGCCTGCAAAAAAATCATCGCCGCCTGGCAGCTCAGTTTCGCTCACAAAATGTCGAGGCCTGGCGCCTTTACGCGCAGGATATCCCCGCTTATCCCTACCTGATCGATTTATACAAGAATTACGTCCTCTTCTATGACCAAGGGCGCGAAGTGGAAGAAGAGCCGGAATTGGTCGCTCGTCACCACGGCGAGGCCCGCCAGGCCCTGAAAGAAATTCTGCAGATCCCGGATGAAAACATCATCTTGAAACGCCGCCAACGCCAACAGGGTAAAGAGCAGTACGAAGTTCTGGAGCCAGAAACAGATGAAGTGCTCCGCATTCAAGAGGGCCCGCTACAGTTTGAAGTGAACCTCTACAAGTACCTCGACACCGGATTATTCCTGGATCATCGGCCGTTGCGCCGGGAACTCCTGCGCACCTGCGCAGGTAAAAAAGTTCTCAATCTATTTTGTTACACCGGCTCACTCAGCGTGGCCGCCGCCAAAGGTGGCGCGAGCGACGTGCTGTCGATCGATATGTCGAACACCTACCTGCAGTGGTGTCGCCGTAATTTCTTGCTCAATGACATCGACTACCATCGTCACCGCTTCTTGCAGGCCGATGTGGTGGCCTGGTTGGAACCGATTCCCGATGAGCGCTTCGACGTGATCATTCTCGATCCGCCGAGCTTCTCAAACTCAAAACGCATGGAAGATGTGTTGGATGTGCAGCGGGATCACCGCCGCTTGATCGAAGGGTGTCTCGAACGCCTCACGATGGGTGGCAAGCTCTACTTCTCCACCAATAAACGCAAGTTCAAGCTCGATCCGGATTTGGAAGTCATCGCCAAAGAGATCACGAAGTGGTCCGTGCCGCCGGACTTCGCGGACAGTGGCATTCATCGCGCGTGGGAAATCATCAAGACGCCTTAGTTGAGGCAATCTTGCAAACGCGTTTCGCAGGCCCTTTTGCAACTCTGAGTTGAGCTGACGGCGCCGCTGAAGCATCTTTCTACGCAGCTAATGCCATTGAGCTGACAGGTCTCGTTGGCCACGAATTCCGTGAGCGTCGACGCTTCAACGCCGCTCTCGAGCAGCGAAGCACGTTGAGTGCGTAAGGCGTTGAGCAACTCCTGGCGAATCTGGCGCTCGATCGGCAGGCGGACGGGAGTAAGTGCGACAAGATCGAGGCAGGCCAGGCACCCCGAACTGGGAGGTTGTCCCGCGGCCGCA
>JAIXOY010000226.1 GCA_027486525.1 Pseudomonadota bacterium
AGAAGATCGCCGGAGTTCGGTTGGCCGCGGCCAATACCTCTCGGGGTGTTTTGGCGACGCTGACTTTCCCCCAAGGCCAAATCAACGCGGACAACATCGCGTTGACCCTGCGCGATGGGAAAATCGAAATCACCACGACGATTCCAGCGCAACCGAAGACCACTCCCTTCACGGTGACGTCGCCGGTGAAGATGGATGCTCCAAAGAGCACCGTGAAGAAGGAAGCCCTTGGTGAAGACTTCTTGAAGAAGATCGAAGCGGAAGTGGCTGCAACTGAGGCGCCGGCCGTCAAAGCCCCGGCCGCTGTTGTCAGAGACGTCATGGCACCGACGAAAGACGAAGTTCGTTCAGCTCAAGCGGCTCCTGCTCGAAAAGACAATTTTTCCTTCGCCGGCTACGCCGGGAAGTTCATCGCTTTCCTGGGTGTGGTCTTGCTGTTTTTTTACGGCGTCACTCAACTCATAAAAAAAGGTGTGCTCTCAAAGGGCAAACTTGGTTTCTTGAACAACACTCAACTCGTGAGTGTCCTTTCGACAACCTACGTAGCTCCGAAGCGTGCCATCTTGATGGTGAAGGCGCATAACCAGGTTTTCTTAGTCAGCTCAAGTGAATCTGGCATGAGCTTCATCGCCGAAGTGAAAGACGTCCCAGGCTTAGTGAAAGAAGGCGAGCGCGCCATCACCGGAACAAACTTCGATGACAGCGCAGCCATCGCGAAGGATGCCACTCCCCGCGATGAGATGCGTGTGAAAGAGAACATCTACGAATCAGCAGCCATCGAAGAGAAAGGTATCCAAAAAGACATCGTCCGTTTCTCTGATGAGTTGAAGAAGAAAGTAAAGAACCTCAAGTCTCTGCAGTAAGTAAAAGGTCACTATGAAGCTTCCAGGATGGATGCTCCGCCTCGCTCCCTTACTTCTGGCATTCATGCCGGCGCTTGCGTTTGCTCAGCAGAGCGCGAACTTGCCGGGTGTGAACATCAACTTCGGCCAGGGAACCAACCTCGTCGATACCATCGAAGTGTTGATCCTCTTCACCGTGCTCACCATGGCACCGGCGATCATCATCCTTTGCACCGCCTTCACTCGGATCATCATCGTTCTGTCTTTCATGCGCCAAGCCCTGGGCACCCAAAACTTACCACCGAACCAGTTGCTCATTGGTTTTGCCATGTTCCTCTCGATCTTCGTGATGATGCCGACGGGCAAAGCGATCTTCGAAGAAGGCATCAAGCCGTACATGGCGAAGACGATTGATACAACCCAGGCGGTTGGTGTTCTGGAAATCCATTTGCGTGCCTTCATGGAAAAACACGTTCGTAAGACAGACATCGGTTTGTTCTACGAAGTTTCTAATGAGACAGCTCCGGCAACGATCAAAGAAGTTCCGATCCACTATTTGATTCCGGCGTTCATCATCTCGGAACTGAAGACCGCCTTCCAGATCGGGTTCTTGCTCTACATCCCGTTCCTCGTGCTCGACATGGTCGTTGCCAGTGTGTTGATGGCGATGGGGATGATGATGCTTCCACCTATGTTGGTGTCTCTGCCGTTTAAGCTTCTGCTCTTCGTCCTGGTGGACGGTTGGCAGTTGGTCACTGGTTCGATCCTGCGATCATTTAATACCTAAGGAATCCTTGTGGGTAACGAAGCCGTTCTCGAGATCACGAACCAGGCCATGAAAGTTGCTCTGATGTTGGCAGCACCGATGCTAGCGGGAGCACTCATCATCGGTGTCTTGGTGTCGCTCTTCCAAGCGGTGACCCAGATCAACGAACAGACCCTTTCTTTCATTCCGAAGATTCTGATCATCGTGGCGGCCCTGGTTTTCTTCAGCCCGTGGATGCTGACCACCATGACCGAGTTCACGCGTGAAACTTTCCTGCGCATCCCGGAGATGGTGAATAGCCCATGATGTCTGTTGCGATCACCGACCACGCTGCGTTCGTCGCGTTCTGGTTGGGATTCAGCCGCTGGATTACAATCCTCATGCAGCTCCCACTCCTTGACAACATCGCCATCCCCAACATCGTAAAAATTCTCTCAAGCTTCGTGATCGCCTGGGCGTTTCACCCTTTGGTCGCCCCTGCCATCATCGCCGAAGTGAATGCGGTGGGCGTTGAGTACATCTGGCTTTTGACCGCCGTTCACGTCATGTGCGGTCTGGTGATTGGTTTTTTTGTGAAGAGCTTCATGGCGCTGTTCGCTTCTGCGGGTACGATCCTCACGCAGCAGATTGGCTTTGCCTCGGTCAGCTACTTCGATCCGACACAACAGCAGCAGTCGGGCCCGTTTGAAAAAATTATCCAATGGGTCATGATTGTTTTGATCCTTACCTCGGGTGCGCTGGTGCCGATGTTCAAGGGTGTGACAGAGAGTTTTTACACACTCAACACCATGAACCTCGAGAAGATGGGACAATCTTATGGATTCTTCGGTGAAGTGTTTAAAGGCATCTTCACTTCGGCCATCATGCTCGCGGCTCCCTTGCTCTTCGCTAACATCTTGATGAACTTGGTCATGGGTATCGTTTCCCGCGCCATTCCGCAGATGAACATCCTCATGGTTTCTTTCGTCGTGAACATTGGAATCGGACTCCTGTTGTTCATTGCGGTTTCAGATGAGTTCTTTCATGTGAGTTTTGACATGTACGTGGAGAAATTGGGCATGTGGTACCAATTCTTCGCACGCTGAGGGCTAAGTGGCCGACGAACAAGATGATGCAGAAAAAACCGAAGAACCGAGTCAGTATCGGATAGATGAATCCCGTAAAAAGGGTGAAGTCGCTTCTTCAAAAGAGCTCAACACGGTCATCCTGTTGTCTGGCACTCTCATGACCGTCGTGCTCTGCTCGGCGTTTGTTTACGAAGAATTCTCAAACTACCTCGCCTGGATTCTGCGTCTCGATTTTCAGCGGGTCTACGAACAAAAAGAATTTGTCGAAGTCATCGAGAAGACCGCCTGGCTGTCGCTCAAGTGCGTTGGTCCTGTTTTCGGCGCCTCCATTTGTCTTGGCTTCTTTAGCCAGTTTGCCCAGATCGGCTTTCTCTACTCACCGGATGTCTTGACGGCGAAACTTGATCGCGTGAATCCGATCAGCGGTTTCAGTCGTATCTTCTCAAAGCGCTCGATCGTCGAGGTCATCAAGGGCCTCTTCAAATGTTCCGTCGTTCTCATCATCACCTACATGGTGATGAGGGATAATTTGGGTGTGTTCTCCGGCTTCATGCACGCTGAAATTGCCGAGGGGCTGGTCTTCAGTAAACACCTGATTTTCAAGCTCGGATACTCCGTGCTTTTAGGTTTGGGCGTGGTCGCTCTGGCCGACTTCGGCTGGGAGAAGTGGTCGTACCGTCAGAAGATGATGATGACCAAGCAGCAGGCCAAGGAAGAACACAAAGAGAAAGACGGTAACCCTGAGATCAAACAAAAGATCCGCGCCATCCAACGGCAGATGGCGCAGAAGCGCATGATGGATGGGGTGAAAAAAGCGGACGTTATTGTCACAAACCCGACCCATATTAGTGTAGCATTGAAGTACGACGGCACGAATATGGTGGCCCCCGAATTGATGGCGAAAGGGGCAGATCATTTGGCCCTACGGATTAGAGAGATCGCCCAAGAAAACGGCATTCCGATTGTGGAGAACGTGCTCTTGGCGAGAACATTGTACAACACGGTGAAGGTGGGACACGGAGTGCCTCGTAACCTGTACCGCGCAGTCGCAGAAGTTTTGGCCTTCGTTTACAAGTTAAAACGTAAGAAGAAGGCCTTAGGTTAGTTAGCGCTTTTGAAAGGAAGAATCCATGGACGGATTGTTCGCCCGCTTAAAAATCTTTTCACAAAATTCGGACCTGGCGGTAGCGCTGGGCCTATTGATGATCTTGGTCGTGATGGTGGTGCCGATTCCTCCACTCGCGCTCGACGTGTTCCTCGCTCTCTCGCTTGCGATCTCCGTGGTTGTTTTGTTGATGAGCGTGTACGCGAAGAAGCCGTTGGATTTCTCGACATTTCCGTCGGTGCTTTTGGTGACGACACTTTTGCGCTTGTCCCTTAACGTCGCCTCAACTCGTAACATCTTGCTGCATGCGAAAGATGACGGCACGGGTGCCGCCGGGGAGATCATTAAAGCTTTCGGCGAGTTCGTCGTCGGTGGTAACTACGCCGTCGGTATCATCATCTTCATCATCTTGGTCATCATCAACTTCATCGTAATCACCAAAGGTGCGGGTCGCGTGGCGGAAGTCAGCGCACGATTCACCTTGGATGCGATGCCAGGTAAGCAAATGGCGATCGACGCCGATCTGAACGCGGGCCTTATCGACAATACGGAAGCGAAACGCCGCCGCGCTGAAGTCGCGCAAGAAGCGGACTTCCACGGGTCCATGGACGGTGCTTCGAAGTTCGTTCGCGGCGAAGCCATCGCGGGGATCATGATCACGGCGGTGAACATCGTCGGCGGAATCATCATCGGTGTCGCTCAGTACGACATGGAATTCGCAAAGGCCGCAGAAACATTCACGCTTCTCACCGTGGGTGACGGTCTCATCACTCAGATTCCTGCTCTTATCATCTCAACCGCTGCCGGTCTCATCGCCACCCGGTCAAGCAACGACAGTGCTCTTGGTAACCAGCTCGGGAAAGAGTTTGGAGTGAATCCCAAGGCTTTTTATATTACGGGTGGTGTGATCGGATTGTTCGCCATGATTCCTGGATTGCCTGGTTTGCCTTTCTTCGCCATCGCAGCGGCGAGCGGGTTCATGGGTTTTAAAATTGAAGAAAATCAAAAGCGCGACGTCCTCAACGCTAAAAACGATGCGGTCAAAGAACAGAAAGCCACTGGCGAAACACTCGAAAGCTTGTTGCCCGTGGAACTGGTCCAGCTCGAAGTGGGTTACGGCCTCGTCAGCTTAGTGGATGCCGACCAAAACGGCGACCTGCTCGAACGTATTTCTCATTTGCGTAAACAGTTCGCCACCGATTGGGGTCTGATCATTCCTTCGGTACGAATCAAAGACAATTTGGAACTCAAGCCCGGTGGCTATTCTGTGAAACTGAAGGGTGTCGAGATCGCCAAAGGCGAATTGATGCCCGATCATTTCCTGGCGATGGACCCCGGCACCGTCATCGGCAACGTCGATGGCGTAGAAACGAAAGAACCCGTTTTCGGATTGCCAGCGCTTTGGGTGACGGAAGATCTGCGCGACGAAGCTCAGTACAACGGTTACACCGTGGTCGATCTCTCGACCGTCGTTGCGACTCACTTGACCGAAGTCTTGAAGGCCAACTTGCAAGAGTTGCTGGGTCGCCAAGAGTTGGTGCGCTTGCTGGATAACTTCAAGGAAGAGAACCCGAAGATCATCGCCGATCTCATACCCGACATTCTTCCCTTGGGTGCCGTGCTTAAAGTCATGCAGAACCTCTTGCGCGAAGGTGTTTCGGTTCGCGATCTTCGCACCATCCTCGAGTGCTTGGGTGAACACGGCCCAACCAGCAAAGATGCTGACGCATTGACCGAGTACGTTCGTCAGGCGTTGTACCGTCAGATCACCGAGCGCATCAAGGGCTCTTCGGGCGATATTCCACTCTTCACCCTCGATCGCTCAGTGGAAGAGAGCATCGCTCGTTCGATCGTTCGCAGCGATGGAGGAGATCAACTCTCGCTCGATCCGAAAGTCACCCAAGTGATCTTGGCGAGCCTGAACGAGAAAATCGAAGAGGCCACTAGCGCCGGCGAGAAGATGGTCGTTCTCTGCTCACCGGTCATCCGTCGTCACTTCAAGCGCCTGACTGAAAAGTTCATTCCCAACCTGGTTGTCGTCAGCCATAATGAACTAAGTCCGGAAACTAATATTCGATCGCTTGGAACCGTAAGGTTGTAACTGAATGTTTGTGAAGAAGTTTGAGGCAGACACCATCGACGAGGCGCTGAAAGCCGTCAAGGCCGAGCTGGGTCCCGATGCCATCATCCTCAAGACCATCACGAACAAAGGCCTTAAGGGCGCTTTCAAAAAAAAGCGCATAGAAATCACGGCGGCCGTTTCCGAAAGAAACATCGAGAAAAAAGCCAAGGTGGACAAAGTGCTCAACGAAGATCAAAAACGTGATTTTTACTCCCGCGGTGCCAACACAGTCAAAGAAGCCATCGATGACTACGCTCAAACACCTGGCCAGTCAGCCGCTGGCTACGGCGGCATGGGATTGAACAAAGTGGTGAATCAGATCACTCGGGGCACGGCCAACATCGCTGGCGCCGCTAAAAATACCTCACAAGTTTTAAAGCAAGGTCTCGACGATTTCTTGGGCGACGACGATGACATGGATATGGATGATGATGCCCGTGATCATGTGCCGGCGCCACGTCCTGTTCGTCAGGCCCCCGCGCCTAAGCCCGCTCCGCAACCACGCCAAGCGGCCGCTCGTGAGCGTGAAGTCGAAGCGCCGGTCCAGCAACAAGTCGCTCCAGCTCCTGCCATCTCCCGTGAAGCACGCGAGATGATGAACGAGCTCCGCCAAGAACTTCGCACCCAGCAGCACAAGATTGAACTTCTCGAGCAGAAGCTCCATGAAATGGGCCCCGCAGCGATGGCGGCCGCGCATGGCGACGCTCGCGGAGTGCATCAGCTTCGCACCAGCCTCAAGGCCCTTGAGGTCGATGAGTCAGTCGTGCTCGATCTTCTTCGTAAAGCTGCTTACGAACTCTCAAAGGATGATCTGGAAAACCCCGATGTGGTTTTTGAGTTTGCTCTCCGTGAAATGACCCAGTCAGTGAACGTGGCCTTGCCCATGTTCTCGACAGTGGACGGCAATGAGCCGGTGATAACGGTCTTGCTTTCAGAAGCGGCCGCAGGTCAAAGCAGCATGAGCACCAAGATCGCCGTTCTCAAGAAAGACGTCGAAGTCATCCAGTACTCAACGGATGGCGGCCATCAAGGCGGGGCAGACTTTGCCGCTCAGGTATTTGGTCTAAAGGTTCACCGCGCGCAGAACCAGGCCGAGATCATCCAACTTTGCAGAAAGGCGACGGAAGCAGGGAAAAGTGCCCTCATCGACCTGCGCCTGGCCAATAAACAGCATGATGAGACGAAGAAATTTATTGAGTCGCTTCGTCGCAGCTTCCATCACGTCGAAGTGCTTATCACTATCTCGGCGATCCATGCTGAACTTTATAACCGTAAAATTCTTTCCCGTTACAAGGATCTGGCCGACGGACTTATAATCTCTCATGTGGACCTGTGTCTCAACTTTGGGGCGCTTTATAACGTTCACCGAGCCCATTCGAAGGTCCCGTTGAAGTTCTTTGGCACTGGTCCCGTTGTTCCGGATGATGTTGAGTCAGCAACGGCAGAAAGGATCATGGCAGGATTATTTCAGCTGCACTGATAGAATGAACTGAAGCGAATGCCGCTTCCCTAGGATGGGGGAGCTGCGGATAGAGGATATACAGGAGGTATATGCAGAAGACCAGTGATTGGCTGATGTCGTTTACGACTCAACCAAGGGCCAACGCCCGCCCCGCCATCGGCCTCTCAAGATCCTCATCATGCGTGAAAGTTTCTATCACCGGCGGCAAAGGCGGCGTAGGAAAAACTTCTGTTGCTCTTCGCATGGCAAAGGAATTGGCCGGTCTGGGCCATCGCGTTCTGCTGCTCGACTGCGACACCAATCTTTCAAATACCGCGATCAAACTCGGTCTTCCTCTCGACGACACATTCTGGAAATTGCTCTCCGCAGAGAAAGATTTTCACGAGTGCGTGATCCGTCGTGAAGGCTTCGACCTGCTCCCGGCCTGCAATGGCAGCGTAGACCTTTTTGAGAGCCAACTCGCGCTCGATGAGATCATCATCGACATCATCAGCGCTCATGAGCACGAGTACGATTACATCTTGCTGGATTGCCCCGCAGGCCTAGATCGCGCGAGCCTCACGCTCAATGCGTGGTGTGATCACCGCGTGATCGTGGTGACGCCCGACAAGAGTTCCATCACGGATTCCTATTCCCTCGTAAAAATCCTGCAGACTCGTTACGGCATCAAAGAAAATCACCTTTTGGTGAACATGATCCAAAACGATCGCCAGTTCCAAAAAGTCGTCATGACGTTGAGCGAGACCATCGAAAACTTCCTCGGATGCCGGACTCATGTACTCGGTGGCTTGTGGAAAGTGGATGTTTCTGCCGAGTCATTTGATACTTTTTTCCTCTCTGAGCAGGGTTCGGAGTGGCATAAAAATTTCTTCAAGATCATGCAACAGTTCGCCGAAAAATGGGGTGCCGGAAATACTTCCGTACGTCCGGCAGTGGAACAAGAAGTCCATTAAGACCCATCGCAAGGAGCACCCATGTCATCTCTGACAACCAAGCTGAAGAACCTGAAAGACTACCGCAGTACGGTTGACCCGAAGGTCAAAGATGAAATCGTTCTCGAATACGCTCCCTTGGTGAAGTACATCGCGCAAAAAATTGCCTCACGTCTGCCGTCGAACATCGAGCTCGACGATTTGATGTCTTGCGGAGTGATTGGCCTCATGGACGCCATCGAGAAATTCGATCCGACCCGTGACAACAAGTTCAAAACCTACGCTGAGTTCCGTATCCGCGGTGCGATCCTCGACGAATTGCGCTCACAGGACTGGGTCCCACGTTCGGTTCGTGAGAAGGCGAAGCAGGTTGAGCGCGCCTACGCGAAGCTCGATAAAGAACTAGGCCGTCCAGCGACTGACGAAGAAATGTGCGTCGAACTCGCCTGCAACATGGAAGAGTTCCACGACCTCATCAACAAGTCGAAGTCGGTTTCCTTGCTCAACATCGATGACACCGCTTCCATGGGCCGTGGCGACAAGAAGCTCATGGTCAACTTGATGGAAAACAGCCGTTCGGCCAACCCGTTTTCGGCCGTGAACTACAAGCGCTCTCAAGACGTTATTAAAGAAGGCATCAAGACACTTCCAGAGAAGCAGCGCTTGGTCCTCTCGCTCTACTACTTCGAGGATTTGAACCTAAAGGAAATTGGTCAAGTTCTTGACGTGACTGAGTCGCGCGTATCTCAGCTTCACACCCAGGCGATTTTGAAATTGAAGGCGAAGCTTCGCACTCAGTTCGATAGCCACGAAGATCTCGCCAGCTAATCGTCCCTCCAGCTCCATTCAACTAATACGAAACCCAGGCCAAGGCTTGGGTTTCTTTTTCGTATTCAATTCTCCATAATGAATCAAAGCCCTTAGTCTCTTCAAAGGTGATGATATGGAA
>JAIXOY010000246.1 GCA_027486525.1 Pseudomonadota bacterium
AACTCGTTGGATGACTCATTTCCTCCTGGCGATCAGCGCGGGTGGTATTTTAGGAGTCGCCTGGGAGCTCAAGCAGACCATCGAGGCCCGCGCCAACCTGGAAGAAACCCAGTTCCGTGCCCGCTCACGCTTGGAAGAGATCCGCGAGAGAAATCCTTTCCGTCCTATCCATCGTGCGCTGGAAAAAGTGCAAACGAATGAAGCCAGCACGAAACTTTCACGCTTGAATAAAACCATGCGCGAGCTCGAAACGGATCTCGGGATCAAACGTGGCGAAGAGCTGGAGAATGTTTTCGTCGAACATAAAAACAAAATCCAAGACGCTACGGCCTACTCCGGCCCAGACGAGTTGCTCAAAACCTTGAGCGATAAAGTGGCACGCCTGGAAGGCATGGCCCTGAGTCGTCGTTGGAATAATTTGGCGAAAGGCGCTCAGCGTATGGACGCTCGCCTGAGCCAGCTCAAGAGCAGTGGTAAAGTGGAATCACCCTTAGTGCGTTTCATGGAGAGTGATCTCACCGCCATGACGTCATTGATTCGTGGCTCCAGCCTCGACGAAGAGAACAAGACAGAAGTCCTGCGCCAGCTCGAAGGCATCCGCCAAGAGATCGCCATGCTGCTCGATCTCCATCAGAGTCGCCGTGGCCTACAAGAAGAGATGACTCGTGCCGATGCGGCCGTAGGCCGGTGGGCCGCCCGTGCTGATCTGGCCATCGGAACTCTCAAGCACCGTGCGAACCAAGCCCTCCAAGACTGCCTCATGCACATCTGGGCCCTCGGTGCGTTTTTGCTGGGCGGTTGGATGCTCCTCGGTGTGAGCTGGTCGTGGGCGAGCCGCGGTCAGCGTCGGCAACAAGATCAAGAGATGATGGAAATGTTACAAGAGGGAGTCCTGGGCGAGAAAGCTGTTTGGGAAAACCTCGTGAGTAGCACGCGCATCGATGAATTCCATAATACGATTCGCGTGATCAAGAAGCGGCTGCGTTTGGGAGAAGACTTTCAAGCTGCGATGCCGTTTGGTTCTGTGCTGCTTGATAGCGAAGGGAAACTTCTGTGGGGCAACGCCCTGTTTGCCGAACAGTTCGGGCTTGATAGCGAGGAATTAGAAAATGAGTTTTTGCGCTGGAGCGAACTCTCGGCGCGTCTCTCTGGTCCGGACTACGATCCCCTTCACTACGCCATGAGCGAGATGGCTGCGGGAACCTGGCAGGTGCAACTGCAGATGAGTGACGGAGTGGCGGTTCCACTTGAGATGCACATCTCGCCGATCGAATGCAAAACGGGTCATAAAGCCTTGGTGGTGTTCTACCCACTGGCGATGATGCGCGAGACGATCCAGTCGCAAGCACGCTTGGTGATGGAACCGGTGCGCTTGGCCCTTGAGGCCCTCGAAGGCGAAGTGTGGGGCGTTGAAACGGAAGCCCGCTTGGCACCGCTCTGGAAACAAGCAGGCCTCGCGGAAGATTGGGAAAAGCTCAGCAAGGCCCTTCACCGCATGGATCAATCACGCAATAGCCTCTTCCAGCAAGTGCGCCAGTTAGAAGACGAGAACCATGACCATCTTAAAACGATTGCTGATTTGTCCGCCGGCTTGGAAGTCCGCGCCCGTGCCCTGAAGTCACAGATGCAGGGTCTGAAAGAGATGCGGGATAACCTCGTCTCGATCGATCAGCTTGGCGCCGATCTTTCTCTCGAGCACTCAGCACTCTTGAACGGAACCCGCGCACAGATGAAGCGCCAAGACGTCATCATCGAGACGGCCCGTGGATTGGGTGAACGTTTGAACCAGGCGAAAGATGCGATCGGCGCGTTGGAGAAATTCAAACTCGACTACCGCATCGGCAAGCAAGAGATCCAGGAATCAAAGCAAGAACTCGTGAATCTTCACAACCGTTTCCTGGGCACTTTGCCGGAAATGAGTGAGCGCACGGAGAGCTTAGCAGTTGCGATGAAAGACGCCTTGATCCGCATGGACCGTGCGACGGGTCAGCTCGAAACGCGTCTGGCCGGTATGGATATTCAGATCACGAAGCTGGCGATGACCTTCGTGGGGCCTACGCCGGAGTTTGAGCGGGGCACGGGGCTCGATCTCGCGGCCCACGAGCGCGTCGCCCGTGAAATCCGCGAGGCATTACAGGAAGATCAGGAAATGATTGTAGATCGCTTGCGGAAGCTGGTAGAAGACCTACGCCAGGACGCCCAGGCCTTCACAGCTTTGCGTGAGAGTATTGATCCCGTTGAACAACAGCATCCATGAAAATCTACAATCTCCAAGCGAAAGTTACCGGTGAGCGTCTCGGCGAGTCTCTCACCCGGGTAACCAAGCTTCCGGGAGATGTCCTCGCCAAACTTCTCGAGTACGGCGCCGTCCAGGCGCGTTTCCGCGGCAAAGGTGCTTGGGAACGTGTCCGTGATCCGCGCATCAAGCTCGATGTCACTGACGAAGTGAAGGCGATGTATGACCCACGCATCTTAGCGATTCCTGCCTTCACCGAAGCCCAGTGCATTGCCCAGAACCGTGAGTATGGTGTGTGGGTCAAGCCCGCGGGCGTGATGGCGCAAGGAACAGATGCCGGTGATCACTGCACGCTGATCTATGCCGTAGAGAAGACGGGCAAGAAAGTGTTTCCCGTTCACCGCCTCGATCGCGAAACCGAAGGTTTGATGGTCGTCGCTTACTCATCAAGTGCCGCCGCGGAACTTTCCCGCCTCTTCCAAGACCAAGCGGTTCGAAAGACCTACATGGCCATCGTCGCCGGTGAGATTTCTTACCTCGGCGTAGGAACCGAGGGCTCCTTCACAGATCCGTTAGATGGCAAGAAGGCCGAAACTCGTTATCGTGTTCTTGAGTTGTTACCGGGGGATCGCTTGCTGGTTGAGCTCAAGCCCTTAACGGGCCGTCTCCACCAGATCCGTCGCCACCTCGAGTTCATCGACTGCGGTGTCTGGGGTGACCCTAAGTACGGAAAAAGAAATAAGAACCGCGAAGGCATGAAGCTCGCGGCGACCGTCCTCAACTTCGTAGACCCTTGGATTGAGGAAGAAGTGACCTTCCGTTACCAGGCCAGCTTCGTCCCTAAAGCCTAAATTTTTTACCTGCTCCGGGGGATAAGCCACATTCTTTCTTAAGATTGCTTATGATGACTCCACATCAGGAGTTCACCATGGGTTTGCTATCACGCCGTTTCATTACACTGTGCTTTGCCAGCGTGACCTCGTTTGGGGCCATCGCCGGTCTGCCCATTGAGCAAATGGAAACACGCCTCAAAGAACTCGAGATCTACCGGAACAACGGCTTAGACCTCGAAGGCATCGGCCGAGAAGCGGTCTACGAAGCCAATGATGTCCCCGTTGACCAGCGTGCTTGGATGGAAAGTCAGTTGCTCGTGCAGGCACTCAGACAAGCTGTGCTCAAGAGCTACTTCCTCGCCATCGACGATGCATCGGAAAGCGAAGATCCAGCGGCGACAGCTCGCGATCTCATCCGCGCGAACATGGAAAAAGACCTTCATCTTTTGGCGCCAGAACTTCAGTCAGACATGAAAGCGATCGTGGAAGACGTCTTGGCGAATCCGAAGTGGGAATCGAGCGAATTGGGCATCTCTGATAACCTTCTCGCGAACATGAAAGAGCGCAGCTTGAATCGCGTGCTCTTGCTTTCGAAGCCGAGCACGGTTCCGTCCGACTTCACCAGCCTCGCCGACAACAAAGGCTCCGGCAGCAGAATCACAAGCAAAGCGGCACTGGTGGCGGCTCTGGCCGGTGGTTCAAGCCCAGACAACTTCGAAGCACGCTACAACACCAAGGCACGTTCAAGCGTGAGCCTCGCTGCGGAAGCAAAGTTTTCCGCGCAGGTGAAGGCGAGCTTCATGGGAGTCGAGATCGCGGCCGGTCCGACCTTCTCGTTTAAGAAAACGGTCTCCTCGGCAGTGCAGTTTGGTGGCGAAGGCTTCGCACCGATCTTCGATGGCCAGGGGCGCTTCGATTTGGTGAAACGTGGAGCCAACGGGGCTCCAGTCATGGCCAACGGTCGCACGATACCACGCCGGGTAGCCTTCGCGTGCGAACTCGTGGCTGAGGTGGAAAGTGAAGCAGCGGTGGCCGGTGGCTTCAGCGCCATGGGAATCGGACCCGAAGCGCGGGTCGTGACAACCTACAAGAACCAGGTCGAACTCGACTCGAGTGACCTCCTGGTACCCGACACGCTAGATGGGCGCCTGGCCACCGTGTCGACGCTCGCTTCAATCTGCCAGCGCGACTTCCTTCGCGCCCAGACCTCGAACGGTCGCACCATCGGGCAGAACCTCGACACCATGATTCGCAACTTGGTCTCGAGCCTGACCTACGTGAACCCGGCCATGAAGTGCGTGATCAATTCGCACTGTAACAACTGGTTCAACAAAGAAGTCTTGGGCATTCACAAGTACAAAACGGTTCCTCGCTGCATTCAAGAGCGCGGTAACCCGTCAGTCATGACTTGTCAGCTGCGCGGCGGAACCGGTGCGAACTGCAAAGTTGTTCGCGAGAACAAAGTCGTCTCCAGCGGTTGGTTCGAGTACCCATGTGACACCGGAAAGCGCTGTGTGGTTACTGAAACCGGCGGCTGGGGTGGGTTGTTGGGTTGGACGTGGACCCCGTGGAAAGGTCAGTGCCGCTAAATCGAATGAAAAATATCATCTGCGGCGTTGCCTTCATTCGCTCAGTCGTCGACTTACAACTTAGTAAGCCTCCGACCTCGCTCTTCGGCGCCTAGCATCTGATCATTTTTGATTCGATTTCTATTGTGTTAGCTGCGCCCAGAGTTTCTTGAGGGCCGCCTTTTCCAGCGGCCCCGAATTATCAAAAACCAAATCGGCCTTAAGCTTCTTCTCGTCCAGCGACATCTGCTGGGTGAGAATGGCTTCGGCCGTCTCAACAGTGGTGTGGGGATCGCGGGACAGCAGGCGGTTCTTCTGCACCTCACGCCGCACCCAAGAGACGATCACGACATCAAACGTAGCCTGGAGATTCCGCTCGAACAAAAGAGGGATTTCGTAGACCAGCCACGGAATCCGCGGGAATTTCTTTTCCGCCAACGCAAACGCTTGCGGCAGTCGCTCGTAGA
>JAIXOY010000318.1 GCA_027486525.1 Pseudomonadota bacterium
CGTCGGATTGGTGTTGGGTGTTTATAACTTCAAGCAGATCTTCGATGAAGAGTACACCAACGTTGAGGGTGGCCTGATGGGTGCCATGGGGCAGCTCTTCGCGCCAAACGTGCATGTGTTTGTGTATCCCTACATGAGCCAGGACAAGAAAGAATTCTTGAAGATGGAAAACCTCACCGTCAAAAAAGAAGTCGCGCACCTCTACAGCCACGTGAAAGACGGCGGGAAGCTTCACGACATCAAAGACTTCCACGAGGAATGGCTGCACATCTACTCGCGCAAAGTCTTGAACATGATCATCGGCAATGAAGCGGGCTGGGAAAAACTGGTGCCGGACTCAGTGGCCAAGACCATCAACGAAAAATGTCTCTTCGGGCATCCGTGCTTCCTCGATAAAAAAAGAAAATGAAACTCTACACGTCGCTTCAGCGCGATCCGTTCTTTCACCTCGCGGTGGAAGAATGGCTGCTGCGGGACAGTGGTGAGACGGCGTTTTTTCTCTACCAAAACAGGCCATCGGTGGTGATGGGGCGATTTCAAAACCCCTGGCTCGAATGTGATCTGGCGTGGATGAAATCGCAAAACGTCGATCTCGTGCGCCGCCCTTCGGGTGGTGGAACTGTTTGGCACGATGAAGGCAATGTGAACTTCTGCTGGGTGGGCGCCCTTGCTGGCTTCCACAAAGATAAGGCCCTGCAGGTGGTACAAGATCGCCTTGCGAAGCTTGGCGTGATTGTAAGCATCAATGCCCGTCATGACCTCGTGGTGCCTCAGAGCGACGGCAGCACTCGCAAAGTCTCCGGCAGTGCCTACAAACAAACCAAAGACCGCGCGCTTCACCACGGCACACTCTTGATCAACGGTGACCTCACTAAACTCAACCGTGCACTCGCGAGTCCCCATAAGCTCACCGAGACGCGCTCGATTGCTTCGGTTCGTTCTGTGGTGATGAACTTGGATACACTCACGCCGCAGAGTTGGATCCAGTCTTGGGGCGACGCTGAGATCCTAAAGCCCCAGGATGAACGTTTTAAGCCTGCGCCTTGGTGTGATTGGCAGTGGGTGATGGGCGAGACACCGCTGTTTAAGTGGTCCTTCACCATCGAAGATGAAACCGTAAGCTTAAGTGCTCACAAGGGTCTGATTCTCGAGCTCGAATGGCCTGCGCGCGGATTGAAAATTGAGCGACTGGAGAAGCGGCTTGAGTCCGCCACGTTCTTTGAATTGTCCGGTGGAACTATTAATCAGCTAGTCTGGCAGAACGCCCTAGGTGTTTAGGTTTAACTGTTAATGAGCGACGCAGGTTCCGCAGCCCGACTTCGGCGCTGACTGATCTAAGAAAGACCAATCCGCATAACGTGCATTCAAGGCTTCACAGGCCGCCGAGAGGGTGGCGTGGGTTTCTTGGTGGATTTCCTTGTCTTCACCCTCAGTCACGGTGGCGTAATAGAGGTATTGGCCCTTTTCCAGGGTTTCCGGGTCGGCGCCAAAGCTCACAAAAGCGCGGTAATTGCCGGATTCGAAGCGACAGTAGGTCCAGTTGGTAGGTGTGATAATGCTTTGCATAATATCTCTTTGAATCAAGCAGTTGCCGACTGGGTCATCTTAGTTTAACTTACCAGGACTTTGCAGTTAAAACTTTCCGGAGATCACCATGGCTAAAAAAGGTCCACGTAACGTCATTACCCTCGAATGCACTGAGGCCCGTAAAGAAGGCAAGAGTCCTTCACGTTACACCACAACTAAGAACAAGAAGACTACACCTGAGCGCGTTGAATTGAAGAAGTACAATCCTTCTCTTCGCCGTGTGACTGTACACAAAGAAGTCAAATAATTGGTCGTGCATGTCATGCACGACACTTGAAAGGCTCCTTCGGGGGCCTTTTTTCTTCTTATCTGAAGTCTCTTTCACGCTTAGTAATGATCCCCAACTGCTCAGGCCCTAGCACGAGTGGGTTCTGCGTTCCTTCTCGGTAGAAGAGAAACGAGCGATTTCTTTCTAACTTCAAGTCTCCCAAACGATCCAGTGGCGCAGAGACATAGAATGTCTCTGGCAGCTGACCTTGACCCAAACGTAGGCGCCATGCCGGTGAGGTCATCACACGTGTCAGCTCGGTGGATTGAGACTCTGAAAGCTTATCCAGCACCATGGTGCTTTTGAGTGTTTGCAGCTCGCGCAAGAACGCCGCCACTTTGCGATCATCAAACTTCTTCCCGTCCGCATCCTGCCAAGTGCCCTCTACCCGCATGAGGCGCAGACCTTGATTATCAAACGGCGCTTGTTGCAACTCGATCAAGTTCACCTGTTCAGGGTTGAGCGCGAGGGCCTTGGAATCCAGCAGCTCTTCTTGGGTCACGCTCTCAAGGGAGATCGGTAAAGTCGTGCACTGGTAAATCCACTCTTGGCCTTTCACTAAGAAGTAGGTGGAGTTATCAATCGGATTGATCAAGCCAAAAGCGATCTCGACCGGTGAACCGTCATTGAGTTCGAGGGTGAGCGAGAAAAGCGGCTTATCGATGGAAAAGCTCTGGCGATTAATGGTGTCGCTTCGGTGTGAGTGGCGCACCTGGATGTCACCCAGGGCCTTGACCACTTTGAGGAAGAAATCTTTGCGCGCCTTAATGGTGGTGGGTTCGGTCATTTGCCACGGGCCATCGAGCAACCCTTCGGGATTCGTGTTCTCAAACTTAAAGCTGCCCAACTTGTTGGTGAAGCTCATGCGCTTCAGGCGCTGCATCTTCTCAACGGGCAGCGGGTTCTTGATCAGCTGGGCGAGTTCTTGCGGTAGCGGCGGCGCTTGAAAGACTTCAGCAAAGAAACCCACGGCCCCCAAAAGCAGAGCGAAAGCAGCTACGACGACGGTAGACCAGTGGATGCGCCAATGTTGAGTCATGGAGCCATTTTAGCTGGGACCTAGACTTCCGGGCCAGTGCCATTTGCGCTCGGCTTCGGGACGGCACCCTTTTTCGGGATGACGGGTTCCACCGAAGTCAGAAATTCACGCAAGCGCGTGCGCTCACCAGGGAGTGGATAGGTGAAGCGGCACTGGAGACGAAAATCCGGCTTCGATTCGCTGATGATGCGGCTGCGCATGGCATAGTTATGACACATGATGATTTCAGCGCTCATCATAAATGGATGGGGAATGAGGAATTCCACCACCACGCTTTGGCCTTGAATGAACTTTTCTTTTGAGAACGTCAGCATCCAATCCATGTTCACATCAGCGAGCAAGGCAAAGCCGTAGGAGACCTTGGCCGAGTCCGGCACTTGTCGAGTGTAGGGACGTTGGACGTGCGGGGCCGCGGGAGCTTCAGCTTTTTCTGCGGGAGTTTGTGAGGCGACCAGTTCATCGGCTTTCTCCACCACAGCTTCCGTTGGAACGGCAGCCGCTTCGACAACCGGCGCAGGTGCTTCTTCCGGTGGAGTGACCGCGAGAGCTTCCATCATGGCATCGACGGAATCTTGCGAAGTCTTTTCTGTGGATTCCGGCACCAACTGTAGTTGGGGTTGGCCGGCCAAGGGCTTGTCAGTTCGCATGCCGTAAAATTCTTTAATGTCGTCGAGGAAGAGGGGAGTGCCGGCGACTTCGCATTCTTTGATGCGTCGATCGATGGCCGCCTCAATCTCATCTCGCAGTGCCCAGATGCGGACAGGGATTCTTTTCACGGCGACGGGGTGGGAACTTTTATTGAAAATTTGGCTCACGAGTTTTCTCCTCAGCTTTTATTTTCTTACAAACAGGGCAATTAGGCTTTTAAAACAACATACGGCAAAAAATTCACCTAAAATCACACTAACTACACATTGATGTGTTGATTGAGCTGCAAGGAGTGCGGATGAAATCGAATAAGTTGTGCGTTTTAGTAGGGCTTTTGGCCCTTTCCCCTCTGGCCTTGGCCAAAGATAAAATGAGCATGGATGCTCCTTTTATCGCTGGTGAAGTCCTCGTTAAGATCCGCGAAGGAAAATCTGCCGCAGCTCTGCAAGGCGTGCAAATCAAGAAAGAGTTGAATCTCTTGGCCGGTCGCTTCGCTCTCGTTTCGACACCGCAGAAATCAGTGTCAGTCGCCATCGCTGAGTTGGAAGCCAATCCAGCGGTTGAGTACGCTGAGCCGAACTTCATTTACACCGTGATCAACAACACATCGAACGTCGAGCGCGTCCTCGCACGCACGGAAGCCCAGCAGGGCGACGATCGTTTTGGACTTTTGTGGGGCCTCGCGAACACTGGTAAAAACGAACCTGATCGTAACGGCGCTCCGGGGACTGAGACCGGCCTGGCTGGTGTGGACGTCAACGCTCTTAAAGCGTGGCA
>JAIXOY010000147.1 GCA_027486525.1 Pseudomonadota bacterium
GAGCATCAGCGAATGTTGTAGAGCCGGCGACATCCCGTCCCGGGAGGCACAGGCCGTCCACATTGACTGACGATGTTCCGGTCCCCAATTTAAAATGTTCCCGGAGGCTAAAGTTAGTGCTTAACCCCCAGGCCGTGGAGTTCACACTCGAAGCCGATTTTGTGCCGTAAAAATCAAGCGGGCGTCCGATGAAGCGGGCGCCTTGGCCGAAGGTATCTTTTGTTCCCAGCGTGCCCAGCAGGTTTTGCGAACTCGGTGAGCTGGCAAAACGTGCGATCGACGTATTGAAACGTGCTGTCCCGTCGACTTGTGCGCAGTAGTTGTTGGGTGAGCACGCCGCGAAGCCAACGGTGTCAGTGCCGTTGTAGGTCGCAGTGAGAGCATTGAGGTTGGCTTCGCACGGAGCACCACGTCCGCGGTAAACACAGCGGCGTGTTTGACCGTTGGCACCACCCAAGAGTGATATGAGCGATCGTGTTTCTGAGCCAGATACCTCGTTCCCCGAAGCATCAAAGATTGGCCATGGCGTCGTGATGGTTGCAATGTTCTGGCAGGTGTAATCATAACCCAATTGGGCGACGCAATCGTTGTCGTTGCTGCAGAAGTGATTCTTCTGGCATTCGGCACCGTCGCTCATGGTATCGTGAGTAACACTTGAGCCGGAGTTCACGGCGGCCACTGTTTCGCTGACGACGACTTTAAAATTGTTGTCTATCGTCTGGTCTCCGAAGTAGCCGTTCACTGCCAAGAGAAGGCGAGAACCGGAGGCCTTAATGCGACGCTGGTTACCTATGGAGAACCAGTTGACACCGTCAAATGAGCCGATCAATGAACCGTAGTCGAAGCCATACCAGTCACGCTGGTAGCCGTTAGCGTACATGAAATGTTGGGCTGCCAAGCGGCGTTGACGTTGCGTTTGCACGCTCGTGTTCTCTGCATGAGTCCAGGCAAGCATGGTCGAGGGAACAAAGCACCCACGACCAAACAGTAGGTCGTCGGCCCGGTAGGTTGAAGTCGTCGAACTCCGAACCGAGTTGTAGATATCAGGTACGTAACCGCCGCCTCGTGTAGCGAAGGTACTTGGGAATAGTTTCATGATCGGCGAGTAAGGGTCGTTGCCACAGTTCGCGCAGCTTGCGAAGGCACCGCTATCGACGAAGATGTCGTAGTTCACGCCCTTCTTCACAGTGACCATGCGGGGTGGCTTGGCCGAAGAGCCCTGCTTATCAAACGAGCCGTAGATTTCATTGAAGCCAACGTAGCTCGAGACGTTGTTAGGCTTGAGCTTGTCGCCATTGGTATAGGTGAACGGTAGACCCTCTTGGGCCGGAGCGCTGGCGCCGGTGTCATTATCCCAAACGGCGCCATTGATGTCGTGGTAGCGATAGGGAACGCTCTTGCCAGAGACGAAAACCACTTGTTGTAGAGGTGGCTCAGGCAACGGCGGAGGCGGATAAACGCAGCTGTAATCCGTGATCGTGGTGACGCCAGCGTTGGTTTGACTCACGGGTTTTAAGTTACAGTTCGTGGTTCCGATAACTCCACAGCCACAGATTTCATTGACCCGTGTCTGCGCAGTGGTACGGCCTGTGGTGAGTACATCTAGGTCCACCGAAGCCGACGGAGTCACATAGTAGGTGATCTGCACGGTTTGGTTTGCGGTGGGAGCAGGGGAGAATGAGATACCTTGTCCCGCAACTTGCCAAGAGCCCACGCCGCTCGCGACAGGTGTGTCGCCCACCTTTACGATCGGAAGGAAGCTCACCAGATCGGCATAGGGTGGCAAGGAGAAGAAGCCCGATGTGGAGTGATCCGACGGCCGTGGCACTGTTGAAGAGCGACCTTGGACATAGGTTTTAGAACAGCGTGCAAGTGCCGTGCTCAATTTTACGCAAGTGGCGTCGACTTTGTACTTGATGATTAAGGTGTCATCAAGAGCGTTCGAAGCAATGGGCTTCGTGATGGTAACCGTTTCCGCCTGGGTAAGAGTTCCGTTCCCGGAGCCTGGGAAAGAGTGGCTACCGCTCACGGTTGTGCTGTCAAAGCCAGTGAGGCCTTCTTGGTAGAGTAGTTGCTCGCCATAGCGGAACGAGTAGATGCTGTGAGCATTCAAGAGGCTGTTCGCCCAGCGTAAGTTGTTATCATCAAGCGGAACTGTGAAGTTACGATCGGCCGGATTCGAAGAACTAATCAATGATGAGGCGTTCGTGATGACCTTAGAGCAGTAGCCGATCTCATCAAACTGTGGATTCAGGCACTGAAAGAGATCCTGCATTTCATTCATCCGTTTGCGAGACGCGAACTCCGGATCAGTGGCGTCATCATCACCAGGTACGGTAGGGATGGTGGTTGGACACACATAGAAAAACTGCGGGTAGATTTTGAAGCGGGTAGGATTGTTTTGCACTTCTTCCCAGGCCGCGATGAAGGCACCTGTTGAGGTATCGACACCGTTTTTGACTGCGCCATCGTTCACGCATTGGCCTTCGAGGCAGCAGTTAAACCCGATCCCCGCACAGGCCGAATTGGATGTGCATGTTTGTCCGGGGCTTGTGCCCGTCGTGCTGAGCTGGATTTTAAGTTTGAGTGCCGCTATGTTTACGTCGTTGAGAGCACTCCCTGAGTCGAAGTGGGCACGGAGTCCCTCTGATTGGGGGGAGTTTGAGCAATCGGAACAGATGTCTTGCAGACTAAACTTGAGCGTCGCTGTGGCGCCAAAAATTTGGTTTTTCGCGTTGATCAAACCGGTTGTGAGGCAGTCGGTTTCGTTTCGGGCCATGTCACCTGGCATGACGATCCAACTGTAGGCAACCGTAGAAACTGTACCAGAGGCCGTTACTTGCGTGTTAAGAATTTGGCGACGACGAACGGCCGACAGAACTAAGATTCGCGATGGGTTGGTGTTTTTAAATTCTGCGAGGAGACAAACTTTCGTATCGGCCGGTAGGGCCTTAATGGTTGTCTGAACAGAATCACCCCAAACGGTGAATGAATCGACGCCCGTGAGAGCAAGATTTTGCACATCGAAAGTTCTGACGCCGGCCTTGTCGATGAAGTTGCGAGTTTCGCCGCTAAATCCCGCCAGCACTTCAGTGGCCGTGCCACCACCACCCGTTCCTGAGGTTGTTGCGGTCTCATCACCGGCCACAAAGGCTGCGCGCGGTGCTTGAGTTTGTGGAACGCAACCAACCACCAAGGCCATCAAGGCCCATAGACTTAAAATGATCGGTAATGTATTTCGTCCCTTCATGGTCCGCACACGTCTCCCTCTATTATTTATCGGCTCATCGGGGTGATAAATTTTAATCCTTTAGACCCCTTAGCAAGATTTTCCCCCCTATCAGGCCGCCATGTAAGCCAGCCTCGCTAAGATGCTGGAATCTTGATTTTCATAGCCTAAGGGCCCATCACTAACGCCAACAAAAGAAGTCGGTTAAGACTCAAGTTTATCGTGGTTTATCCGATAAGTTTGGTCGAGTCAGGAACTTCCCGTATGATTAGCTCTAACAGAGAGGCTTTATGAAATTTCTAGCGATCATGGTATTTGCGATGACCTCGGTGACAGCGTTGGCCCAATCAGTGGGCGCAAGTGATGTGGAGCCGATGCTCAAACAAATGGAGGCTTCGGGACAGATCGATGCGAAGCAGGCCGAACTTACTCGTCAGTATATGAAGAGTATGGACCAAAAAAAGTGGGCCGAAATTCAAAAGAAAGCTGAAGACTGTATCGAACGTAACCCGGCGGCCGCAGAAAAAGCCGCAGAGGGCGAGCCGCTTCCGCTGGATGCTTGTAACTAGATTTTTAAGTGATCCAATAAAGTGTAGAGGGCGATTTGTGAGAATCTCAACTTGAGAGTTTCGCGATCGCCCCTGTACTCAAACTTCTTTGCACTCACTCCACTCCCAGTCGAAATCCCCACCCAAACAGTTCCGACAGGCTTGTCCGTGCTTCCACCGCCTGGGCCCGCGATGCCAGTGATAGAAATCGCGAGAGAGGTTTTTAGTGCCTGTTGAGCTCCTCTGGCCATCTCGCATGCGCTCGCTTCACTCACGGCCCCGTATCTTGCCAGAGTGGATTCTTTCACATGAAGCAGATTCACTTTGATGCTGTTGTCATAGCTTACGACGGAGCCCCAGAACACCTGGGAAGAGCCAGCGACATTGGTCATGCGATGAGAGCACAAACCACCCGTGCATGATTCCGCAAAACCAAACGTGATGCCAAGGGCGCGCGCTCTTTGGACA
>JAIXOY010000274.1 GCA_027486525.1 Pseudomonadota bacterium
AAACGGGCAAAGTTTTCCAAGTAAGACGTGTGGAGTGCCTCGTCGACGGCAAGCTCTTTGAGCGCCGCTCTCAGCTGCCGCTCAAAAACTTTTTGATACCGAAGCGCCATTTTGCGAGACGCCTCACCTTCCCGGGCCAGGGCGCGAGACAGGAAGCCCGCCACCACCAAGTGGAACGGAGCCTCGCCTTCGCGCGCTTCGACCACCGCATCCACTTGAGATTCAATGATCTGAGGATCAGCCGAATTAAGTAAGTCTTGATGGAGAGGTCTCACGAGGACAGAGACACCCGCGGGCTTTTTGCTGGTCTGCAATCTAGTGGGTGCCGGCAGCCAAATGGGAATAAACCCAGACGTGGTCGCTCCCCATTCCACAACCTGCGCCCCTCTCAGTGGTTTAATCCACTCATCGAGCGTCTGGCGCACGTCTTGAGGATGCTGCGAATCCATCACAAACATCAACCGGTGGGCCTGGTTTTGTAGCAACAACCGTGGATTCATGGAAACTGTTTTTTTGTCTCTTCAATCAATGAATAGCCATTCACGTAATGTCCGTGGATTTTCACACCCCAGTGCAGATGCGGCCCGCTCGAGCGGCCGGTGTGGCCAGAAAGCGCCACGATGTCGCCTTGATTCACGATCTGTCCGGCCTGGGTTTTCACTTCGGAGAGATGCCCGTAGACCGTGAAAATGTCCATGCCATGATCAATGATCACTGTCCCACCGGTATAAAACAGATCGCCGGCAAAAAGCACGCGTCCGCGGTTAACTGCTGGAATCGGCACACCGACGGCCGCACGGTAATCAGTTCCGAGATGCTGGCTCTTATGAGCGTTGTTATAAACCCGCCGATTGCCATAGATGCTCGTGATGAACGAATCCAACGGTGCCACGAAGGCTCTGTTAAAATAAGGCTCACTCGCCGACTGGGTGTAGAGCCCCGCAAGCATGCGCTGCTCTTTTTGCGCACGCTTCAAATCTTTCTTCGACAGTCGAACCGTGCGGAAATCTACTTTGAGCTTTTCTTCTTTGTATTTGAAAGGCTTAACGAGGAAATTCACGATGGGAATTTCTGTTTTGTTCTTCAGGATGAGGCGACAGGTATAGGGCTTCAAATCAGAGAAATAAGTTTCCGCAATATACGCAAACCGTCTTCCTTGTCCCAAAGGAGCATGCTTGAGCTGTTGGTCCTTGCACCATAGCTCCGCCGTCTCTTGTCCTGGCTCAATCGCAAAACTCACCCAACGGACGAATCCAGGCTGGGTCTCAACGGTGATAATTTCATTGAGAGCTGGTAGTGGGTTAACTGGGCCTGACTTCTTTTCTGAGGCGCAGGCCTGAAAAGAAAGAAGCAAAAGCAGAAGGTATTTCATGGACGATCCTTTTCTGTTTTCTGTGCGAGCCCCGTCCCATCATGGAAGGCGACCGTCACGCTGGCACCACCCGGAAGTTGATCCCAGCCCTTCTTCGAACTCACGATCCCAGCTGGGCCTTCGACGATGCCATAGCCACGCGAGAGAACGGCCCGTGGATTCATCGAATCCACTTGTGCCTGCGCTCGCTCTAAACGGCCCCGCAGGCCTTGCAGTGAGTTTTTCATGGTCAGTTCAAGACGGCGAAAAAGATCATCCACTTCAAGCCCATACTCATTCAGAGGCAGGTAACGGTGAGCTTTCTGCAAGGGATTGAGTTGCTCGAGACGAGAGCGCTGCTCTTGTAAGCGACTAATCACAATCCCGATCAGCTGACGAGGGTGATAACGTTCGAGGAGGTTTTGTAATTCAGATTGTTGATGGCGCAAATGCGAGAGCAACCGGCGATGGGCCTCGCGAAGACGACGGACCACTTCTGTTTGTGGCTGAGTGAGAACTTCCGCAGCTGCGGTCGGCGTTTCACAACGTACATCTGCCACGTGATCACTGAGCGTCCAGTCCACTTCATGTCCGACCGCGCTGATGACAGGAATAGGACACTGAGACATCCGACGGATCAACGCCTCATCGTTAAAGCACCACAGGTCTTCTGGGCTGCCACCACCGCGGGCAAAAACGACAACATCAAAATTGCCGACCTTCTCGACTTTATCTAACGCCTTAATGAGTGAGGCAGGAGCTTTATCCCCTTGCACGAGTGCCGGGATCAAAACAATTTCAAAACCTAAGCCACGACGAGAATAGACGTTCAGGAAATCGTGTAACGCCGCTCCACCCGGTGCGGTGATGATGGCGATGCGTTTCGGGAAGGCCGGCAGCGGGCGTTTTTTTTCTGGGTCAAAGAGACCTTCGCCTTGCAACTTCTTTTTGAGCGCCTCAAACTTCAGACGCCACAGACCTTCTCCGGCTGGCAGCACGCGCTTGGCGAGAATCTGAAATGAGCCGCGCTTTTGGTAAACCGTCAGTGGACCGTAAACCAAGACACGATCGCCCTCTTTGATATTCTTAAATCCTGGATGGCGCAGGAGATCCTGCCGAAAAAACGCGCAGGAAATTGAAGCCTCTTCATCCATGAGATTGAAATAGCAGTGACCACTGTGAGCATGAGAAATGCCCGTGATCTCCCCTTCGACCATCACCTCATTGAACGTGTCTTCCAACGTGTGCTTGATGTGGGCCACCAGCTCAGAAACACTGGCGGCCTTTTGGCCAGGGGCCAACATCTAGAGACGTACCTTTTGAGTGAGAAAGCGCATCCCTTT
>JAIXOY010000307.1 GCA_027486525.1 Pseudomonadota bacterium
AAGCGCTGGGAAGCTTCCACGGCTTCTGCAGTCCACCCGAACAGCTCCGCGTAGGACAACATTGCGGTAAGATTACGAGCTACGCTGTCTCCGGACTGCAATGTTGAATGGGCCTCCCCTCGCGTCAGGCCCAACAACTTTTCGCCGATCTCGCTAGCATCCCTTTCCGTGATAAAGAGTTCACCGCGGTATTTCACGATCAACTCATCGAGCTCGCTATCACCGAGTGGGTCACTCGCATGGCGAACTTTCACGAACTTCTGATCGGATAATCGGACGTAGGTGTCATAGCTGAAGATGCCCAGCCGGAGCAGGGTCTGCATCGGCACCAGGACATACTGCGGCCTTTGCACCTCGGGGATCAGCGCTTGCAGCAGCCGAGTCAAGGGTGCTTGGATGTTAGGCTTGAGGACAAATCCGTTGGCGTTCGGGAACAAGCTGCGAATCTCGTCTTCCGATTTTCTCGAGCAAACGATGAACGGCACAGACGGAAATAGCTGTGGGATTGCCTCCGCGAGAAAAACACCCTCGCCGATGCTCATTCGGTCGTCGGTGATGATCAAACTAGGAGCACCGCGCTCGGACATAACGGCGACGGCCTCTTCACCGCTTTGGACACAGTGAACTTCGCCGGCAAACATCGACGACACGATCAGTTGAAAGAGCTCTAAGATATCTGCCTCGTCATCGGCGATTAAAACATAGCTCATGCGTCTAGTTTACCAGGGACTCTCATTTATGCATCGAAATCATGGAGACTTTTAAAATTTATAAACTGACCCTTTCACCGCCGCTGCGGCGCTAGATCGCAAGAGTTCGTTAGACTACTCTCTGACCGCCAAGTCTTTTCCTTCCAATCCTGTCCATGAACCCATCACGAAATTTTCCAGGTCCGTCGAGTTGGTCAGACCAAACCAGGTGAACATCACGAGATCCGTCGGTGGATTGTAGTTGGGCTTCGACTCTGTTCCGTGGCAGGCGGCGACGATGAATTGGTACAGGGACTTGGCCTTGTTGACGAACAAGTCGTAGCCCACGCGCACGCGGTTGTAGTCGTAAAAGCCGCTGGTGTTCCCATGGCCCGAGAACAGCACCACGGAGGTGCCTTCCGTCTCGACGGCTTCCTTCACGTCCCCGGCGTCGGCGCGCACGTTCATGATCACGCGAAAGCCCTTAGCAGAGAGGTAGCCCATGATGCGCCATAGACGGGTGTATTCGTCTTTCGCCATGGCGGTGTCGGCTTCGGAGCTGCCAATGCCCCACAGGATCGCGAAGTCACCCGCCGGATACTGCGCGCTCTTTTCGCCCGTGGTGAATGCGAACGTATTCTCCGTGCGCACGTAGGAGCTTTCCATGATCTCTTGAATGAGCGCGCCGCCCTCCACTTCAGACGGGGGCAGCACGACCTCCTGCGCATCGAACGCCCAGAGGTTGAGAGAAAGCAGTAACGCCGATAAGGCAAAAAGTTGTTTCATGAGGGGGCTCCTGAGTTGGGAGCCCACCATAGGCTAAATTTTCTGCAAGTGCGCAGGCCGAGTAAAACTTTCATGCTCCCGGTGAGACCAACAGATCGCCGGGAGCGTTACTCGCTACGCCGCTTCGCTGATCCCGAGCTCGAGGAAAAAATTCCCCGCCTGCGACTCAAACGGAATCACCACGGAGGCCCCCTTTCCATTCGCCGAGAGATCGTGATTTTTTCCCGACACCACCGTCGGAAGCGCGGTCTGGATGGTGTGGCCGTTCTGGTTGAGCACGATCTTCGCCTGTCCGAAGATCATGTTCGTCAGTTCCCCCGCACCGTCGAGGATGTCCTTGTTCACCTCGGAATACGTTTCTCCGAGCATGCTGGAGACGATCTTGAGGAACGTCTTTTCCGGGAAGCAGATGATCATCGATCCACTGTACTTCTCAGAGATCACCGCGATCACCCCCGAGACATCGCACGACATCACCTGGGAGGCCTGTTTGGGCTGGGTCTTCCCCGGCTTCGCCTCGACCTGCGCTTGGACGTTCAGCACGTGGACCGTAGCCAGGAGGAAGGGTTCGATAAATTCGTCTGTGAGAGTTGATTTTGGCACTGGGCCCACCTTTTCTTATGCGCTCATTCTCATGGAACATTTTTTGTATGCAGACTCGAGCTTCATGCGAAGACTCTCTTTCGTGAACGGCTTCACGACGTACTGGTCGACGCCCACGCGAATCGCCTCGGCCACGAACTGCGGCTCGGCCTCGGCCGTGACGAGGACGAAGGGGAGCTTGGCGAAGGTCGCGTCGGAACGGACCTTCTTCAGGAACTCCAGTCCCGAGAGGTTCGGCATGTTCCAGTCGGAGATGATCAGGCCGAAGCCGCCTTCCTGGGTTTTCGTCCACGCCTCCTCGCCGTCCTTTGCTTCGTGGATGTCCGTGTACCCCCACTCCTTCATCATCTTGATCACCGTCTTTCGCATGGTCAACATGTCATCGACGACGAGTACTTTTGTCTTTAGATCGAACATAGCTTTTACCTCGGTTAAGCGGCACCGTTATTTTTTTGCGCAGATTTTCGGTAGAACATGACGTTGGCGATGTTGATGGTCTCGACCCCGTCACTCATCCCCAGCAGGGTCTCGCCTACTCCCAGCAGCAAGCCTCCGTCCGGAGTGAGCTGGCGCAGGAGCGTGTCGATGATCTGCTTCTTCATTTCCACTTTTTGGTAGATGAGCACGTTCCGACAGAGGATGATGTGAAACGGGCCCTTCACCGTCGAGCGGATGAGGTTGTTGTAACCGTACTTGATCTTGTTTGCGAGGCTCGACTTGACTTGCCAGCCATCGGCTTCTTTTTGAAAGTAGCGCTTCTTGTGGTCCTCCGAGAGGCCCCGCATCACCTCGAAGTCCGAATAGCGTCCGGCCTTCGCCTTCACGAGGGCCTTGTCGCAGATATCGGTCGCCGTGATGGTGTACGGCGGCAGAGGGACCTTCGCCGACAGCTCCTCCAGCGTCATGGCGATGCTGAGCGCTTCTTGTCCGGTGCTCGACGCCGCCGACCAGATGCGGATCTCGCTGGGCATGTCGAGGAGAACCTCGCGCATGACGAAGCTCTCGATGGCCTTGAAGAACGACGGGTCGCGGAAGAACAGGGTCTCGTTATTGGTCGCATTATCGAAGAGCTTCTGCCGCATCACCGAGTTCGGGATCGGCTGGGAGAATTCTTTTTTGAGGTCTTCACCCGTCGAAATGTTGAAGAGCTTGCACAGGTCTTCGATGCGACCTTTGAGCTGGTAGAGATTGCGATCATCGTAGATGATCCCCGTCTCTTTCTCGATGAGTTGGGAGAAGAACGAGAGCACTTCAGGCGACATAACGACTCTTTGTTGCGCGGGCCAGGGCCTGCGTTTTCGTGGACAGTTCACTCGGCGTTCCGATGTAGTCGAAGTTCCCATCCGCGTGCACGGCGCCCGGCATGCCGAAGACGATGCAGCTTTCGGCGGACTGGATCAAGACGGCCCCACCGTTCTTTTTGATTTCGGCGGCTCCCGTCGCCCCGTCACGGCCCATGCCCGTGAAGACGATCGCGGCGGTGCTGCGACCGAAGATGGCTGCGGCGGACTCGAAGAGATAGTCGGCGCAGGGTTTGACGAAATTGCGCTGCTCCGCTTCGAACACGTGGATGGTCGGCTTCTCATTCACCACCACGATCTGCATGTGAAAGCCACCCGGAGCAACGTAGATGTGATCCGCTTTGAGCTCCTCTCCGTTCACCCCTTCGCGCCCCACCTTCCCGCACACCTTGCCCAGGCGCTCCGCCAGGGAAGCGGTGAACACGGGGGGCATGTGCTGGGTGATCAAGATCGGAAACGGCACCGGTGCCGTGAGGCCCGCGAAGAAGGTTTCCAGGGCGATCGGACCACCCGTGGAGGAAGCGATCACCAGCACCCGCGGAAAGAAGGACTCCCAGATGATGGGCGGGTGGCCCGTCGCTTTCTTCGGCGCTTGCACAGACTGCGGGTAGAACAACGAGAGCAGCTTCGGCAGCAGGGCCTCGCGGATCTTGTCCGCGGGAGCAAGCTTGGTTTCATCCGGCAGTGGCTTGGGGACGAAGTCGACGGCGCCGAGGCTCATGGCTTCGAGGGTTTTCTCGGCTCCGGCCTTGCTCTGCGCGGAGAACATGATGACCTTGGTTTTGATGCCGCGGCTCTTGAGCTCGCGCAGGGCCTCGATGCCAGTCATCACCGGCATTTCGATGTCGAGGATGCAGGCATCGATCTCTCGACAGGCCATCATGTCGACGCCGATCTTCCCGTTGGACGCCACCGCGACGACCTCGATCTGCGGGCAGCTGCTCAGCGCGAGCTGAATCTGCGACCGAAACAGGATCGAGTCGTCGACGATGAGGACTTTAATTTTAGACGGCGTGCTCACAGTCGATCTCCTACTTCTTCACCTGGCTCACGAGCGCTTTTAACTTATCCGCAAGACCCGACAGCACCTCCGACGATCGGAGCGTGAGCTCGCACTTCTCGGCACTCTGCACGGCCGCGGCCGACACCTCGCGGATGGTTCCCGCGATGCTCTCCACGCCCTGCTTCGATTCGCCGATGACCCGGGAGACTTCGTTGGTGGTCGCCGTCTGCTCTTCGACCGCTGCGGCGATGGCGCCAGAAATCGAGTTGAGTTTTTCCATCGCCTTCGAGATTCCACCGATCGCCTCGACGGCACCGGCGCTGTCTTTCTGGATCGCGCTGATCTTGTTCGTGATGTCTTCCGTGGCCTTGGCGGTCTGCTTGGCGAGTTCC
>JAIXOY010000050.1 GCA_027486525.1 Pseudomonadota bacterium
ATACTGTGTGCGAAGTTCTTGGAACGCCTGTGAAGCTTCATCGCTCTTGCCCAAGTTTTTGAGGGCGCGGCCGATGTGCAAGAGGCTTGAAGGCGCGAGAGATGACTTCGGGTACTTGGTGTAGATCTTGCTGAAGAACACGAGAGATTTTTCCCAGTTCTTTTGCGCGAATTCAATCTCACCGAGACCGTGAAGAACTTTGTTCATGTCGCCCGGCGAGACGTTCGAGTCGTTGATCATCCCTTCGAGGATTGACCGGGCATCCGAAAGTTTGCGGCGACCGATGAGCTTGCGTGCCTCCGCGATTTCGTCTTTCGGGCCTTTCTTTTGACCAGTGCTGGTCGATTTATTTAAGTTGCCGAGTTTCTCTGTGACCTTCTCGATGAAGCCGCGCTGAAGCTTGAGCTCTTCGCTTTGTGCTTCTTGGCTTTTCTGAACAGTATCAAGCTGCGTCTTCATGACATTGAGACTCTCAGTCATGCCCTTCAGGTCAGCGCCTTGCAGTTGTTGTTGGTTTTTTTGCAGCTCTTCAAC
The DNA here is from genome assembly GCA_027486525.1 of Pseudomonadota bacterium. Taxonomy (GTDB): domain Bacteria; phylum Bdellovibrionota; class Bacteriovoracia; order Bacteriovoracales; family Bacteriovoracaceae; genus UBA6144. The sequence continues at coordinate 535 of JAIXOY010000050.1, forward strand.
TTTGCCGTTCAGAGTGTCGATTTGGCTTTGAAGGTTTTTCAGCATGACCGTGAGGTCTGCGACGATGTTTTGCGAGTCAGAAAGCTGCTGAGACATGTTGTCCACCCGCTGTTCGCGGCGAACTTGCTCGGCTGTTTTAAAACAGCTTGTGAGAGTCAGCAAAAGAGCGAGAACGAGGATTGATTTCATGGCCATCTCCATTAAGGGAATATGGCTAGATTCTATGTCTTCGAGGAGCGTTGGGCAATTACGGGGGAGTGCCTTCGAGGGCTTTCTTGCGAACAGCCTCGTACTCCGCTTTCTCGGCGTATTGCTTAGACAGGATGGCGTACTGTTGGGCCTTGTTGAAATACTTGCGCTTGTAGGCGGATTTCGCCTTCAAATAGTACTCTTCAGCTTTGCGATACATGGTGGGAGAGAGTGAGTCGGCCCCGGCTTCTTTGGCCGCCAGGAAGGCAGCTTGGGAGAGGCTCATTTCCATCTTTGGGCGTGTGGTCGTCAAACCACACGCGCCTAAGACGAAAAGTAAAAAGAACGAGAGTAGACGCATTACTTCGCAGTGACGACGAAGTTCGCGCGACGGTTTTTCTCCCAAGCGCCTTCATCGTGACCGAAAGCGACTGGTTTTTCTTTACCGTAAGAAACGACACCGATGCGCTTCTGAGCTACGCCCAAAGCAACCAAGTACTCGCGAACGGCTTTCGCGCGTTTCTCACCGAGGGCCAAGTTGTACTGGATGCCGCCGCGCTCATCAGCGTGACCTTCGATCTGCACGTCAACTGAAGCATTCGTCTTCAAGAATTCAGCGTTCGCTTTCAAAGCTGTTTGAGCGTCTGAGCCCAAAGTTGAAGAGTCGAAACCGAAGTAAACAGTTTGCAAGCCGCCGGCCGTACCTGAATCAGAGTCGCCCTTGAGTTCAAGTGAAAGACCAGTGTTGTTGCCGCCGTTGTTCGCAGTGAGGCTGTCAGGGTTGTTGCCTGGCTTCTTAGAAGCGCAGCCGACTGCCATGAGAGAAGCCGCTACGAGAGCGAGAAGGGAAGAACGGATCATGAAATACTCCTTATGCAAGTATTGGTTAATGATGATTTAGTAAGCGTCCACGATTATGCGGTTTTAGCTCAGGTATTAAAAGTCTTTTCAGGTCTTTGTCTAATGAGTGCGGTGTGGCGTAGAATTTTTGACTCGTGAAGCCTGGTGTTGCCACAACTTTGACATACGACTCCTTACTAGCGGCGCGTCTTCTGTTTGTAATTGCTCGTCAGTGATCTCATTTCGAGAAAAGAAACATTGGCACGGGCTTTGCTACTAAGAAGATGTGTGTGTGAGTGGCCCTGAGAAGGATTCTTAAGGCCCTTGCGATGTCTCTCGAAAAAAACCCGGTGTTCGCATCGGGTTTTTTTTCGCCTTTTTTCAAATTCCCGCTAAAAAACCATATCGTACATGAGCCCAGCAATGGCACGAGCGCCCCGACCGGAAACAGTGTCGTAGAGCGGATTGTATTCGTAGATTCCCCAAATAGGCGCCTGGCCTCGACGCTGGCAAAGATCGCGATAGAACAAAGCCAGTTGGCGCACAAACTGCAAAGAAAGACCGTCGTGGTTGGGGGCGCTGACAGCCTCTACGTCTGACGCCATCAATGCATCACAATCTAGACTAAAAACCACGCGGGCGTCCTGCGGCAGCGTCATCTCGAGGCGCTGGAGGAAAGCCGCCACATGCGCGGGGTCATCGCACTGGCGACGCCAGAGTATCGGCATCTCTCCGCGAGCGAGTTCCGTTTGCGTCGAGAGAGCATTGGCATAAGGATGAATGCCCACTTGATGCAGTTGCAGCGGAAATTTTCCTCTCTGAGCAAACTGACGGAACGGGTTCCCTGAGTGCGGCTCAGGATCCATACGGGTATCGAGGTGAGCGTCAACGTTTAGAACACACACCGGACGATCATCGTGCGCCTGTAGAAGTGGAAGAATGTGGTCATGGCCTCCACCGAGGTGAATCAGTGGCTCATTCCGGAGGAGCGAACGGAGAGTTTGTGCTTGTTGCTCAACCATTGCTTCGAAGCCCTGCTCTTCTTTCTGCTGGTGAGTGACCGCGTGGTAGCTAAAACAGGCATCGCTCGCAGGTGCGGCGAGTTTTTTCCATGCTGCTATCAAGGCCTGCGGTGCCCAACGCGCTCCGGCCCGTCCGCCATTGCGAAGCACACCGTGGTCCGATGGGGCCAGAGCGATGATCGTGCCCTTGCCTGTGCGAGCGGATAAACTTTCTTGCAGGCGTTGTGGCCGGCTTTGATTTAGAATAGGGTCCATGAGCAATAGTATAGACGAACTCCCTGACCGCGGCGAGAAAGTCTGGTTTATCATCCGCCAAGATTCTCACGAAGGGCCTTACTCGTTGAGTTCTTTGGAAGAGAGACTGGCGGCAGGTGAGTTTAAGAAAGATTCTCTAGTGTGGGCCCGTGGTTGGCCTGAGGCTTTGCCGTTTTTTCGTGTTCAAACGGCCTACCGGGGTGAGGTTCATGCTGAACCCCAAGAAAAACCTGCTCGCTTCGTGAGACCCGCGCCCCAAGAAGAAGACTTTGCGAGCGACACGCCGCCGGCTTCGCAGTCTGTTCCTGCTCCTGCTCGCTGGCCACTGGTTGTGGGAGTGCTGCTGATGCTCGGTGCTGGGCTGTGGGCCACGAGCGCTCTGAAGCCTCAGGTCGAACTGACCCGTCCGTCGGATATGAATATCGACGCGTTCAGAAAGATGCGAACAGCTTTCGAGCAAATCGATCGCCCCGTGCCTATTCCGGAAGTGGTGGTGGCCGCCGATTATCGCAAAATTTGGCTCGCCGATGGCACCACGCAGATGTGTCACTATCAGGCGACTTTTCGCTCAGAGCCGCAAGACAACTTAGGTGGTCAACCGGTGAGCTTTCAGACGGACGCACCGTTACTCCAGCACTGGGCGATGTTCGATCGACTGAATTTTACCGAGGGTCAAAAGCTCATGCCGGGTCGCTACTTGCTGACTGTTGTGAGACAAGATTGCGTACCTCAAGGGATCTTTGGTTTTTGGGAGACGGCCCATCCGACTCTAAATCTCTCATTTAACGTTGAGGTCTTTCACGGTTCGCCTGATGAGCTGCAGGCCCGCATGGCGTTGGTCGCAAAGAAAAAAGAAGCTGAAGAAAAACAGCGTCGGGAACTTTCATTGCAGGCCTGGCGGGATGTCGGCGAAAAACTGCGGACTCTCTCTGCAATCTCACAGCAGATCGAAAGCGGCTTTAACGAGCTCTTGAATCGTAAGCTTGCGTGGAAGCCGAGGATGCAACGAGTGATAGATGGCTATACCATGCGCTTTGGTGGTTTTTTGACAAACTTCACGGTGAAGAACGACGAAGACTTCTCCACTCTCGCCTCACAGGATTTTCCAGACAAAGTTGAGCTGATGGGGCGTCAACCACTCATCAATGCCCATGCTAAACGCATCGGTTTCTTGAGCATGGGGCTGATCGAAAAATTGCAAAAATCCGCCGACGCTCCCAGCCGCAGCGATCTGCAAGACTGGCTGCGTTCTCTTCAGCAAGACTTCGCCGTGGAAAGAGAAAACATCCGTCGCGCTATAGCGGAAGCGACTCAGATGGTTGACCCGTCGACGCAAACTCCTGCGCAACCTTAGCATCATGCCCCGTTAGCTGAACGCGCGCGCCCCAGCGCTTGATGTCGTGTTCAAAGATCATCACGAGATCTTTCTTAGAGATGAATTGGTAGAATTGTTCTTTATCAAGCGTTGTTCTTCCCGGTGCAATGTCGTAGCCCATCACCCAAGGAATCGGCACGTGGGCGGCCGTCGGGACGAGATCGGCCATGTAGATGAGTTTGTCGTCGTAGGGATGCATGAGCCACGGGGTGTGGCCGTGACTGCATTTGAAATTCAGCTGGTAAACTCCGTCACGAAGTACCGTGCCATCTTCACCGTGATGCCAGACGACGCGCTTGTGCTGATCCAATTTTTGAATCACGGGATGAGAGTACTGGGTTTGAAACGAGCCCATGTCACGTTGAGTGGGAGCGAGTGAGTAGTCGTAGTGCGCTTTGTGTAGATGTAATTGCGCCTTTGGAAAAAGAAAATCTCCACTCGTGTTCCCGAGTCCACCGACATGATCAAAATGCAGATGGGTTACAACCACGTCCGTGATGTCTTCAGGATTGAGGTTATGTTCTTGCTTCAAGACATTGAGCAGAGGGTCAGAAGCGCCAGTTATCGCGAAGCGCTGTGAGAATTTCCCATCGTGATAATCGCCAATGCCGGTATCAATCAAAATGACACGAGTATCAGTCTTGATGCACAAAACTCTTAAGCTTAAATGAATCCGATTTAACTCATCCGCCGGAATCTGTTTTTCCCAGAGGGGCTTAGGGATAATTCCAAACATGGCGCCGCCATCGAGTTTGAAAGTCGCTGGATGAAGGGCGAAATATTTAACCATTAGCTAACCTTTAAGAGTTATTGCCGGGTAGGGTGAAATGCCTATAATGATTGAGTATTTCACCCATCATCGTCCAGCGGAAGTTTTCGAAGGAGTTCCCATGAACGTTCATGAATATCAGGCCAAAGAGCTCATGCGTGCTCAAGGCATCAGCGTGCTTCGCGGAGGAGTTGCGACAACTCCCGACGAAGCCGTAAAAGTCGCCGAAAAACTCGGCGGAAAAATTTGGGTTGTGAAGGCCCAGATCCATGCTGGCGGTCGCGGCAAAGGCGGCGGAGTCAAACTCGCGAAGTCTTTGGACGAAGTGAAAAAACTTGCTGGCGAAATTTTGGGAATGACTTTGGTCACACACCAAACTGGCCCAGAGGGCAAAAAAGTTTTGAAGATCCTCATCGAAGAGGGTTGTGACATCGACAAAGAATACTACGTCGGTATTGTCCTTGATCGCTCCATCGGCAAGTTCGTCATGATGGCCTCGTCTGAAGGTGGCGTTGAGATCGAAAAAGTTGCTCACGAGAACCCAGAGAAGATCATCAAGTCAATCATCGATCCCGCAGCAGGTTACACCGCAGCAGCAGGTCGCAAACTTGGCTTTGGCATCGGACTAAGAGGCGAGCAGCTCACGAAGGCCAACAAGTTCTTCGAAGGTCTCTACAACATGTTCATGAAGAATGACTGTTCAATCGCGGAGATCAATCCTCTCGTCACGACGAAGTCTGGCGACGTCATCGCGCTCGATGCGAAACTGAACTTCGACGACAACGCTCTCTTCCGGCACCCAGAGATCGAAGCTCTCCGTGATCCGAGCGAAGAAAGCGCCCAAGAGCTCGAAGCCGGGAAGTACGGACTCTCGTACATCTCGCTTGATGGCAACATCGGTTGCCTCGTGAACGGTGCCGGGCTTGCCATGGGCACACTCGACATCATCAAATTGTTCGGCGGTAACCCGGCCAACTTCCTGGATGTTGGCGGCGGCGCGAACAAGGAAACTGTTGAAAAAGCCTTCTCGATTATTCTTCAAGACAAGAACGTGAAAGCTATCCTCGTGAACATCTTCGGCGGCATCATGAAGTGTGACATCATTGCAGAAGGCGTGATCGCTGCTGCGAAATCACTCGGTGTGCAAGTGCCCTTGGTGGTTCGCTTGGAAGGCACCAACGTCGCGCTTGGCAAAAAAATGTTGAACGAGTCAGGACTCAAGATCATCGCTGCCGACGATCTCGCCGATGCGGCGAAGAAAGTTGTTGCCGCTGCTGGAGGCAAATAATTATGGCCATTCTCATTAACCGCAATACAAAACTCATCACCTTGGGCCTCACCGGCAAACAAGGATCTTTTCACTCTTTGCAGTGCCGCGACTACGGCACGCAAGTGGTCGGCGGCGTGACTCCTGGTAAGGGTGGGATCACTCACGAAGGTATCCCCGTTTTTAACACGGCTTTCGAAGCGGTGAAGCAGACCGGCGCCAACGCGGCGATGGTTTTCGTTCCACCACCATTTGCGGCGGACTCGATCCTCGAGTGCATCGAGATGGAAATGCCTCTCGTGATCGCCATCACCGAAGGTATTCCGGTCCAAGACATGATTAAAGTGAAGAACGCCCTCAAAGGTTCGAAGACACGTTTGATCGGTCCGAACTGCCCGGGTGTGATCACTCCAGGTGAATGCAAAATTGGGATTATGCCAGGACACATCCACATGCCAGGTCGCGTGGGCGTGATTTCGCGTTCAGGGACTTTGACGTACGAAGCTGTTTTCCAGCTCACTCAACGGAACATCGGCCAATCGACCTGCGTCGGTATCGGCGGGGATCCCGTGAACGGCACGAACTTCATCGACGTACTTGAAATGTTCCACAACGATAAAGACACCGACGCCGTCATTATGATCGGCGAGATCGGTGGGAGCGCTGAGACGGAAGCCGGTCGTTGGATCAAGAAAAACTTTAAGAAGCCTGTCGTCAGCTTTATCGCAGGCGCAGCGGCACCTGCCGGGAAGCGCATGGGTCATGCCGGAGCGATCATCTCGGGTGAAGACGATTCTGCGGAATCAAAATTCAAGGTGCTACAAGAGTGCGGCGTCACGATCGCCCGTTCTCCAGCAGAACTCGGTCAGAAGGTTGCAGAAGTTTTGAAGAAAGTGTAAGTTTCCGCGCAAGTAACTTATTGAAGGAGCATTTATGGCCATCGAAAAAACTCTGAGCATTGTTAAGCCAAACTCAACTTTGGATAACAACATCGGTAACATCATCAGCATTTTTGAGAAGAACGGCTTGCGCGTTTCTGCAGCTCGCTTTGCAAAACTCTCTAAAGAAAAAGCTGAAGGCTTCTACATCGAGCACAAAGAACGTCCATTCTTCGGCGAACTGGTCACGTTCATGACTTCAGGTCCTGTGTTGTTGATGGTTCTCGAAGGTGAAAACGCAGTCGCGAAGAACCGCGAGCTCATGGGCGCCACGAACCCAGCGAACGCTGCTCCCGGCACCATTCGCAAGCTCTACGCGAAGTCTGTCGGCGAAAACTCAGTGCACGGTTCAGACTCATCATCTGCCGCTGAACGCGAGATCGCTTACTTCTTCGAGAAACACGAAGTGGTCAATCGCTTTTAGTCTTTTCTAAAATCGTTTTAACGGAGCCCCGCTTTTGCGGGGCTTTTTTTTGGAGAACACATGAAACTACTGATGATCGTTTTGATGAGTTTGTTTTTTTCTCAGTCTTTTGCAGCTCAAAAACTAGTCGAGCTCACGGCCGACTCTGACAGCAGTGGCAAGGTCAGTTACAGCAAAACTAAGTACCAAGGTGAGAGTTCAGAGGATGCAACTTATTTGTCTTTCTCTGTGAACGGAGCCTATCAGTTGGGCGAAAGTTCATTCATGGCAGGCCTGCGGGGCGCCTACGGTATTGGCCGCAGTGATGGCTACAGAGCGTCTACTCAAAGTTTACTGGTCGGCGGCTATTACAACTTCGATCCGAAGTTCAACGAGGCTTTCTACGTCTCATTGCACACCGGCCTAGGTTTGAACATTGTGGGCGGCAATGACACCGAGGACTCTCGGAATGAATTTACGGAGACCGTCGCCACTTTCGGCAAACGCTTTCCGATCAAGATGTTCGGTTCCGAGAACATCACTTACTCACCGTCTGTTTCCTACAGCATCGTGAACTTCACTGAATCGACTTCATACAGTGAGTATCGCAACGATCTATCAATTGACTTTCTTAAGTTTGCAGCCGTGTTCTAAGAAAAGCCCCGCACAGCGGGGCTTTTCTTATGGTTGTTCGAGAAAATCTGATCGCAGACAGTGCTCTTCAACATCCGCACAATCTTCGGGGGTGCTAGCGTAAGCGTTCTTGGCGCAATCGTTGTAGGACTGGACTTGCGTCATGCATGAACCGGCCAAGATTCTTTGAACTTGCTTTGGATGAATGAAGGCCGTCGAACCTGGATTCGCATCAAAGCTGAATTTGTTATCAGTGACAACATCTCCGAGCGTCGTGGCCCCCCATACGAAACTTTCTTTTAATCCGAAGTGGCACCCGCGATTGTTGACCTTCAGCTGTCCACCGACGATTTGCGCCAGTGTTTCGCGGCAACGAGCGTCGGCCTCCGGACAGGTGCACTCGGTCGAGCTACCATAGATAGTCTTCCAGTCGTTTTGGTTCATGTAGTAGTCAGTCATGGAAAGTTTGAGTCCATCCGGTGACAGCGTAGCAGTGAAGGGTTGTTTCGGAGGATTCGGATACGTGGATGGCCATGCTAACGATGCCGTACCCGTCGGTGTCGTGCAGAAAGCATTGCGGAATCGAGCTGATGTCCGATCGTCCCAGCGAAGCGCTTTGAGAAAGTTCAAGCGTCCAGGTTGTGCGATGGCCGCCGCACAATCTGCATTGGGACATTCACAAGTCACTCGGCGGGGAACCGAGGCATTAAAGGCTTCGAAGTTATCGACCATCACGTTATTTTGCTTCGATGTCGCGCGACAGATGTACCCATCCGATTCACCGGCATATTCGTCGCAGAGGCCCACGAGGTGAAGAATCTCATGCACGATGGTAGGGCAGCCCACGTCGTGAGCGTAGTTCTTTGAGTGTGAGCGCACGTCCGGGGCATGGTCTATGGTGATGGTGTTGGCCTTAGGTTGTACGTCAGTGGGGAGTCGCGCAGCTTCCGTGGGAGTGAGAAGATCAAACTGCATGGGCTCTCCGGTGGGGCCCTTGATGAGACCACCCACCGCCTGCATGCAGCCACGGGCCTGAGCCATCATCCTCTCACTACTCACCATTTTATCCGACGGAGCGGTGGTACCAGCGGCCTGTACAAAATTGATGTTGAGGGCCACTCGGATTCCAGCAGAACTTTTGTTGAGACTGTAGTCGACGGTGTTACCGTAGGCAGATGCGCCCGAGACACGTTTCCATGTGTTATTGATCAACGGAGCACACTCGTTCACGCTCTGAGCATTGGCGGCTAAAGCCAGAAGCGACTCGATCCCACTTTCGTGGACTTGACAGGCCAATGCTTTATAGTTGTTACCCCATACGATCGGCTCGTAGGAATTGAGGCGCTCCATGATGCGTTTTATCGCAGGCGTTGGAGGCGTAACGAGAGCGAGGTTCTGCAGCAGAGTATCCACACACTCTGCGGGATAGTCGGTGGCGATGTTACCCACCGTTTTCTCTATGGCCGTCGTCGCTTCTGCAAATTCCATGGGACCCGTTGGCCCTTCGAGAGGGGCGAGGAGTTCGGCGCAGTCAGTGGAGTTCGAAGCTCCACGTTTAAGGATTTCATCCATCTGCTTCTTCATGATTTCACCGCGAACCGCGGCGTCAGTAATCATGGCGACAGCATCAACCGCTAACGCCGTGGTCGGTAACCAGGCCAGCAGCATGAGGGTCTTAATCATGGCGTACCTTCTTGAAGCCAGCTGGCGCTCTGACAATAGTCTGGTGCATAGGCGCATACGCTGGGATCAGTTTCATAAGCAAATGAAGCGCAAGTGTTATAGCGAGTAGACTTGGTAGGGCAGGTGCCATCGAGGATTCGATTGAAGTGGGCCGGTTGTAAGAGAGACGCGCCGGGGACAGCGGGTACATCGAAGGTGACTGTATTCTCTGTCGCAGAGCCGCTTCCAGACGTGGCACCCCATGTAACCTCGGTGCGTTTTGTGTGCGGAGGGCAATCATGTCCCACGCTTTCATGCGGACCTTGAATCAGACGGGCTGACGCGCGCTGGCACTCGGCAATGTTCCCCGTCGCGCATTTGCAGGTGTAAACAAATCCTTCGACCTGACCATTATTGTTCAGGTTGATTTCTCGAAAGATAACCCCACCGTTGGTGTTCTCACCTTTCTCTGCATATGTTTGATCTTTATAGGTTTCATTCTTGAGCCATGCCTCGACGTAGTCACTATCGAGGTCACGCTTTTTGCAGTAGAGGTTACGAAAACGAATGTTCGTGATCTGCTCAAAACGTGGCTGGCGTATGAATTCACGATTCGCGGGGCTTGCTTTTAAGGCACGACACAGGTCTTTGTCTTCACACTCGCAAGTCACGCGACGTGGAACTGAACGTGCGAATGCTGTTTCAGCACTTTCCATCACAGAATCAAGCGGGCCGCGGGCACGGCATGCGAAGCCGTCGCGGTCGCCGCTGTACTCATCGCACAGACCCATTAGGTGCATCACTTCATGGACGAGCGTGGGGCACGCAATATTCTCCTGGTAGTTGCCGGCGTTGCTGCCGATCGCACCCGGCGAAATGTTTACCGTCTGCGCCTTCGGGCGATTTCCCTCAGGAATTCCGCTCGCCGCCATTTCCGCAGGAGAGAGGAGCTCAATTTGCAGGCTCTTGCCTCCCGGGCCCTTCATCGATCCGCCGGCTGCAGCGAGGCAGCCCTTAGCACGAGCGAGCATTTGCGCCGAAGTCACCGTGCTGCCATTTTGTTTGAAATCGACATTTAAGACTGCGCGATAGTTGTTCGGCTTGTCACGCGCGAGGAGGTAGTCAATAGTTCTATTCCCGAAGGGTGCCTTGCCATTCACGCGCTTGGCTTTGCCCACGTTGAGTGAACCACATTCAGTGGCAGAGCTCACCGACCGCATGAGTTCTTTGAGCTCTGGGAAATCGACGGGGGCAGCAACACAGGCTCGCTGAGCACTGAGGTCGTCCTCGAAGATCGGGCGCGAGATATCAATCAGTCTTTGCATCACCGTGCGGGCATTCGCCGATGCGGGGAGGGTGGCCAGGTTTTGCGTGAGCAGGTTCATGCACTCCGAAGACAGGAACCGCTGCAGATTAGCGGCTTGGTTTTCGATCGCTGCCACAGCAGTGTGAAACTCGATGGGGCCGGTTTTTCCAGGAAGGGGCTCAAACATGTCGTCGCAGTCATCGCCATCATCATTGAGGCGGCCCGCGATCGTCTGCGTTTGCTGATTCATCAGCGCGATGTTCGCGTTGATGTCTTCCTGCGTGAAGGCCCAGGAATTCGAAGCCAGAAGTAGTGCGGCGAAGAATAATTTCATGGTCTACTCCAGGTAGAGTGCGCCCCACTCACGGGCGAGACAGCGAGTTGGAAAGCGCGAACTCTCGCAGAAGAAGCGCGCATTGAAGGCCTCGCGCTTCACTTCTTTTCCATCGGCGTAGAACACGTAGTTCTTGCGGTCTTTGTCGAGCTCCACTCCTTGCATGAGTTTCAAGGGAGCTTCCTGTAACTTCTCAGCGATCTTCTCGAGACGGCCGTAGAGGCTCGAGCCTTCCTGAACCTTAAATCCATTAACGCGGAAGAAGGGCGCATGGGGCTTGTCGTTGTTGTTGAGTTCGTTGAAGCCTCGCCCGAGCGCATTGAGACGTTGATCGGCGGCTTTTATTTCGCTTTCGATCTGGCCAAGTTCCGCGGTGACCACTTTGAGGGGGCCCGGGTTTTGGACGGCGAATTCACCGAGGCGTGTGTCTTCTTTCTTATCAAACCAGTTACTCGTTTTTTTGATGATGAGCTGGCCGTCTTCGTCATGCACTTCCATCTTGTCGGTGCCCAAGGAAGTCGAGCGTTCCATGGCGAACTTAAGTGCGGCCTGGCCGGTAAGAGGAATGAGGAGTAAAACGAGAAGGAACTTCATGTGGGCTCTCCCTTAAAGACGCGAGGGCCCCCGACCGTACTGGCCAGTAAGCTCCCCTTAACAACTTAAATAGTTTACCGAGGGTGTGGGAGCGGCATAAGCCAGGGCAAGAACGTCCGGACTAAACAAGTCGGAGATGTCCAAGAGGGGGCCGTAATTATTACAGCCTAACTGGCTAAAATTGGGGGAGCGCGTTATAAAGAAGGGCAGCGTAATGTGTCAGAGGAAAAAAGATGTTTAACCTAGGTGAGCATGTAGTTTGTCCCGGCCATGGTGTCGGACAAATTCTAAGTGTCGAAACCAAGAATATGGGAGAGGCCGTAAAGTCTTTCTACATCATCAAGGTCGTCACGAATGGCATGAAAGTCATGATCCCTACGGACAGCAAAGAAGGCGTCCGTCAGCTCGTAAATATCAACGAGATCGACAACGTTTTCAACTTGTTGGGCGACCATAATGTGAAGGTCGATAACTCGACCTGGAACCGTCGTCACCGTGAATACAGCCTCAAAGTGAAGACCGGATCTTTGATCGAAATCGCCGATGTCCTGCGCCAACTATTGCTCTTAAAAATGAGCAAAAAGCTTTCTTTCGGAGAGCGCAAAATGTTGGATCAGTGCAAAGAGCTCTTGGTGAAAGAGATCGCTCTTTCTTCAGGGACCCCGGAGCCGGAAATCTCTAACAAAATTGACTCTTTATACAACTAAGCGCTTAGGGTAGGCTGTCCTCTTAATGAGGAGCCTCCCATGAGCGTTCGAGTTCGTTTTGCCCCCTCCCCCACAGGCTATTTACATATCGGCGGTGCTCGCACCGCTCTCTACAACTGGCTGTACGCCCGCGCCGTCGGCGGAACGTTCGTCCTTCGTATTGAGGACACCGATCTTGAGCGCTCGAAGCGCGAGTACGAAGAACTCCAGAAAGAAGACCTGAAGTGGCTCGGCATCATCCACGATGAAGGGCCAGATAAGCCGAACCCTAAATACGGCCCTTACCGTCAGTCTGAGCGCCTTGATATCTACATGAAACACGCTCTCGAGTTGATCGAGAAGGACCTCGCTTACTACGACTTCACCACCGGCGAAGAGCTTGAGGCGATCAAAGCAGAAAACGAAGCGGAAGGTGTTCACACGCACTATCAAGGGAAGTGGAAAAATCCCGGCATGAAGCAAGAGGCCCTCGCGAAAATCGCCGCCGGCGAGAAGCCCGCGATCCGTTTCCGCGCACCCATGAAGGCCTACACTCTTTATGATAAAGTGAAGGGCGAAGTGGTTTATCCTGCCGACATGGTGGGGGACTTTGTCATCATCCGCTCGAGCGGATTGCCCGTGTATAACTACTGCTGCGTGGTCGACGACATGCTGATGGAAATCACCCACGTCATTCGTGGCGAAGACCATCTCAACAATACCGTTCGTCAGTTGATGCTCTACGAAGCTTTTAAGGCGAAGCCTCCGGTCTTCGCACATGTTTCACTGTTGATCGGCCAAGACCGTCAGAAGCTCTCAAAGCGCCATGGCGCAACGTCGGTGCATCTCTATAAAGACGAGCACTACATGCCTGAGGCCATGTGCAATTACCTCACGCTCTTGGGCTGGTCGCATCCAGAAGAGAAGGACATCTTCAGCAAAGAAGAAATCGTGCCGATGTTTGGGCTTGATCGTTTCTCGAGCCACTCAGCGATTTATGATTTGGTGAAGTTTAAGTATGTGAACGGTCAGCATCTGCGCAAGCTCTCGAACGGAGAACTCGTTGCACAGCTCGCGACGATCATTCCTGCTGGCCATGCGTTCCATGCGCAAACGGCGGCTTGGAAAGAGCAGTGCGTGGAGCTCCTAAAACAGAAAGTTGATTTCATCACGGAAATGCAGCCGATGATGGACGACATGATCTTTGACGAGAATGTCGCTATGACCGATGAGCTCAAAGAGATCCTCGCGTGGGAGACCACGCCGAAAATCGTGAGCTATATTGCTGGGGAAGTCGCCAAAATCGAAGGCTTCGCCTCTGAGGCCCAGTTGAACGTGTGGTCTGAACATGCCAAGAAAGAACTCGGCATTAAAGGCAAACCGCTGTTCATGGGTCTGCGTGCGGCCCTGACTGGCAAAGGCCACGGCCCTGATTTGAAATTCTTGATCCCCCTCACACCCGTGAGTGTCTTGAAAAAGCGTGCAGCGAAGCTCGGAGCTTAACTATGGAATTGAAGATTCATAACAATCTGTCTCGGAAGAAAGAGACCTTTGCGCCCATCGAAGCGGGTAAAGTGCGTTTCTATTCTTGTGGACCGACCACCTATGACTTCATTCATGTGGGCAACGGCCGTGCTCTCGTGGTGGGGGATCTCTTCCATCGCGTGATGAAGTTCTTGGGCTACCAAGTGACCTTCGTGCGCAACTTCACGGACGTGGACGACAAGATCATCGAGCGCGCGAATGAAAATAAAGAAGACCCGATCAAGTTGGCGGCTCGTTTCGTGGATGAGTGCTTGAAGGACATGGACAGCTTGGGCATGTTGCCGGCGACCCATACGCCGAAAGTCTCGGATACGATGCCCGAGATCATTCGCATGATCGAAGAGATCATCACGAATGGTGCGGGCTATGTGATCGATGGGGAAGTCTTCTTCAACGTGGAGAAGGCGATTGATTACGGCAAACTCTCTAAGAAAGATCTCGATGGTCTCCAGGCCGGGCAGCGCGCGGAAGTGGATAAGCGAAAGAAACACTCTTCTGACTTTGTGCTTTGGAAACCGGCCAAGGCCGGTGAACCTTTTTGGGAGTCGCCTTGGGGCAAAGGCCGTCCAGGCTGGCACATCGAATGTTCGGCCATGGCAAAGAAGTTCCTCGGCGAAACGTTAGATATCCACCACGGCGGCGTGGATCTGATGTTTCCGCACCATGAGAATGAAATCGCGCAATCAGAAGCCGCGAATAAAAAAACCTTCTGCAATTGCTGGGCCCACCACGAATTCCTTAACTTCGGCTCTGAGAAGATGTCGAAGTCTCTGGGCAACGTGGTGACCACCCGTGCGTTCATTGAAAAGTTCGGCGGCCAGGTGCTGCGCCAGTTGCTCTTGTCGGTGCACTACCGTGCGCGTATTGATTGGACTGATGAAGTTATTGAGCGCGCCACGCAAGACGTGAAACGCATTCACGAGTTTGCCGTCGAACTCCAGGGCCTGGCGGGGACAGCTGTGGCCACGGATGCAGCAGCTATGAGCGAAGTGAAAGCGTTCATGCAAAGCTTCACCGAGGAACTCGCGAACGACTTCAACAGCGCGGGTGCTCTCGGACAGTTCTTCAGTTTTATTCGTTTTGTTCGTCGTGATGTCATCGGCAAGGCAGCTTCAGTCGAACTCGTCGCGGCCGTAAAAGAAGCTGTGGAGAAATCCAAGCTTGCGCTTGGGCATATCGCTCACGATCCCGCAGCGATTCTAGCTGCGCTTGAGACGAACAAGGGCTCCGGGGATGTGGATGAGACCTGGATTCAAAGCATGATCGAGCAGCGCAAGACGGCCAAAGCCACGAAGGACTGGAAGCGGGCGGATGAGATCCGTGATGAGCTGAAAGCGAAGAACATCGTGCTGTTAGACAACAAAGACGGTTCCATCACTTGGAAGATGCAATAACTGGGGTCAGTCTGGCCCCAGTTCCGCTTGTAAGTTTTACATCCTCTCACAACGCCTTGGACTCCCGTAAAAGCGTTGTGATAATGACCACATACATTTTGCACCACCAACCTTTCCAAGGGGAGTTCCATGAAAACTATGCTTTTCGTAGCATTGCTTACGATTGTCACCGGCGCCTTCGCCAGCACAATTGATAGCGAAACCGTTCGCTTCGACGGCTCAAACGGCGAAGTCTCAATGCAGTTGAACGCCGAAGAAACTCGGACTGAATACCGTCGCGAAACTGTCGCTCGCACGTGCTACCGCACCGTGCTTGTCGGCAACCGTCGCGTTTGCCGTCGTCCCACTCAGGGCGGCCCAGCTCAGTGCTGGAACGATCCGATCTACCGTACCGTTCCGTACACTTGCTACGAGACCGTCAGCGTTCCTTACGAAGTTTTTGAGAACTACGTACAAGCGAACGTGACCATCAACTTCGGCGCGGTTCCTGCGGGCTTCACGCCAGCTGAAAACGTGACAGCTCAGTTGAATGGCGACGTGCTTACCTTGCGTTCAACGGGCAGCAAAACGTTGTTGTTGGAACTTGCTGACCTTCAGCAAACACGCGGCATGAGCGGCAACATCGAGCAGATCAACGCTGTGGCGACGGTGAAGTTTCACGATGCAGCAGCTGTGAAGAACGCTCTTAAATTGAGCGACGCTTCGATCAAGAAAGGCGTGATGACTTACAACCTGGGTCCGATCGCTGGTGTGCAGATCGCGCACTCGTTGAAGATCGTCGACAATCCATTGCTCGGTGGAAGCACAACATTGTTTGATGCGGAGCTGGGCGCTGAACTTTCTCGCGAAGTTCGTGGCAACACGACAGCGATGTCAATTGCATTCAAAGACGTCCTTGGGCGTGACCTCGGGGCTGGCCGTTTCAACGTGACCGCAAAAGCTTCCTTCAAAGCTGGCGTTGCGGTTATGAACGCAGCCGAGTTGGGCGATGTTTCTGTTGAGAAGTCGATTCTCTACAAAATTCGCTAGAAAAACGTCTCAATCGTTTTTCTTTTTTGGGCCGGCTTTTGCCGGCCTTTTTTTATGGGCTGAAGTCGGGGACGACGAAGACGTGGAAGGGAGCATCGAGGAAACCGAGTCCGATGCGCTGAACTTCTGTGCCGGCGGGCGTGACTTCTAAGACATAATCAAAAGTGTTATCGGCAACGAGGAAGTTGCCATTCTTCTTAACGGCTACTCCGCGAGGTACAGCGAGTAGGCCTTGGTTGTTGCCAACCACATGGCCATCAAGAGTCAGGTCGGCGTTGTAAACTGATAAGTAGTCTGTGGCAGCGCCTTCCCAGGAGATCAAGAACTGACCATTGGGCATCTGACTTACGCCGAATGATCCAGTTGTTCCCACAGGGGCTGTGGCCGTTGCGGAAGCTGCAAAGACGGCAACGGAGTCTGGAAAAATACGCACGCCGGTGGAAGATGAAGCGGTGGCAAAGCCGCCGCCTTCGAGAGCTGTTAGGTCTTGGACGTTGGTGGTGACTGTTGATGGCCAAACACCGGCGTGAGTTTCACGAATGCCAGTCTCGGTGGTTCGTTCCATAGAAGTCGTTTCAGATACGATGATGTCTCTAGAGTCCATCAGCTGAGTGGCCGTGCGCATGGTTCCGGCAATGTTGACGTTGTTGATCAGTACACGCTCAGTTCCGTCGCTCACTGAAACGGCCACGACACGATCGGGGGTGCCATCGACGGAGATGAGGACTTCATTGGTCGAATGCATCCACCCCAGTCCTGCGACGGTCTCGGAAGCCAGTACGGTTCTCCAGAGAACGCGCTTGTAGGTGCCGTTGACGTCAAACTGAATAACCGAATCCAGCACGCTCGAGGAAACGAGGATATCTCCGGCCGCCACATGCAGCGAACTGCTCGTGGGTTTTGATTCTTCCGGAAGGCAGGAGGTAAGGAGTAAAAGAAAGGGAATGATGATTCTCTTCATCCGGTAATCATACCCAGAAATCTGGGCTGAGTTTATTAAGGAAATCTTTACCCTTATGACAAAGCCCAGATCTCTGGGCTTATCATAAGAAGGGATTAAAGGAAGGTTCTTGATAAAAATACTCGGTCTTCTCGTTTTACTTCATACCTTTTCTGCTTGGGCCGCTCAAGACGCCTACATCAATTTGTTTGGTGGCTGGGCCGCACACAATCAAGATTCCATGCAAGACTCCAGCACACGTCCTACCGGACTCAACTACGGTATTGGTATCGGCCGTCGCACGGGCTTTTACGAGTTTGAATTGAATGCGAGCAAGGGCAAGCTCACGGCAGACATCGAGCACGACGGGGCAAGCAACACTCTTGTGCAAGAACAGTTCCAGGTCACGCTTGCGCTTAACTTTTATTTGCTGCGAAACATTTATGCTCGCATGGGTTATGCCATCACCAGCGTAGAGCAGAGCACTGAAACAAAAGTGACCGGAGCTTCGGGGGAAGGCCTCACAAAAGAGTATGGGCTCAAGGATGTAAAATCAGATGGTCTGATCTTAGGCGCAGGCTGGGTGTTCGGAGATTTCGCCACGGCCAAGTTCTACACACAATACGACTACTACATGTTGCCGGACATCAAGGCGACTCAGCATCACATCAGTGCCGGCCTTCGCTGGTTCTTTAACTAGCGCAACTCTTCATAGGTTTGCGCCTTGTTCACCAATCTAATTTCCTGCTCGCCCGTGACCAACAACTCCGTCGGTTTCCCGCGCAAGTTGTAGTTCGAGCCCATGCTAAAACCATAAGCACCCGCATCCGAGAGGATGAGTAGCTCGCCCGCTTTCATGGGTGGCATAGGCCGTCCGTGAGCAAAACAATCGGTGCTTTCGCAGATCGGTCCAACGACATGGGTCGCTAATTTTTTTCCAGACGGCTTCTTGGCGGGAACTAAATCATGAAACGCATCGTAAATCGCCGGGCGCATGAAATCATTCATACCGCCATCAACGATCAAGAAACGCTGATCTTCCGAGACTTTGTGTCTCAAAACAGACATCACGAAAAAACCGGCCTTGGCGATGATGCGACGGCCCGGCTCAAACACGACTCTGATAGGTGGCTTCACCTTGAAGTGGCGGAAGAAAGACGCGTCCAATGACTTTGCAACCAGCGCCATGTAGGTCGAGATCGCCGGAAGTTTCTTTGCTTCATCGGGATGGTAAGCGACACCGAGACCGCCGCCCACGTCAAGAAACTCAAGCTGCTGAGGTAACTTGCGAGCGAGCTCTCCCATCGTGACAATCGCGCTTTCGGTGGCCTTCAAATCCAAAAGCTGGCTGCCGATGTGGATCGACAAACCCACGAGCTTAGAATGCTTCCAGTGCTTTTTGTCTTTGGCGGCTTTGAGAATATCTTTTTGCAGCAACCCAAACTTATGGGTTTTGTTGCCGGTAGAAATATACTTGTGTGTTTTCGCTTTCACCATCGGGTTCAAGCGGAAACAAATGCGTGCCGTCTTACCGAGCTTCGCCGCGACCGCATTGATGTGTTCAAGTTCTTCGACGGATTCAACGTTGAAGCTGTAGACGCCTTCCGGCCCGCACGTGAGAGCGAGAGCAATCTCATCGTTGGTTTTGCCAACGCCTGAGAAAACGATGCGCTCAGCAGGAATGCCAGATTCCAGTGCACGACGTAGTTCGCCGCCAGAAACGATGTCAGCGCCGGAGCCTTCCGCCGCGAGAAGTTTCAAAAGTTCTTTATTAGGATTGGCCTTCAAAGCAAAGCACACCAAGGGGCGCGGCAGGCCTGCCATTTGCGCCTCACCAAAAAATTCTTGGTAGTTTGAGAGAAGAGTTTTTTGGCCGTAGACGAAAAACGGCGTGGCATGTTGGGCCGCGATCTTTTTGACCGGCACACCCTCAATGCAAAGCTCACCCTTGTCGTAAGTGAGAGCAGGAGAGTTTAGGGAAACACCACGTTTTGTCGCCATGACTTGATATCCTCAGCTTGAGCGGGGCGCAGAGACCCCTGTTGCACGGCCCAAGTGAGCATGTCATCCAACGTACAGAGCGGCAGAGCGCGTACGTTACGTTTGAGAAACACCTC
The DNA here is from genome assembly GCA_027486525.1 of Pseudomonadota bacterium. Taxonomy (GTDB): domain Bacteria; phylum Bdellovibrionota; class Bacteriovoracia; order Bacteriovoracales; family Bacteriovoracaceae; genus UBA6144. The sequence goes on from JAIXOY010000050.1 coordinate 19,833, forward strand.
GTGAGCCTGAGGAAAATTGTAATGAAAGAGACCCACCACGGCGAGGACTTTCATGTTTTCTGCGTCGAGCGCATCCACTGCGGCCAGTGAGCTTTTTCCGGTAGAAATCAGGTCCTCCACGAGAAGGGTGCGAGCACCGGGGGTGACCTGACCTTCGATGAGATTTTTACGCCCATGGTCTTTGGCACTTGAGCGCACGTAAACCATGGGAAGGTTTAGGGCGTCGGCCAACCATGCCGCCCAGGGGATTCCGGCGGTGGCCGTTCCGGCAATGACGTCGGGTTTCAAGTCTTCTTTTATGACCAAATTTTTGAATGATTCGGTAATAAAGCGGCGCACATCCGGTCGCGAAATGAGCAAGCGGTTATCGCAGTAGATAGGGGATTTGATGCCTGAAGCCCAGGTGAAAGGTTCTTCGGGGCGCAGGAACACGGCTTTTTCTTTTAAGAGTGATTCTGCAATTCGTGCGGCCGCTGACATACGAGCTCCTAAAAAAGTTCTTCCAAGGCGCGGGCCGGATCCTGGGCTTGGGTGATCGCGCGACCCACCACCAAGTAATCGGCGCCGGCCCGAATGGCATCAACCGGTGTCATGAGACGTTTCTGATCGTGGGCCTCGCTTCCGGGTGGACGAATGCCGGGCGTGACACAGACAAATTTAGATCCACACACGAGCTTGATGGCGGTGGCTTCTTGAGCGGAACAGACCACACCGTGAAGACCAGCCTCGTGCGCAAGTTTTGCGTATGAGGTGACACATTCAATGAGGCTGCCGGGAATGCGCAGTTCTTTTTGCATCATTTCCTCTGTGGTGCTGGTGAGTTGTGTCACAGCAATGAGGCGAACATCTTTGCGGCCAGAATCGTTCAAGGCCTTAGCTGCCATTTGCATCATCTGCGTTCCCCCTGCCACATGCACGTTGTACACGACTGCCGGAAGCTGCAAAAGGTTGCTCATGGCTTTTCCGACGGTGGTGGGAATGTCGTGGAGCTTGAGATCAAGAAACACAGAGAAGCCATGGGAGTGGATGAAGTTCACGGCCTTGGGGCCATGGGCGTAAAACAATTCCATGCCCACTTTCATGCCGCAGCCACTGCCCTTGAGAGCGGCCGTGAGTCGCTCGATGTCCTTCCATTCCGTTTGGTCCAGCGCTACAAAAACTTTGCTTTTCACATCGGGCTCAAATCAAAGGATTGGCGTTCGAGGGTTCTAATCAACGCATCCACAGTATCCAGTGAGGTCAGGCAGCAGATGCCGCGTTCTACTGCGGCCCTGCGCATTTTGAATCCATCCGATTCAACATTTCTTCCGCGCGAGATGGTGTTGATCACGAGGTCACATTGACCCGCTTTGATGATCGCCAAGATATCATTAGCAGCTTCACCGATGCGCGCGACGACTTTGACCGGAATCTTTTCGGCGGCGATGAGTTTGGCCGTGCCCTCTGTGGCGACGAAGTTAAACCCGAGGACGTGGAAGCGGCGAACGAGTGCCATGCCTTCTTCTTTGTCTTTGTCGGCCACCGTCACAAGTACAGTTCCAGATTGGGGGATGTTGATCCCCGAAGCGAGGAAGGCTTTGTGAAGGGCGCGCTCATAGATCGTATCGCGTCCCATGACTTCGCCCGTGGACTTCATTTCAGGGCCCAAGGCGGTTTCCACATCCACCAGTTTGGCGAAGGAGAAGACCGGACCTTTGACAGCGATTTCATCCGTCTCGGCGAGTTGACCGTGGACATAACCTTGCTCAAGGATCGTTTTTCCTAAGATCGCGCGGGTGGCGACTTTGGCCATTGCCACATCCGTCACCTTGCTCAAGAAAGGCACCGTGCGCGATGAGCGCGGGTTCACTTCCAAGACAAACACTTCGCCTTTATGAATCACGAACTGGATGTTGATCAATCCCTTGATTTGCAAGGCGAGGGCGATCGAGGTGGTGAGCTGAATGAGTTTGTTTTGGGTGGTCACATCGACGTTCTGCGGAGGATACACCGCAAATGAGTCACCGGAGTGAACGCCAGCTTTTTCAATGTGCTCCATGATGCCCGGGATGAACACCGTTTTACCGTCGCAGATCGCATCGACTTCCATCTCGCGGCCGATCATGTAACGGTCGATGAGAACTGGATGCTGGGGAGTGACCTTCACCGCGCGCGTGAAGTAGTCGGTGAGCTCATCAGCATCGTAGACGATTTCCATCGCGCGACCACCAATCACGTACGACGGGCGCACCACCACGGGGTACCCCAAGACATTGGTCTTCTCGAGTGCTTCTTCCATGGAGGTCACGGTGTGCCCCAGGGGTTGCGCGATATTGAGTTCTTTCAAGAGAGCTTCAAAGCGCCGGCGGTCTTCGGCGCGATCGATGCCATCCAGCGACGTTCCCAGAATCTTTATGCCGGCGTTGTGCAACGGCTCCGCGAGATTAATCGCCGTCTGGCCACCGAACTGAACAATCACACCGATTGGATTTTCTCTCCGAATCACGTGGAGAACATCTTCGGGCGTCAGGGGCTCAAAGTAGAGTCGATCCGAGATGTTGAAGTCGGTCGAAACCGTTTCCGGGTTGTTGTTAATCACGACGGCTTCATAGCCCATTTCACGAATCGCTTGGATGGCGTGAACCGTAGCATAGTCAAACTCAATGCCCTGGCCGATACGAATCGGGCCCGACCCCAAGACCACCACTTTCTTTTTATCGCTGGGAAGAACTTCGTCCTCCGTTTCCCAGGTGGAGTAGTAGTAAGGCGTCGAACTTTCAAACTCAGCGGCGCAGGTGTCGACCATCTTGTAGACGGGATAGAAGCCGTTCTTCGCGCGCATGTCATGAATGGTCATTTCCGTCAGTCCGCTAAAGAGCGCGATGGCACTATCCGCGAAGCCTGTCTTCTTGGCCCTCAGGAGGAGTTCCGGAGAAAGTTTCGCGCCGGCGTCACGCAGTTCGCTTTCGATTAAAACGATGCGACGGATGCAGCTCAGGAAAAGATGATCGATCTTCGTGCGGGCGTGAATCAGTTCGAGCGGAATACCTTGGCGGATGGCTTCGGCGACGATGAACAGGCGCTCATCGTCCGGGCGCTCCATGCGATTCAAGAGTTCTTCGCGCGGGCGATCTTTAAGACTCGGCAGCATCACATGGTGCACACCGATCTCAAGAGAGCGCACACTCTTCAAGAGCGCTTCTTCGAGCGTGCGGCCAATGCCCATCACCTCGCCGGTGGCTTTCATTTGTGTCCCAAGACGGCGGTCGGCCTTGATGAATTTATCAAAGGGCCACCGGGGAATCTTGCAAATCACATAGTCTAAGGCCGGTTCGAAGCAGGCGTAGGTTTTCTTCGTCACAGGATTGATGATCTCGTCCAGGCCAAGACCTAAAGCGATCTTCGCTGCGATCTTCGCGATGGGGTAGCCGGTCGCTTTAGAGGCAAGGGCCGATGAGCGCGAGACGCGGGGGTTTACTTCGATCACGTAGTACTGGAAAGACTCTGGATCAAGAGCGTACTGGACGTTACACCCACCGCGAATGTCCAGCGCGCGGATGATCTTGAGCGCACTGGTGCGTAGCAGTTGGTATTCTTTATCTGAGAGCGTCTGGCTTGGAGCGAAGACGATCGAGTCGCCGGTGTGGACACCGACGGGATCGAAGTTCTCCATGTTACAGACGATGATGCAGTTATCTTTGCCGTCGCGGATGACTTCGTACTCAAGTTCTTTGAAGCCGGCAATCGAGCGCTCGATCAAGCACTGGTTGATCGGAGAAGCGTTAATTCCTGACGTCGCCACGGCGTTGAGTTCGTCGATGTTCTTCGCGATACCGCCGCCGGTTCCACCCAGCGTGAAGGCCGGACGGACGATGAGCGGAAAGCCAATCTTACGAGCGAAGGCTTGGGCTTCTTCCACCGTGTGGACGATGGCGCTGTCCGGAACCGGCTCGCCGATCTTGATCATCAACTCTTTGAAGAGCTTGCGGTCCTCCGCTTGGTTGATCGTGTCGACTTTACAGCCCAAGAGCTCGACGCCCAGTTTATCCAGCAGGCCACTCTCTTTCAGCTTTACCGCGAGGTTGAGGGCCGTTTGTCCGCCGAGAGTCGGAAGCAATCCATCTGGGCGCTCCTTGTAGAGGATGCGGGTGAGGAAGTCTTCATTCAGCGGTTCGATGTACACCTTATCCGCCGTTTCTTTATCGGTCATGATGGTGGCGGGGTTACTGTTCACGAGTATCACTTCCACGCCTTCTTCGCGCAGTGAGTGCACCGCCTGTGTGCCCGAGTAATCAAACTCCGCGGCCTGGCCAATGACGATGGGCCCTGAACCGATGACCAAAACTTTTTTCAGATGACTTAAACGTGGCATGGGCTTTCCTTATTTCATACTTTGGATGAAGGCATCGAATAACCACTGGGTGTCTTCCGGCCCTGGGTAGGCTTCGGGGTGATACTGAACCGAGAAGGCCGGCAAACTTTTGTGCGCAAGACCTTCGCAGGTCCCATCGTTCAGATTGACTTGCGTGAGCTCCAGCGGCGATGCGCCGATGGATTCCAGTGTCACCGCATACCCATGGTTTTGCGACGTCATGTAGGTGCGGCCATTCTTAAGGTCCTTCACCGGAGGGTTCGAACCACGGTGACCGAACTTCATCTTGGCGGTGTCCGCACCGTTCGCGAGTGCAAAGAGTTGGTGACCCATACAAATCGCCATCACGGGCAGGGCCTCTTGAAGCGCGCGGATGACGGGGAGGGTATGGAGGGCATCTTTCGGATCGCCCGGGCCGTTGGAGAGCATGACTCCATCGGGCTTGAACTTCATGATCGATGCGGCGCTTGAGTCCCACGGGACGACCACCACGTCGCATCCCCGACGGAGCAGAGAGCGCAGAATGTTTTTCTTATAACCAAAGTCCATGAGAACGACCCGCTTCCCCTCACCGGGAAAGTGGATGGAGTGTCGAGTCGAAACACGTGAGATTTGATCTTTGGGCAAGGGCTGTTTTAACTGCTCCATCACCTCTTCTTTAGAAACCGCGGGGTTCGCGAAGAGCGCGCGCATGGAACCGGAGCTGCGAATTTTTTTCGTAAGAAGGCGCGTGTCGAGTCCTTGAATCCCGGGCACACCGAACTCTTTTAAGAGCTGGGGGAGTGTATATTCCGAGCGCCAGTTCGACGGTGTTTCACATGCTTCGCGGACCACAAAGCCTTTGAGGGCCGGCACCATGCTTTCGAAATCGTCTTTGTTCACCCCGTACTGACCGATGAGTGGAAAGGTCATCATCACGATTTGATCACAGTAAGAAGGATCGGAAAGAATTTCTTGGTACCCGGTCATGCCAGTGTTGAAGACGAGTTCACCCAACATGGAAGTTGTTTTCACTTCGGCACCAAAGGAGGCGCCCTCAAAACTCTCACCCGTTTCGAGCCATAATTTTAGATTCATTGTGAGTCCCTGTTAAGAATCCATTCAAGTATGCTCATGCGAACGAACACACCATTTTCCATTTGTCTGAAAATTCGTGAAGCTGGTGCTTCCACCAGTTCGTCAGCGATCTCAATACCCCGATTCACCGGAGCGGGGTGCATGATAATCGCGGTTGGTTTCATGCGAGTCGCCCGGGCCGTGGTCAGCCCAAAGTCCCGATGAAAAGCAGCGTGGTCCATCTCTAGCCCTTCGTGGCGCTCGAATTGATTGCGCAGGCACATCACCGCATCCACATCCGGGATCACGTGATCGAGCGTTTGCTTGGAACAGTTAGCGGCCAACTGAGTGGGTAAAAAATCATCGGCTGCGCAAAGGCTCACTTTGATGCCCAGCCGGTGCGCAACCAGCATCATGGAGCCTGCGACACGACTGTGGCGGATGTCGCCTAGGATGGCGATGTGCAATCCTTCGAGACGTTTAAACTCCCGCTGAAGGGTGAAGAGATCGAGGAGACCTTGGCTTGGGTGTTCGTGCTTTCCCGCGCCGGCATTCACCAGCGGCGTGCTGATTTTATGACCGAGTGTCTCGAAGATGCGGTCATCGGCGTGGCGGAGTACCAGCGCGTCTGAGCCGATGGCTTCCAGTGTGCGAAGCGTGTCGTAGAGAGATTCTCCCTTCTTCACGCTCGAGTTTGAGAGATCGAAGTTGATCACCTCGGCACCGAGGCGTTTTGCCGCCATTTCAAAGGATATCCGCGTCCGTGTGCTAGGTTCGAAGAACACATTGGCGATGACATTGTGTTCGAGAACGCGCGGAAGTTGAGAGGTGGTTTGATGGAAAAAAAAGTGGGCCCTATCCAATAAGGCCATGATGGTGGAAACGGGTAAATCAGCGAGGGCAGTGAAATGCTTGCTCACAGGTCTCCTTGGAAGACTTAGACTGTTGATGATGATTTTTCAGGGGTAAAGTGGCGAATCTAGCAGTGACAAAAACGACAACGGGAGAGACAATCTGGCTCGTGCGAACAATCTGGATGGCAGGGCATCCTTGCATCAGAAATCCCTCTCTCTGGGTTTTAGATTTTTTCCCACATTGCGAGGCCGCCTGACAAGGGCCAACGCTTAGGAATTTTCATGAGCGACTCGAAATTCAAATTAGTGTCAAAATTCAAACCCATGGGGGACCAGCCCGCGGCGATTGAGCGTATTTCAGAGGGATTTGCCGAGGGAAAAATGCGTCAGACTCTGCTGGGTGTGACGGGGTCCGGCAAAACCTTTACCGTCGCCAATATCATTCAGAAACTCCAAAAAAGAACTTTAGTCCTGGCGCCCAATAAAACGTTGGCGGCTCAGCTTTTTGCCGAGTTCCGAGAGTTTTTCCCCGAAAATGCCGTGGAATACTTCGTCTCTTATTACGACTACTACCAACCAGAAGCCTATGTCCCCGGCACGGACACATTCATTGAGAAAGATTCCGCTGTTAACGAAGAGATCGATAAGCTCCGCCACGCGGCCACGCGCTCACTCCTCGAACGTGAAGATGTCATCGTGGTGGCATCCGTTTCGTGCATCTACGGTATCGGCTCGCCGGACGAATACGGCGCGCAACGTTTGACGCTTTTCACTGGCGATAAGTGGGAGCGCGATGATTTTCTGCGCGCCCTTGTCGCCATCCAGTATCAACGTAACGACATCGATTTTAAACGGGGAACTTTCCGTGTGCGCGGCGATCTTGTGGAAGTGTTCCCGGCCCACGAAGACTCCCAGGTCATCCGCGTCGAATTCTTTGATGATGTGATCGATTCACTCTCTTTCGTCGATCCCTTACGGGGCCGCGTGCTCGAGAGCACGAAACGCGTCGTCATCTATCCCTCCAGTCACTATGTGGTCGGGGAAACTCGTCTCAAAGCAGCGGTTGAAACCATTAAGGTTGAGCTGCGTGAACGGCTGCAACAGCTAGAACAAGAAAACAAGCTCGTCGAAGCTCAGCGCCTTCAACAGCGCACGCTGCTTGATCTGGAGATGCTCGAGGAGATGGGCTTTTGCCCGGGGATTGAAAACTACTCGCGCCATTTCACCGATGCCAAGGAGGGTGATCCTCCGCCCACGCTGGTAGATTACTTCAAAAGAGATTTTCTCCTGATCGTCGATGAGTCCCACATCGCCGTCTCTCAGGTTGGCGGCATGTACCGCGGCGACCGCAATCGCAAGCAAACGCTCGTAGATTACGGCTTCCGTTTGCCGAGCGCTCTCGACAACCGTCCTCTGCAGTTCGAGGAGTTCGATAAGCGCTTAGATCAAGTGCTCTATGTTTCTGCGACACCGGCCAACTACGAACTCGAACAGTCCCAGGGTGAATATGTTTCTCAGATCATCCGTCCCACGGGGTTGCTAGACCCCATCATTGAATTGCGGGATGCCAAGAACCAGGTCGATGACATGCTGGTGGAGACGCGCAGGGCGATCGCCGCTGGCTTCCGCGTCCTCATCACAACGCTCACGAAGAAACTTGCTGAAGAGCTCACCACGTTTTACCGGGGCGCGGGACTCAAAATCCGCTATCTCCACTCGGATATTGATACGCTTGAGCGCATGGAGATCCTGCGCGATCTTCGCCTCGGTGAGTTCGATGTCCTGGTGGGCATCAACCTCTTGCGAGAAGGCCTGGATCTTCCAGAAGTGGCCTTGGTGGGGATCTTGGACGCTGACAAGGAAGGCTTCTTGCGCTCCACACGCTCCCTGATCCAGACCATCGGTCGAGCGGCCCGTAACAGCGAAGGGCGAGTGCTGCTCTATGGATTCAAGACCACGCCGAGTATTCGCGAGGCCATGAAGATCACGGCCGAGCGCCGCGAGAAGCAAGAGGCGTGGAATACCCAAAACGGCATCACTCCTAAAACGATCCTAAAAAACATCAGTGGCGGCGTGATCGACATTCTTCGTTCATCGAAGAAGTCCGACAAAAAAGATCGGGACTCAGTGGGCAAGGGTGACCAGGACCTCACGCCCGAGTCCATCGATGCTAAAATCAAGCAGTTGAAACAAGATATGAAAGAAGCGGCCAAGGGGCTGCGCTTTGAGGAAGCTGCGAAGATGCGCGATGAAGTAAAAAAACTAACTGAATGGAGACTTCTCCTTTGAAGCACCTTCTTCTTGCGCTCTTTTTTTCTGCGCCAGCTTTTGCGATAGAAGCGTTTAAGATTGAGCTGCACGATCGCAAGATTCGTGTGGAGGCGCCTAAGAGTGTTTCAAGTCAGTACGCCGTGATCGTCGAAAACCTTTCCTTGAATGATGTTGTTGGTAAATTCCATTCCGCCGGCAAGGATCTCAAGTTTATTAATGTGAAAGCTGGTCTCACTCGGACGGTAGAGTTTCGCCATACCGGGAAAGGCGCCGTGCGCTTCCAACCGCTGGCCCCTGCCTTCCAAGAAGTTGAGCTAACCGCCGGCAAGAAGACCTATGAAATCCCGTCGCAGCCATGATTGGAAAAAACTTGTCTTGGTGATTTCCGACCTCCACCTGGGGGCCGGTAAGCACGTGAAAGGCCGCCGCAACATGCTGGAGGACTTTCATTTTGATAACGAACTCATCGAGTTTTTGAACTACCACTGCGCCGGTGAGTACGAGACAAAAAACGTCGAACTCATCATCAACGGTGACTTCCTCGATTTCTTGGCCGTGCCCTATGTTGAGTATTTCGACGATGAGTTCTGGAGCGAAGAGGCCTGTCTCGAAAAAGCTCGCCTCATCATGCAGGCCCACCGTCCGGTCATGCAGGCGCTTAAGAATTTCGTTTCGAAGCCTCAGAAGACGATCACCTATATCATCGGTAACCACGACGCGGAACTGGTGCTCGACTCGGTGAAAAAAGAGTTCACGGGTTTCTTTGGGCCAGAGCTCGAAAGCCGCATCACCCTACAGAATGAGCTCCACACCCACGTGCCAATCCCGGGTGTTTATATTCAGCACGGTCACCAATACGAACGCGCCCACGAGTATGATCCGGAAACATCCGTCGTGGATGCCCAGGGTGGGGGACGCTTCTTCATTCCGTCTTGGGGCTCGTACTACGTCATCAACGTCATCAACCGCTACAAACAAGAGCGCCCGCACATCAACGCCGTCAGGCCGATTAAGCACTTCATCATTCACGGCTTGATCTTCGACACGTTCTTCACCATGCGGTTCATCCTCTCCAACATCCACTACTACTTCATGGTGAGATTTTGGTACTACATCATGCTCAAGGTTGGCTGGAAGAGGGTCGCCGGTGATCTAGTGCGTGAGCTCACACTGTTTCAGGACTTCGAGACACTCACACGGGACTTCTTCACCAGCAAGCCCCAGGCTCGTTTGCTAGTGGTGGGACACACTCATAATCCGACACTTCGTTTGTTCAATGACGGCACGGCCTTTATCAACACCGGCACCTGGACGAAGATGGTGAACCTAGATCTCTCGCAAGGGCACGACGCTCAGGCATTGCCCTATGCACGGATCGTTTCCTACGAGGACACGGTGGACGTGACCCAGTTTGAAAACCATGTCGAGTTTGATTTGAAGGTGTGGACCGGACTCCACAATCTTCCATACAAGGACTTCAATTAATTTTTGAGCGCGTATTCGAGTTGCGTACGTCCGTAGGGACGAAAAACTAGGCGTGAGATGCCAACCTTGGCAGCGAGACGCAGGTTTTGCGGGTTCGTGGCGTGAGAGAAAACTACCATCGGTGTCTTCTCGACAAGATCGAAAAAACTCAAGGCCCCACCGGCCACACTATCGTCACACACGACGAGTTGAAACGGACGTTGCTTCTCGAGAGAGTTTTTCCACAAGCGCTCGGCCTGTTGGACATCGTTGGCATAGACGACGTGACGGAAACCCATCTCGTCGAGCAGGGACATGGTGTAGTTGGCGAGTTCACCCTCCGGCTGGACGAGTAAAACGCGATCGATGGCGGTCTTCATGGCCTTATCTTAGCAGATTTTGTGAGACGAAAAGAAGCAAGTTTTTCGCTCGGGTATTCATAACTCCGCGAACCCGTTCGAGAAAACAGCACTCATAAAAAAACCATTGCGGATGCGTTAAGTTCTTTTGTGCAGCACCGAAACGGTTTGTGTCTACCCCATTGGGGAGGCGATACACCAGAGCATGGATGCTCATCATTTTCTCAAGGTTGGGAAAAAGAATCACCACGGATCGGGTGAGGGATTACACAACCAAGGAGGATTCTGATGGGTTTTCGTATTAATACTAACATTGCTTCAATTGCCGCTCAACGCAGCTTGGGAGTGAATAACCGTGAAAGTGAGAGCGTGCTCTCTAAGCTTTCTTCGGGTACTCGCATTACCAAAGCCGCCGACGACGCTGCAGGCTTGGCCATCTCTGAAAAGATGAAAGCCAACATCCGCTCGATGAAACAAGCGGACCGCAACGCCAACGATGGTGTCTCGATGATTCAAACTGCGGAAGGCGGTTTGAACGAAGTGTCTTCAATTTTGACTCGTATGCGTGAATTGGCCATCCAGACGGCTTCTGACACCGTGGGTGATTCAGAGCGCACCATGACCAACATGGAATACCAGAACTTGAAGCAAGAATTGGATCGTATTTCACAAGTGACTGAGTTCAACGGCCAAAAACTGTTGGATGGTAACGGCAAGAAGTATGACTTCCAGATCGGCGTGAACAACGACGACTTCCAAGACCGCATCGGGTACGATTCAGCGCAGGTGAACGCTCGCATCGACGACTTGGGTGTTTCCGAACTCGACGTTATGTCGAAAGAAGGCTCACAGTCTTCCCTCGCAAACGTGGACCAAGCGATCGAAAAAGTCTCTGGTTACCGCGCTTTCTTGGGTGCAATTCAAAACCGCTTGACTTCTACAAGCAACAACTTGCAGGTCAACGTTGAGAACTTGAGCCAAGCGAACTCGCGTATCCGCGACGTCGACTACGCAGACGCAACAGCACAACAAGCGAAGAACAGCATCTTGACCGCAGCTGGTACTTCGGTGTTGGCGCAAGCAAACGCAAGCAGCCAAAACGCTCTCAAACTGATTGGCTAATTGATCGTCTATCCTGCATAAAACGAAAAACCCGGCGAATGCCGGGTTTTTTTATTTTGTGTGTTAAGTGAGATTTAAAATATGAAGCAGGTCATCGGAAGTTTAGTCACTCCAGTGCTGAAAGACATCTTAGCAGCGCAACTTCATGCTCGGAGTGACGTCAATGCGGTGATCAAGTCAGATGCGGCAGAGGCCGTGCAGCTTGCCCTCCTGGCGGGAAACGTTGACGTGTTCATCGTGGAAGAAATTCCTGGGAATGACACTTTTGGCAAATTAAAAAAGTTGATCAAAGACAACGTAACCGTCATGGGAATCGGTGATCCGACGTCTCCGCATGCTCCCCGGCTGTGCTTCCGTCCGACAGAGTACGAACAGCTTGGCGATCAGCTCAAAAAGCTACTCGGCGATGAGAAGGCGGTTGAAGCGGATTATGTTTCCATGCCAGCGAATCTGTTTTTTCACTTCGAAGAACTCGCGGTAGATGTCTTCCTCCAAATAAAAAAAGACGGGCGTCCACACTGGGTTCGCCGGTTCTTTGCGGGGGAGAAGATCGAGCCGGACGAGATCGAGAGGTACCAAGCGAAAGGTGTTAGCGAGTTTTGGATCGAGAAAGACAAGGTGAAGGGATTCTCCAAAACGCTGATATCCCGTTTGCACCAGCGTGCCCACGACACGTTGAACAGCGGTATGGAACAGTTTAAAGAAGCTGAACAAGTGTTCACGTCCATCGCCGAGATCACAAAAAAAATGGGTGTGAGGGGCCAGATGGTGGCCCTGTGCGAAGATTGGATGAGGCAGCTCGCGAATGACTGCATGAAAGCACAGGACAGTGACGTGCGCGATTGGTGGAAGCGGTTGTCTGAAGATCCGAGCCTGGATTTTCACTATAGGTTGGTGCGTCTGACGTCGTTGCTCTGCACTCAGCAGATCATGCTGACGGATTGGAAGAGAAAGGAGGAACAGGCACAAAAGCTTAACGGTGTTGCTTTCTTTGCGGACATGCATTTGAGCAAGCCTGAATGGATCCATTTGAGGCTCCCTGCCGACCTCGAAAATCTCAGTACCGATGACAAAATCGCCGTTGCTGGGCACGCCGCATTTTCAGCACAAAAGTTAAGAGACGTGCCCTTCGTGACCAAAGACATCACTCTCTTAGTGGCCCAGCACCACGGTCACCTGCAAGGCGACTGGCTGCCAGAGAGAGTGTCGGTGACGGTTTCGCCGTTGGCGCTTCTCTATGCCGCCTGCGAAGAGATGGCCTATGCAAGTTTAAGAAACCCGGAAATCGCACCACGGGACATCCATGCGAAGCTGCTTTTGCGGCATAAAGACACGGGCTTACTGAGGCATTTAGAGCAGATGCCTACAATCTTTGGTTGGTGATAAAATTTTTTAAGCAGAAACTCGTAGTCTATTCCTCCTAGATTTTAATAGCATACCGCCTCACTCGGATTACCCCCTCCAGGAGTTGGCATGCTGCGCAAAATTCTTCCTTTTCTCGCTTTTTTGAGCTCAACGGCGATGGCCTATGAGGCCCGCTATACCCAAGCTCAAATCGCGGCCGATCTGAGTGCTGTGCTTGTGAAGGCTAACGAGGCCACCGGGGCTAACTTCACGACGGCCGACTTCCTCCAAGTTGAATCACGACTCCTCGCGACCTCTAGCTACACGATGTGGGTCCAAACCGTTGAAGGCGTTCCCGTCGGTGGAACGGCCGTTCGTTTTTGGACGAAAAATGGTGACTTGATCCAGGGTGAGTTGCATCTCGACGAGACGGCTTCAAGTGAAAAGAGCCGGATGGCGAACAAGTTCCGCCAGGCGCGTTTTTCGAAGAGCGCGCTCAGCTCACAGAAGCTTTCCAACTTTATCACCTCGCTCGTGAGCGAAAGCGTAACGAAGAGTGCTCAAGATGCTCGTATCATCAGCATGAAGTCGCGTGATGAGTGGCAGAACGGCGACCTCGTTCGCATCGTCGAAGTGCGCGCTCGTCGTGGTGTTCACACGATTGTGGTTTCTTTGTTCAAAGGTGTCATCACCGAGCAGAGCTACCGCGAGTTCCAAAAAGCCGATCAAACCTTTGAAGCCAATGTCTTTGCCATGTACGAAGAAGTCGAAGGCACGGGCCAGCGTCTCACAACTGTGCCAGCACAGTTGAAGTATGTTGATGTCACGATGCCTTCAGTAAATGCCAATGATCCCTACGCTCCTTTGCGTCACCGTCACTACTCAGAAGCTGATTACAATCCGCTTCTCGCTCAAACAGTAGAAGGCCGTGCCGCCGGCGCCTGGTCTTCTGAGTGGTTGCGATCACAGGCCGAAGTGCTCGCTGCCAGTTTCCCTGTTGTGAACAATGATTTCACCACCGGACTCTTGCTCCGTGGGCGTTTTGCCACCATCAACTTGCACCCCGACGTTCAAACAGCGTTCCCAGGCATCAGCTTTCCTTTGCGGGCTTCAGCAGGCTACCTCGGTTCCTGGAAACAAGATGCACAAGGGCAGTGGGAAGTTGTCCCTACCAGCGGTTTTGCCGGCAAGCCATTGACGTCTGCAGAAGAAATTCTAAGCCGCATTCCTGTGCGCCTGGCGGATCACAACACCACCAGCTACATCAACAACGGTTTCGATGAAATCCAAGTCTACTACGCGGTCACGACGTTCATGGAAGCGTTGAATGAAATGGGGCTCACTGACCCAGAACTTTCAACGAAGCCGTTCGATGCGTTCTTGTACGATCCAGATATCGGCATGCGCGACAACGCTTACTACACAGACAACACCATTAACTTCACGACCTACAGCGCAGGTTCGATGAACTATGCGCGCGACAACTCAACGATCTGGCACGAACTCGGCCACGGGATCATGGACCGCGTGATGGGCCCTTTCCTTCGCCTTGCTGATACCGGGGGGCTCTCCGAAGGCATGGCGGATTTCTTAGCGATGTTGGTGGTGCAGCACCAGACCAACAACCAGAGCTTCCCGGGCAAGGAAGGCTTCCGCATCATCAACCAAACGGGCTTCTATCTCACGAACGAAGTGCACGATGACGGCGAGGCTTACGGCGGAACCATGAACGACATCTTGGATGCCTTCATTGCGCAAGATGGCCGTGCAGGGCTCGTGGCCATGAGCGATCTCACGATGGAGACCATGCGCCTCACTCGTAACCACCCGGGTCTCACGGCACAAAGCTGGTTCGAGCACATGTTGTATGCGGATGAACTCGGCAGCGATCTTCGTGCTCCCGGCGCTTACCGTGCATTGATCCTCAGTTCACTCGCAGGCCGCAACTTCACTTTTGACGAGACCATCAAGCGTGGAACTTTGAAAATACTCGTCGGAAGTCGTGAGCTCGACAGCACAGGTGCTGGTAGCCGCGAGAGACCGATCAAGGCCTGCAGCCCAACCGGCACTGTGAGCTACGATTTGAACGTGTCTCTCGAGCAAGGTGCAGAATTTGGCTTTGTTTTCCCTGTCACTTTGAAAGTTGAGTTTAAGAAAGGGGCCTTGCAAGGGGCGATCAACTGGGCCGGCGAAGCGCAAAACCCGTTGGTCTACACGGTCAACTCACCAGGCGAAGTTGTGGCCTTGAAGCTCGCGGCTTCGATGACGTGTGACGAAGTGAACCAACCCGACGGCAGCTGTAAGGACTACGCTTACATCCAAGCGTACAATAGCGGCGAGAGCCGCCCACGCGCCAAGAAGCGCTTTTACCTGAAGATTCAAGACGGTCAAACAAACTGCAGATAAAGAGAAGGCCCCTTTCGGGGCCTTCTTCATTTCGTAGCTTTTAAAGTCGCGGCAGGTCTGTACCGCTCGTCTTTTGTTTCTGCCAGCAGAGTTTCGAGCAGCCTCACAACCACTTGCTCGCGGCCCTTGGCCCAAGCGAAAGGGCCTAAAGGGTAGTTCACTCCAAAGCGCATGGCCCGGTCGATATCTTCTTTCGATGCCGTCTTTTCTTCCCAAGCATAGAAGGCTTCGTTGATGATCACCGCCATGGTGCGAGCAACGACAAATCCAGCACCAAGGAAAGTCGTCGGCACAGGTGAGAGTCCAGTTTCTTGCAAAAGCTGCAGGCCACTTTCAAAACCCGGTTTGGCGTGGGCTTCACACTTCTTATTATGTGAGAGTAACGTCGAGCACACGGCCTTGAGTTGGGGGAAGCGCTGGTAGAAGTCCTGTGGATCAAAGCACGTCAGATCCATTAGCACATTCTTGTCAGCGTGCTGCTCTAAGAAAGCTTCCTTCGTTTCCTTATCGCTGGCGGACAGATCCAAGACCCAATCATTCGTAGGCATAAAAACCCCGCTTGGTTTTTTTGCCATGCCGTTTCGCATCGACTAATTTTTTTTGCAAAGGATGGGGCGTCAGACGAGGTGACTTATGGAGCGCTTCCCAAACCGAAGTGGTGACCGCGTAGTTAATATCCACGCCGATGAGATCCATCAATTCAAAAGGGCCCATTTTAAAGCCACCGACTTCGCGCATGAGCTGATCAATTTCTTTGAATTGAGCTTCATCATCGCCAGTCACAATTCGCAAGGCCTCGCCATAGAAGCCACGGGCCACGCGGTTCACAATAAATCCAGGGGTATCCGCACAAAGCGCCGGCTCTTTGCCGCATTTCTCGAACCACGAGTAGAGGTTTTGCGCCAAGGCAGGATCTGTCGATGGGCCGGCAATCACTTCGACGAGCTTCATCAAGGTCGCCGGATTAAAAAAGTGCAAACCGAGCAAGCGCTTTTGGCGATCAGCTCCAACAGCAGCAGCGATCAACTCGATGGGAAAGCTCGAGGTGTTCGTGGCAAAAATCGTCCCGGCGCTAAATTGCTGATCAATGGCAGCGAAGAGACTTCTTTTAACATTCAAATCTTCAATGATCGCCTCAATCACGAGTCCCGTTTGAGGATGAGTCGCCGAGAGCGGCTTTGCTTCGAGGAGCGACTTCATTTGCGAGACCTGGCAGGCGGTGAGTTTTTCTTTTTCGACGAGTTTGTCCCAGGAGGCATGAATGCTCGCGAGGGCCTTCTGGCTTTGCGTCTCATTGTTGTCGCAGAGGACAGTGGGAACCATCTGCTGGGCAAACCATTGAGCAATGCCCGCCCCCATGGTGCCTGCTCCAATCACAACAACTGATGTGGGAGTCATTACTGGCCTTTGAAAACAGGTTTTCTTTTTTCTAGAAACGCCGTTACGCCTTCGCGATAGTCATCGCTGAAACCTAGAGTCCGCTGGGCGACTTTTTCAGTCTCCAAGACCTGGGCCCACTGTGTCTCGGCTGCGAGCTGGAAATTTTTCTTCGTGGCTTTCAATGACATCGGAGCCAGCTGATTCAGTTCCTCGGCAAGTTGCAAGGCGGCCGCAAGGGGATACTGGTGAACCTCATTGATGAGTCCAAAATTCACAAGCTCTTCAGCGAGGAGCGGTTTTCCTTTCAGTGAGAAGGCCAGTGCACGAGCGTAGCCGAGATGGCGGACGAGTTGAAAAGATAAGCCAGCATCGGGGGCCAGGCCAATTTGAGTAAAGCCGGCGATGAAACGTACCCCGGGGGCAGATATTTTTAGATCACAGGCCAGGGCAACGGAAAGGCCCGCACCAGCGCAAACGCCAGCGTCGACTTGCCGGTGCCG
>JAIXOY010000074.1 GCA_027486525.1 Pseudomonadota bacterium
CGACATGGCCGCCGCAGAAGCGATCTACGACATCGTTCGTAAGATTGAAATCACCGGCGAAGTTCACTACAAAGCCCCGGGCAAAGTCGTCCTCGATCTCGAGGGTGATCCATCCATGATTAAATTAGTCCAGCATCAGGTGGAGCGTCGGGTGGATGGGCTGAACAAGGAAGTGACCCCGCTTCCGTTTAAGAATTATCAGGGCCTCGACTTCTTCCGCTAATCATTCTCTAAATCGCGATCTCCGTCGTCGCCCGCAAGCTCAAAACCTGCGACTTGCAGGAGCAAGCCTCGGTTTCTCGATCTAGGCTCCTAGGATCTCATCGATTTAAAGAATGATTTAAGAAAAGCAGATAATAAAAAGCCTCCTTTCGGAGGCTTTTTTATTTGGATTAGAGAGTCTCGAAGAAAGCGATGATGCGCGCCGGAGCGACCCCGTAGTAAAGCGTCGTCATCAAGCACAATACAGTCACCACGGCCGCTCCCCAGTGCAAGACTGGCTTCGGAGCATTGGCTTCCACTGGCTTCATGTACAAGGTCACCACGATGCGGAGGTAGTAGTACATCGCTGCGACGCTGGTGAGGACACCCAGGACAACGAGTGGCACATGGCCGGTGTGAACACCGGCGCCAAACACTAAGTATTTACCGATAAAGCCGGCCGTCATCGGGATGCCCGCCATGCCGAACAAGAACACTGTGAGACCAAGACCCAAGAACGGGTGAGTGAGGCCACGACCCGCGAGTGCATCCATCGGCACGTCTTCGCTGCCAGGGGCGAGGGCCTGCAAGCAAGCGAAGGCTCCCAAAGTGGCAAAGGCGTAGAAGAGCAAATAGAGAGCGACGGGAGCGCCAGCGCTCAAAGCGCCTTCGCCAGCAGCAATGACACCCACGAGCAAGTAACCGGTGTGAGCAATCGATGAGTAGGCCAGTAGGCGTTTCAGCCCACGTTGAGTAAGAGCAGCGAAGTTACCCCACGCCATGGTCAAGGCCGCGGCGATGGTGAGGATCCAAGTGACGGCTTCCGAAGTGCTGGCGTTCAAACCGGCCGCAGCGACGTTAGCAAGCACGCAGAACGCCGCAAATTTCACAGCAGCGGCCATGAAGCCGGTGACGGGAAGTGACGCGCCTTCGTAGACGTCCGGCACCCAAGCGTGGAAAGGCACCGCGCCGACTTTAAAGAGCAGTCCGCCGAGCACTAAGCAGAAACCAGCGGTCTTCAGGAATGAAGCTGGAGCGACGGCAATCTCTGGAAGTGTGAAGAATCCTGTCGAGCCGTAGAGCAGAGCTGAGCCGTACAAGAACGTCGCAGAGGCGAGTCCGCCCAGGACGAAGTACTTCATGCCCGCTTCAGCTGAAGTACGGTGCGTGCGGCGCATGGCCACGAGCACATAAATCGCCAATGACATGATTTCGATGGCGATGAATTGGAAGAGTAGGTGATGAGATGAAACCAGCAGAGACATGCCGCAGATCGAATACACGATGAGGGCATTGGACTCTGGTAGCAAAGCTTCTTTCTTTTCTTCACCCGAAAGCAAGAAGATGGCGAACACGCCGACCATATGGAGCGCTAACATAAGCGCAGAAGTTTTAGTGCTCATGATTAATACGCCGCCGATCATTTCTTTCGTGCCATCCAGTTGGATGATGCAAATCGCAGAAACGATCAACGTGATGAGGGCAAACAGGCGTGACAAAAGCGCGCCGTTTTTCATGGGAGCGAGAATCAGAGCGAGTGTGCCACCGATTCCGAGCGCCATGAAAGGCAAGAGCCCTTGAAAGCCAGCATCAGTGAAAGGAACGTACGGAAAAATCTCAGTCAAATTCATTTCAAACTCTTCTTAAGGGGCCACAGGGCCAGTTAAAGATTGTGACAACGTTTCTAGAGCGATTCGTGATGGCCCGAAGAAGATCTCCGGGAAAAAGCCCACAGCAAAAACAAAGGCCGCGAGCAATGCCATCGCCGCAATTTCTTTGGCAGTCAAGTCGTGAGTGACGGCAACGTGCGCCGGCTCTTCATGATGGCCATGGCCCGCGTGATCGTCGTGTCCGTGAGCACCGTGACCGTGGCCTTGAACATTGGATGGCCCGAGCATGACTTTTTGGAAGGCTTTCAAAGAGTAGACCGCGCCGAAGATCACGCCGAGGCCGCAGATACCAGCGAGCACGGCAGACTGCTGGAAAGTACCCAGGAGAATAGTGAACTCACCGACGAAGCCATTGGTGCCGGGAAGGGCGACTGAAGAAAGGGTCATGATCATGAAGGCAATCGCCATCATCGGAACAGATTTCGCGAGCGAGCCGAATTCGTTCAAGTTACGCGTGTGAAGACGCTCGTAGAGCATGCCCACGATCAAGAAAAGGCCAGCAGATGCGATGCCGTGGTTCACCATCTGGTAGAGCGAGCCAGCGAGAGCGATGGGTTGAAAAGCGAACAAGCCGACGACGATGTAGCCCATGTGGGAGACAGAAGAGTAGGCCACGAGTTTTTTGAAATCGTCCTGGGCCATGGCACAGAACGCTCCGTAGATGATCCCAACGCAGCCAAGACCTTGTAGCACCGGTGCGGCCCACATGGCGGCTTCCGTGAACATCGGCAATGAGATCCGAAGGATGCCGTAGGTTCCCATTTTCAACAAAACGGCGGCCAGGAACACGGAGCCCATGGTTGGAGCTTGTACGTGTGCGTCCGGCAGCCAGGTGTGAAACGGAACCATCGGGACCTTGATCACGAAGGCGAGAGTGAACGCCATGAACAAGAGGGCCTGTGGTGAAGTCCATGGAGTGGCCGGATCGAAAGGCAGATTGAGTTTCGCAATGTCACTCATGAGAGTGGTGGTCACGCCGAGCTGTTCCTGCGCCTCGCTGCCGAGCCAGAAGATCGCAACAAGCATCAAGAGTGAGCCGACCATGGTGTAGATGAAGAACTTCAGTGTCGCGTAGATGCGGTTTTGGCCGCCCCAGATGCCGATCAAGAAGAACATCGGGATCAAGACCACTTCCCAGAAGAAGTAGAACAAGAACAAATCCGTTGAAAGGAACGTTCCGTACATACCGGTCTGCAGGATCATGGCGTTGGCGAGGAAGAACTTTTCTTTATTCACTGGTTCAGCAGGCCAGGTTCCGAGCATCGCGATGGGGGCAATGAAGGCCGCGAGGGCCACGAGCGGAAGAGCGATCCCGTCGATGCCGAGGGCATAGTGGATGCCCAGCTGAGGAATCCACGGAACCAGTTCCGTGAACTGCATGGCCGCCGTGCTGCTATCGAAATCCATCCACACTTTGACCGCGAGGAGGAAGCTCACGATGGAGACGGCGAAAGTGTACTTGCGAGCGTAGGCCGTCGGAACCACCAGAAGGAGGAGTGCGGCGACGGTAGGAAGAAAGACAATCGTACTGAGCATATTCACCTCTACATCCGAGCGAGGATCAAGGTCCCCGCTACTGCGAGCGCTGTGCCCGCGACCATCCAAAGTGCCGCTGTTTGCACGTCACCGTCTTGTAATGCTTTGAGGCGCGTGCCGATGCGACGAGCGCCGTTACCCACTCCGTTCACCGCACCGTCGATGCCGAGGCGATCGATGATGTCGCTGCAGATCTGGGAGAACTTCGCGATCGGGCCCAGGATGACGAGCTGATAAAGCTCATCTATGTAGTATTTGTGGGCGAGAACTTTTTCAATCGGAGCAAGACCTGAAACGAGTTCTGTGATGCTCTGCTTGTTCTTAAAGAGCACGATTCCGAGAGTGAAGCTCACGATGGCCAGAACGGAAGATCCAATCATCACCACGGCTTCGTGAAGCGGAAGCTTCACCGCCATCAAAGGCAACACGCGGGTTGGAACCACGGGTTCAAGCCAATGAGACAGGGCATGGGGCATGTGGCCGAGGTAATCGCCGAGCAAGTGAGGCACGCCGAAGAAGCCGCCGATGGCGGCAAGCCCTGCGAGCACGTAAAGTGGGAACAGCATCAAACCTGGCGACTCGTGGAGATGCTCTTTGGTGTGGTGATCAAGCCGCTCTTTTCCGTAGAACGTCATCGCCATCATGCGACCGGTGTAGATCGCAGTCAGGGCCGCCGTGGCCACACCGATGAAGAACACCGGAGCATGGCCGCCGGGAAGAGCAATCGCCGAGTAGAGGATTTCGTCTTTCGAGAAGAAGCCCGAGAAGAACGGAATCCCCGAAATCGCCAGTGAGCCGATCAGCATCGTCAAATGTGTGTGGGGAAGGTACTTCTTCAGCCCGCCCATCTTCGTCATGTCCTGTTCGTGGTGGCAGGCGTGGATAACAGAGCCTGACCCCAAGAACAACAACGCTGTAAAGAAAGCGTGGGTCATCAAGTGGAAGACCGCAGTCTGGTACGCGCCCACACCGCAGGCCATGAACATGAATCCAAGCTGCGATACGGTTGAGTAAGCGAGAACTTTTTTGATGTCTTTTTGCGCAATCGCGATGGTGCCGGCGAAGAGCGCGGTGAAGGCACCCACGTAGGCAATCAACGTCAGGGCATCAGGGGCGAGATCAAACAAACCATTCAGGCGAGCGATCATGTAGACACCGGCGGTCACCATGGTGGCGGCGTGGATCAAGGCAGAAACGGGTGTTGGGCCCGACATGGCATCTGGCAGCCACACGAACAAGGGAATCTGAGCGGACTTACCAGTCGCGCCGACGAAGAGAGCGAGGCAGGTAGCCGTCACGAGGTAATGATCAAAATTGCCCGTGGCTTTCCATTCCGCAAATTTCGCGGTCATGAAATCAAAGTTGAATGAACCGATCATCTTGAAAAGTAAGAAAGCGCCGATCAGGAATCCCAGGTCGCCCACGCGGTTAGCGATGAAAGCCTTTTTTCCGGCGTTGGCTTTTTCCGTCTCGGTGTACCAGAAGCCGATCAAGAGGTAGGAGCACAGGCCCACGCCTTCCCAGCCGAAGAACAAGAGTGGCAACTCGTTACCGAGAACTAAGAGCAACATCGAGAAGCAGAACAGAGAGAGGTACGCGTAGTAGCGGCCAATGCCTTTTTCTGTCGCGAGGTAGGAAGCACTGAACAGGTGAATGAGCGTGCCGATACCGGTGATGATGAGCACCAAGAGACCACTCAGGCGATCAATCTTGAGGGCGAAGTCGATGCTCAAATTTCCGATGGTGAGCCACGGGTAGGCATTCACCAGCAGCGAGCTCTCGCCCAGTTGACCGAAGGCCATCAGGCCTAAGACGAAAGCGAGGGCGAGTGGAATCGTCGAAGCGCTGGCGGCTGCTTTCACCGAGGTTTTACCAAAGCCCTGGAGCGCGAAAGGAATGATCACGCCGTTAAGAATGAAGCCACACAGAGGCAACAACAAGATGAAGAGCGGCAGGAGCGAGTGTTGAGCTTCCATGATTAACCTTGCAGGGTTTGAGCGCGATCTGTAGTGACGGCGCCAAAGTTACGGTAAAGATTCACGAGGATCGAGAGTCCCACCGCTGATTCAGCAGCGGCGATGGTGATCACGAAGAACACCATGATTTGACCGTCAAGCTGGCCTTGTGAGCGAGCAAAAGCGACGAGGCTTAGGTTCGCGGCATTCAGCATGAGCTCAATTCCCATGAGAAGCACGATGGTGTTGCGACGGAGCAGCACGATCAACATGCCCACCACAAACAGGAAGAGAGCGAGGACTTGTGGAAGATGAGTCACGGTCAACATAGAGATCCCTTATTCGAATTTACGTTTAGCGAGAGTAACAGCACCGACCAAGGCCACGATCAAAGCCACACTGACCGCTTCAAAGGCGATAGCGTGTTGAGTGAAGAGGCTGTGAGCGAGGATACGGGTGTTTCCACCGGCCGCGAGCATGGCCTGGTTATCCCACGTGCCGTAGCTCTGAGGGATCCATTGCAAAATGCCCCAGGTGCCTGCGCCGACGATGGCGAGTCCGGAGACGGCGCCGATCAAGAAGCGAGGAGAAGTGATGGGAAAACGGTCGCCGAGCTTCTTAAGGTTCAGGAGCATGATAGAGAAGACGAACAACACCATGATCGCGCCGGCGTAAACCACCAGCTGAATGGTGGCGACGAAGTGCGCACCGATCATGCCGTAGATTCCTGCGGTACTCAGAAGCACACCCAGAAGCGCCATGGCGCAGGTGAGGGCATCTTTCGCAAACAACATCACGAGAGCGAGCAGGGCCGAAGCCGCTGCGAGGAAACTGAGGGGATAGATGATATCAACCACGACCGTTAATCTCCCGTTTGAGGTGAGCTAAATCAAAGATAGCGTCGTCACGATTGCTGACCGACATTTCATAGTCACGAGAAAGCTTGATGGCATCTTTCGGGCAGGCCTCTTCGCAGAAACCGCAGAAGCAACAGCGAAGCAGGTCGATGTCGAAAGACAAAGGTTTCTTCTCTTTCCAAACTCCGTCGGGGTTTTGGTCGTCTGGGCGCTCTTCGGCCACGATATGAATGCACTCTGCTGGGCAGACCGTTTCGCACAAGAAGCAGGCGGTGCAGTTTTCTGTTTTATTCTTATCTACGCTGATGAAGTGGGCCCCACGGAAGCGTTGCGAATAGTCGCGGCGCTCTTCTGGGTACTGGATGGTCCAGTTACGTTGAAGCACGAGACCCGTGAAGAAACGACGCAAATTAATCAACATGCCTTTAATAATGTAAAAGACGTAGAGCTTCTGCGCGACGGTGTAGGGGCGAGAGATATTTTTAGTGGCCATGAGGTTCTCCTATTGTCCCATGTACCAAGTGAGCCACGCGGTAAACACGAGATTCACAAGAGACAGAGGGAAAAGCCATTTCCAACCCAAATCCATGAGCTGGTCAAAACGGAAACGTGGGAGCGTCCAGCGAACCCATACAAACACGAACATGACAAAAGCGACTTTACTGGCGAGAGATGTGAATTGCAAAAGAGCGGTGACGTTTTGAATGCCCGCAGCGCCCAGACCGAATTGTTGGGTGGCGATCTCGAGGATCGTTTGCATGCCCGGCAAGAAGCCGTAGCCGCCAAAGAACACGGTGATCATCAAGGCAGCGGCCATGATCATCGCAACGTACTCGGCCATGAAGAAGGCGGCGAACTTGAAGGCGCCGTACTCCAAGTGATAGCCCGCTACGATTTCTGATTCACCTTCAGGCAAATCGAAAGGAAGGCGGTTGGTTTCTGCGAAAATGGAAACCCAGAAAACCAGCGCTGCGAAGGGATTGAAGAAGCAACCCCAAGCAGGCAAGAAGCCCCAGAGTGTTCCCGTTTGCCAAGTCACCATCTCGTTCATGTTGAACGTTCCGTAGAACAGCAACATCGACAACAGCGCGAGGCCCATGGAGATCTCGTACGAAACCACCTGAGCTGAACCGCGAAGCGCACCGAGCACAGAGTATTTATTGTTAGAGGCCCAACCGGCCAAGATCACCGGGTAAACTTCTAGGCCCGCGAACGCCAAGATGAAGATGACACCAGCATCGACGTCAGCGAGTTGCATTTGCACCACGGAGTCACCAATGACGAGATGGCTGCCGAAAGGAATCACGCTGATGGCGGCCAGCGGAGCCACGAGGGCAATCAAGGGTGCCATCCAGTACCAGAATTTATCGGCGTTGCCTGGCGTCCAGTCTTCTTTGAAGAAGAACTTGATCACGTCAGCAAGCGGTTGCAAGAGACCAAACGGACCGACGCGGTTGGGTCCTGGACGACCTTGGAACCAACCGGCCCCACGACGCTCAAACCACACCATGACAGGAACCACGCCCAAAGTGACTGCGAGGAGCAGGAGCATCTTTGCGACGACGGCCAAAGTTGTAAAAATCACCGGATCCATCTGTGCTCCTAGTGCTTATCGCCAACAAGCGCTGCCAAAATCTTCGGCAGAGCGAGGGCCTTACCACGGTGAGCAACCGCAGCGTTAAATGATTGAGTGATGCCATCGCAGTTGGTGAATGAACCTTCTTTCTCGATGGTCGCAAGACTTGGCAAAACGGCCTGGATACGCACGTTGCTGGCTTTCAGGGCGTCGATTTCTTCGCGAGCGTAAACACCCACGAGAATGACGTCTTGGCCTTCAACTTTTGGAATCTGAGCGCGGCCTTGGCGGAACACCACCACGAGGTCTTTGCCATTCACATCTGTTGCTTGCATCGGTGCCAAACCGATCGCAGCGACACCTTTGGTGTTGGGCGTTTTATCAGACTGACGCAAGAGATGGTCGAGGGCTTTGTTTTCACCGAAACCAGAGTGGTATTTCAATTCTGCCCGAGCCGAGAAGTGACCTTTGATGAGCATGGCCTCTTCGTTAGTGGCATCAGTACCGACAACCACAAGGACCTTGCTGGCGCTTTTCACGCGAGCGTTGACGATGGTGGCGGCTGTTTCCCAGTTCGTTGAACTGAGGCGGCCCGAAGCGGTGTCAGGAAGAAGAGGAGAGACGATGCGGTTGGCATCGGCGTAGGTGTGGTACGACAAGCGTCCTTCGTCACACATCCAGTGATTGTTCACTTTCTCGTTAAAGATAGGGACGTAGCGCTGAACCACTTCTTTATCGTGGTGAACTTCAATGTTGCAGCCCTTCGAGCAGCCGTCACAGAGCGATGGCATTTTATCCAGGAACCACACGCGCTTTTCAAAGCGGAAGTCGTTCATGGTCAAAGCACCCACCGGACAGAAATCCGTCAAGCAGCCTTGGTAGTCATTTACGAGACCGACCTTTTCGTCAGTTACAGTGAGCTCTTTATGCCAGCCGCGGTTCACCATCACGAGATCGTTTGTCTTTGTGACGTCATCCGTGAAGCGCACGCAACGTTCACAGTGAACACAGCGGTTCATGTTCAGCGTGATTTTGTCGGAGAGCTTCTTGGTTGTCGCGCTCTCGTAGACGCGTTTTTCTTCTTTGAAGTTGGATTCTTGCGGGCCGTACTCGAACGTGTAGTCCTGGAGTTCGCACTCGCCGGCCTTATCGCACACGGGGCAGTCAAGCGGATGGTTGGTGAGGAGGAAGTCCATCACCCCGTTGCGCGACTTGAGAACTTTTTCTGAACGCGTGTGCACCACCATGCCGTCGCCAGCAGGAGTCGAGCAGGACGTCATGAGCTTGGGAGCTTTCTCCACTTCCACGGTGCACATCCGGCACGTGCCCGCGATGGGCATACCGGGGTGGTAACAGTATCGAGGTATGTCTTCATGCAATCTGTAGCGCTCGGCCACTTGCATGATGGTGTCGCCCGGCTTGAACTCGTAAGCTTTGCCGTCGATCGTGACCTTCGGGAGAGGCTTCGCCTCCGGATTGGGATCAGAGTGAACAGGCAACTTACCAGACGTGTAGTTCAGGTCTTCTTTAGGAATTGAGATCGGATTAGACATGAGCACCACCCATTTCATGGGAAACAGACTCCGTCCGACCAATGCCGTGGAGTCCACCTTTTGTAATTAACTCTTCAAACTCCGAGCGGAATTTGCGAACGCTTGAAAGGGCCGGACCTGTGACCGCATCGGCAAACGCACAAATCGTTTGGCCTGCCATGTTGGCGCAAATTTTTGCGATGTAGTCGAGATCTTCTTGTGTGCCGCCGCCATCGAGGATGCGCTTGAACATGCGCGCGAGCCAGTGGGAGCCTTCCCGGCACTGAGAGCACTGTCCGCAGGATTCGTGCTCATAAAACTTCAGGAGAGTGTAAGTCGCTTCAGGAATCGAGACGGTGTCGTTCATCACGATGAGTCCGCCCGAGCCGGCCATGGTGCCGGCTTTTGCCAGCGAGTCGTAATCGGTGAGCACGCCGCATTCGTCTGCTCTAAGCATCGGTGCCGAAGCTCCGCCGGGAATGACGGCCTTGAGTTTGCCGCCCTTCACGCCGCCCGCGAGCTCGATGATGTCATTGATCGAAAGGTTCATCGGGAGTTCGTAGACGCCGGGTTTGTTTACGTGACCTGAGACGCAGATCAAGCGGGTTCCGCCCGAGCGCTCGGGCCCCATCTTGGCGTACTTCTCCCAGCCTTTTTGAATGATGTAAGGCACGGCCGCGAATGTTTCGACGTTGTTCACGCACGATGGCATGCCGTAGGCACCCACTTGCGCCGGGAACGGTGGCTTCAAGCGTGGTTCGCCGCGCTTGCCTTCCAGCGAGTTGAGAAGAGCCGTTTCTTCTCCACAGATGTATGCGCCGGCACCTTTGTAGATCACGAGATCAAAGTTGAAGCCCGAGCCGAGGATGTTTTTTCCGAGAAAACCTTTAGCGTACGCATCGTCGAGCGCTTTTTGCATGAGGCGAATCTCTTTGTGCCATTCACCGCGAACGTAAACGAAGCCCTTGTTGGAGCCGATGGCATGACCGCCGATGATCATGCCTTCAATCATGCGGTGTGGAGTCTTCGTGAAGATCAAGCGGTCTTTAAAAGTTCCCGGCTCACCTTCGTCGGCATTACAAACCAAGTATTTTGGTTTCACGTTACCGTTCGCATCTACTGGATTCGGTGGCATGAAGGACCACTTCATTCCCGTCGGGAATCCGGCACCGCCGCGACCGCGCAGGTTCGACTTTTTCACTTCATCGACGACTTCTGCGGGCTTCATCTTGAGGGCTTTCTCGAGTGCTTTGTAGCCCTCTTCGTTTTGCATATAGAAGTCGATCGTCTCGCAGCCAGGCTTGCTGACGTTGGGGGTGATGACGGGCTCGAAGTGTTCGTTGTTGTACATCATGGCCATACTCCTTCCATGCGCGTGCTCTTGCCGACGACTTTCCCAGCCTCAAGGTCATTTTGCGCTTGCGCAATCAGGCTCAAAAGCTGTGCTTCATCGACGTTCTCGTAATAGTCTTCGTTGATCATCAGGGCCGGAGCTGTGCCGCAGGAGGCGAGGCATTCCACCTGGTTCAGGGTGAATTTACCGTCGGCGGTGGTCTCACCGTGGGCCACGCCGAGCTTCTTCTTGGCGCAGGCGACGAGTTTATCCGCGCCGTTGAGCCAGCAGGAGATGTTGGTGCAGATCTGCAGATCGACTTTGCCCATAGGAGCGAGCTTGAACATGGTGTAGAAACTCGCGACTTCGCGCACCTTCGAGAGCGGGAGATTGAGAAACTCGCCCACATCTTTCATGTGCTCGAGAGAAACCCAGTCGTAGTCGTTTTGGACTTCGAGCAAGGTTGGAATCAGGAGCGCCTGTTCAGTGGGAAACTGGTGGCGAATCCCGTTGATCGTGTTCTTGATTTTTTCTGATAGTGCCATAGGTGTCTCTCTCTCTAAATTAACGATCCAGCTCGCCAGCAATGATATTCACAGAACCCAAGGTCGCGACGGCGTCGGCGATCTTGTCGCCTTTGATCATCTTTTCGTAGGCCTGAAACTGCATCAACGACGGGCTCTTCACGTGCAGGCGCCAGGCTTTCGGGCCGCCGCGGCTTACGATATAGAAGCCCAGTTCGCCGTTCGCGCCTTCCACGAATGTGAAAGATTCCCCGGCCGGGACGTCGATCCCTTCCATGAAGATCTTGAAGTGGTGAATCAAGACTTCCATCTTGGTGTAGACGTCGATCTTCTCAGGGATTTGTACGCGGCGATCATCCACCCAGATCGGGCCACCTGGAATCTTATCGATACATTGCTTCAGGATGCGCACTGATTGTTTCATCTCTTCCATGCGGCAGAGGTACCGATCATAGGTGTCGCCGTTTGAACCGACCACCACGTCGAAATCCACTTGGTCGTAGGCCATGTAGGGACGGTCGCGACGAAGGTCAATATCAAGGCCGGAAGCACGGGCCACAACACCGGTCGCGCTGTAGTTGAGGGCGTCCTCACGCGAGAGCACTCCCACGCCGCGGGTACGATCGATCCAGATGCGGTTACCGCTCAAGAGAGCATCCACCTCATCCATGGCCTTCGGAAACTCTTCACAGAATTTAAAGAGGCGTGGAATGAAATCATCTGGGATGTCGTAGCTCATGCCGCCGATGCGCGCGTAGGTCGTAGTGAGACGCATGCCACAGGCCGATTCAATCATGGTGTAAGCTTCTTCACGCCAGCGGAATAAGAGCCAGAAACACGTGAGAGCACCGGCGTCCAAGATGTTGGCGGCCAAACACACCAAGTGATCGATGATACGAGAAAGTTCCATCATGATCATCCGAACCCAGAGGCAGCGGTCGGTGATCTTGATGTTCATGACGTTTTCTACCGTCATGGCATAGGCGATGTTGTTGATGAGCGCTGAACAGTAGTTCAAGCGATCGGTGTAGACCATCCACTGGTGATAGGTTTTCTCTTCGCCCAATTTTTCAATGGCGCGGTGGAGGTACCCAATCTCACAGGTCGCATCTTCGATGACCTCGCCGTTGATCCGGCACATGACACGCAAAGTGCCGTGCATCGCTGGGTGCGCAGGGCCGAGATTGATCAAGACGTTCGGGTTGTAGAAATCCGCTAGCGGTTGTTTGTTTTCCATAGTCACTTCTCGCTCTTAGGAAGCGGCTGCGCTCCCAGATGGAAAGGGATGTTGTCGGCGAATGGTTCGCGCTGCTTGATCGGGTATTCTTTGCGAAGGGGATGACCGGTGAAGCGCTCGTCCATCATGATACGACGGAGGTTGGGATGACCTGCGAATGGAATGCCAAAGAGATCCCACACTTCGCGCTCGAGCCAGTTCGCTGCTGCCCACTCGTTCGTGAGAGTCGGGACAGCTTCGTCGAGGTTAACGGCAAGCTTCACGCGGACACGAACGTTCGTCGTGGTGGAATAGAAGTTGTAAACCATCACGAACCGTTTCGGGCCGTCGACTTTGTCTTTGTTGTCGTAGGCCGTGAGGCTCGAGAGAAAGTCGACCTTGATGGTGTCGTCGGTGCGGAGCATTTTCACGACGATCATCAGGTCTTTGCCGTCGCGAACCCAGAGGACTGGTTCTTGGATGCTATCGAAGACCAGCTTGCGACCTTCGGCGAGTGCGCCTTGTAGGTACTTTTCCTGCAAGCGCAGGTTGAATGCGTTTTGGCGTGCAAGGAAGGGAGCGTTTTCAGTATAGGCGTTATACATCGTCTACTCCTTGCGTCCGGGCACGATGCCCTCTTGAGTCACGCGCCAGTTCGCAGAAATGTCATGTGTCATGGCCTTGCGGTAGTTCATGGCATTGATCGCGTCTTCGTGAGACGGCTTTTCTGCGGTGTTGCGGTCGATGCTGCCATCGATGATTTTTTGCAGGTGAAGAACAGCGTGGATCACCCCTTCAGGGATGGGTGGGCAACCAGGAACGTAAACATCTACGGGCATGATTTCGTCGATGCCTTGAAGAACGGAGTAGGTATCAAAGATACCGCCAGAAGATGAGCAAGCGCCCATGGCGATGACCCACTTCGGCTCAAGCATTTGATCGTAGATGGTACGAAGCACCGGTGCCATTTTTGTGGTGATGGTTCCCGCCACAAGCAGCAAATCCGCTTGGCGTGGAGAGAAGCGAACCACTTCGGCACCGAAGCGCGAGAGATCGTAGTGAGAGCCGAGCACGGCCATCATCTCAATCCCGCAGCACGAGGTACCGAACGGCATCGGCCAGAGAGAATTTTTCCGTGCCCACTTAGCCGCTTCAGCTAAGACCATCGGGTACGCGAAAGCGCTTCCATCTTTTGACATAAAATTAATCCCAGTCAAATGCGCCACGAAGGCGCAGGTAAATGTAACCACCCAAAAGAATCAGGGCGAAGAGAACGACTTCCCAGATGATGAAACCACCACTTACAGGAAGGTAGGCTTTGTAGGCGAGAGTCCACGGGTACATGAAGACGATTTCTACGTCGAACAGCAAGAACACAAGAGCGACGAGGTAGTAGCGGACCGAGAACTGCTGATGACCGGTACCTACGTAGTCTACACCACACTCGTAGGTGTCATCTTTTTTGCGTGTGTGCTCAGTAGGGCGCTGGCCTAGAATTCTGTTGATCAGCAAAAGAGCACCAACCAAAACTAATCCGACAATGATCATCGCGACCACCGCTGTATAGCTGATGAGTGCAGCGTTATCCGCCTGCATGAGGGCCTCCCAAGACATATAAATTCGCTACAAAAGTAGCATGTCCCGTGGAAGCTTCACAATTCCTAAAGCCTGAACAAACCGAGAATTATGGTGCGTTATTTTTAGGATTCAAAAGGGAGTTTCAGAATCTTGATCACCTCCTCAACAAGCAGTTGTCGAGTAAAAGGCTTCACTAAATTATGTTTGATGTCAGGCTCGACGGAGCGCGGCACGCTCTCTTGCTGCAGAAAGCCAGAAATGAGCCAAATTTTGAGATTGTGAAATTTCACGCTAATAAGGAGGTTTTGTGGCCACCTCAGGTGGCAGCGACCTGCTTGGCGACCTCGCGCTGCTCCTGCTCTAGTCGCTCTGCGAGCTTAGGATCAAAGGCAGCAAGAATGCGAAGAGCGAGGAAAGCGGCGTTGGTAGCGTTGTCGATCGCAACTGTTGCCACCGGAACACCGCGTGGCATCTGCACGATAGATAGGAGAGCGTCTTGCCCCTGAAGAGCACCGTTGGCCACGGGAACACCGATCACAGGAAGTGTGGTCCATGCGGCAGTCATCCCGGGAAGATGAGCAGCGCCGCCGGCACCAGCGATGATGACTTTTAGGCCACGGGTGCGGGCACTCATGGCGTAGTCCCGCATGAGATCGGGCGTGCGATGAGCAGAAACAATTTTCACTTCATGAGCGACATCGAAACGCTTGAGGACTTCGACAGCCTTTTCCATCACTGGCATATCAGATGTTGAGCCCATAATAATGCCGATCATAATTGATACCTTTGTTGCAGCTCTTGTAACTGAGCAAGAATGGCAGGGGCGTTGTCACCCCGTAAATTGAAGTGACCCATCTTGCGACCAGGGCGGGACCAAGGTTTGCCATACAGACAGAGACTGCCGTCTTTCAAAGCGAGAAAATCTTCTTCGGGCTCTAAGCGTGGACTGCCGTGATGAGTGCCGAGCAAGTTAAGCATGCCCACCACTGGACTTAGTAGCTGCGGAGTGGTGAGTTCAGCACCCAGGGCAAGATTCACAATCATGGCAAACTGAGAAACATCACAGCCATCGACCGTGAAGTGAGCCGAATTGTGCGGCCGAGGGGCCGTCTCATTATAGAGAACTGTTCCTTCGGTCGTGAGAAAGAACTCCACTCCGAAGAGACCATCGTCGCCGGCCGCTTCGACTAAGGCGGTGGCGTGGCTTCGAACTTTTTCAAGAATCGCTTCAGGCAAACGCGCAGGAGCGAGAACATAGTGACAAATCTGGCGGCTCTGAATGGTTTCGGCCACGGGGAAGGCGACAATTGTCTCGCCTTGCTTCGCTACGACGATCGCTAGCTCGTGAGTGAAGTCTAAGAACGCCTCAGCGAGAACGTCACCTTGTTTGAGGAATCGCTCGATGTCTTTGTCGGGAGTGTTTTTATCGACGACAAGATTGCCGTAGCCGTCGTAGCCACCTTCGCAAGTTTTCAACACGATGCGAGTGTGTTCGTGTTGCCAGGTGCGAACGTCCTGCAGTGTTTTGACTCGAGACCATGGGGCGAGAGGAATACCTAGAGAGGTCGCGTGCTCTTTTTCACGGGCCTTATTTTGAAACAAACCATAGGCCTTGAGCCCCGGTAAAAAACGCACCGAAGTCGCCGCTGCGATTTTTTCTAGCAGAACAACCGGCACAAATTCATTTTCCAATGCGATCACATCGCAGGAGTGAGCGAAAGCCAGCAAAGTGCTCTCATCTCGCCAGCCATCACCCATGAAAATTTGTTGGGCCAGTTCCACGGCCGGAGCATGCTCTTCTTTTTCTAAATAAAGATGAACGCGAACACCGCGCATTTGAGCTGCACGGGCCAGGAGCATGGCCAGCTGCCCACCCCCGAGGATGCCTAGCGTTGTCGAGTTTGCTGCTCTGTGGTGCATAAGTTTTCCTTATTTAAAACATTAGTATCTCTAATAAATGATTGTCAACCGCTCTCAGGTTTTCCTAAGCTGAGACTAATTCAGCATCGGAGCTCACTTATGTGCGGCATCGTAGGCGTGGTGGGAACACCCTTCGCCTCACCAGAGACACTTCAGGCCCTTATGGTGCTTCAGCACCGCGGGCAAGATGCGGCCGGCATTCTCGCTCATGAAATCAACGGTCATCGCTTTCATCACCACAAGCAACATGGTCTGGTTACACAGGCGATTCCCGAAAATGTGTTGCCTCGTCTGCAAGGTGAAATCGCGATTGGTCATAACCGCTATGCGACGGTGGCCATCAAAGGCGACCGTTCCACCCGTGATCTGCAACCGCAGTTTGTGAATTATCCCGATGGCATCGGCATGGCCCACAACGGAAATCTTCCCGATGCGCCAGCGTTGAAAGAAGAGCTGGGGCGTGAGCATCGCCGTGTTTTGGTCTCTGAAAACGATATTGAAGTGCTGCTGAACTGGGTGGCCTTGGGTCTTGGTGAAAACAGCAGCGCTGATCCGTTCACTCGCCTCAGTCGTTCAGTGCGCGACACCATGAAAAAAGCGAAGGGCGGTTTTGCGGTTGTCGGGATTTGGGGCGGCCATGGTCTCTTTGCCTTTCGTGATCCACAAGGTCTGCGTCCCTTGGTACTTGGCCGCAAAGTCATCGACGGTATTGAGTCGTGGATGCTGGCTTCGGAAACGAGCGCGCTGATGTTCACTGGCTACACACCGGTGCGTGATGTGTCCCCCGGCGAACTCTTGTTTATTCGTCCCGGCCACCAGCCAGAAAGCGTCATCCTGCAAGAAGAGAAAAAGGCCCACTGCTTCTTTGAATGGATCTATTTCTCGAGCGCAGAATCCACCATCAATGGTTTAGGCGTCCATAACGTACGCCTCACACTTGGTCAGAAGCTCGCTAAACAAGCACGAACCTTGCATAGCGAAGGGCGCCTGGATGTGGATGTGGTGGTGCCGGTGCCAGACACCAGCCGCCCGTCAGCGATCGCTTTGGCCGAATCTCTCGGTCTTCCGTATCGAGAACTGCTCATCAAAAATCGTTATGTTCAGCGTAGCTTTATCCTTCCTTCCCAGGCGCTGCGTGAGCAAGCTGTTTATCAGAAGCTCACGCCCGTGCGCGAAGGGTTGCAAGGAAAGAAAGTTTTGCTGGTGGATGATTCCATCGTGCGCGGGACGACCTCGCGCCGATTGATCACGTTGCTCAAAGAGGCGGGGGCCGCCAGTGTCGTGCTAGTGAGCACCTGTCCGCCCATCACAAACCCATGCTACTTCGGGATCGATTTTCCGGACAAAGACGAGTTGATCTCTGCGCGTCGCACACCAGAAGAATTAGCGACTGACCTGGGTGCTGAACGCGTGATCTTTCAGCATGAAGACGATCTCAAGGAAGCTCTCAGTGGCGTGCCTCTGTGCACCGGCTGCTTGAGCGGTGTTTATCCCGTTGATGTAACCGCGGCCGCAGAGCGCTTTCGTCGCCTGCGTGCTGAAGACAGGAGTGCCCATGACGCGAATGTATGAAGGCTCATCGAAGAACGTGCATATCAGCAAGGATAAGACCGCGCTCTTTGAATTCACCGATCGCTACTCTGTGTTTGATTGGGGTGCGATGCCTGATCTCTTGCCACAGAAAGGCATGGCCTTGGCGCACATGGGAGCGACCTTCTTTAAGTTGCTCGAGAAGAAAGGCATCTCTCATCATTTCATATCATTAGTCGACGCAGAAGGAGAGACTCTCGGAGCTGACCAAGTCTCACGCTTCATGAAAGTCGAAGCTGTGGATGTTCATCGCCCTGCTCGAGTTGGCACAAACTACGATTATTCTTTTTATCAAACGAAACCCACGGATTGCTTGATTCCCCTGGAAGTCATTTTCCGTTGGGGAGCACCCGCCGGCTCATCTCTCTTGAAGCGCCATCCGAACTTGAAAGAAAATGAGCGCTTCTCGCAACCCATGGTGGAATTTACGACGAAGCTCGAAGAGGAAGACCGTTTCCTCACCGCCGATGAGGCCCGTGCCATGGCGGCCCTCTCAACAGAAGAATTTAATGATCTTGTGAACAGCACCCGTGATGTCGCGATGCAATTGAAAGATGTTTTGTCGCTGATGCATGTGGAGTTGTGGGACGGCAAGCTTGAGTGGGCCTTCGCAGGGACTGAGCGTAAAGTGAAGCTGGTGGATGCGATCGGACTGGACGAGTTGCGCGTCTCTTTTCAAGGCCATGCTTTGAGCAAAGAGTTTTTGCGTCAGCACTACCGTGAGAGCGCGTGGAACACCGCTCTTTCAGAATCAAAACGAATCGCTCGTCGTGAGGGTGGCGATTTCAAGGAAATTTGCCTTGAGCGTTTTCATCAGCGCCCGTTGCCACTTCCGCTGTCAGTTCGCCAGGCAGCAGAGACCCTCTATCTGTGTTTCGCCAATGACCTCGCCCGTGCCTACACCGGCAAAGCGCCTTTTGGTGACACGCTTAATCTTGCCCACTGGGTGAGGGAGTTCGCATGAAAGTCCTGGTCGTCGGAAACGGTGGCCGCGAGGCCGCGCTTGCCTGGAAAATCGCACAGTCGTCGGAAGTGACAGAAGTGTGGGTGACTCCTCACCATCCCGCGACGTGTCGCTTGAATGCAAAAATCCGCTCGGCCTCTTTCTCCCTCTACGAACTCATTTTACGTGAACAATTTCAACTCGCCGTCGTTGGCCCAGAAATTCCGTTGAGCGAAGGTGTCGCCGATGAGCTTCGTGCCGCGGGAATTCCCACGGTGGGCCCAAGTGCCGCAGCTGCGCGCTTAGAAACCTCAAAAGTTTTCGCGAAAGATGTCATGAGAACGGCTGGCGTTGCCACTGCGCGCTCCGCTGAATTCACAGATGTAAGAGAAGCCGAAGCCTTCGTTCAAATGACGGACTGGACCGGTGTCGTAGTCAAAGCCGATGGCCCTGCCCAAGGCAAAGGGGTCGTGGTCGCGCAAGATAAAACCGAAGCCATTGCGGCTCTTCGCGGTTTCTTTGATGGCTCTTGGTTAGGCATGAAAATCCCCCGCGTACTGCTGGAGGAAAAAATTCAGGGCCCCGAGCTTTCCGTCTTCGCTCTTTGCCACGGACTTAACTACGTTAATCTCGGGAGTGCCCGTGATCATAAGCGTCTTAAGAACGACGATCTGGGTCCCAATACAGGTGGCATGGGCACCGTGGCACCCCTTACAGACATTTCAGTGGCAGAGCAATCCTTCATCGATGGCATGTTCGAAGACGTGCTGTTTGAGATGCACAAACGCGGCACTCCTTTCACTGGATTTTTGTTCGCTGGTTTGATGCGCACCGAGGGCGGACTCAAAGTTCTGGAGTTCAATGTGCGGCTCGGTGATCCAGAAACCCAAGTCCTGTTGCCACTCTTGCAAGATGATCTCGTGCCATGGCTGAAGGGTTGCGCCTCGGGAGAATTTCCGGAAGGTGCCCCGTCATTTTCAAATGAGACTGCCGTCCATGTGGTCATGGCCGCTCCTGGGTACCCCGGGACTGAAGGTCAGCAGGTGCTTTTGGGCCATACCGTGAGCTGGCAGGCCTTTCCGCAAGAAAAGATGATTGTTTTCCCTGCCGGGCTGACGGAAAAATCCGGCGAGTGGGTGAGTCGTGGTGGTCGTATTTTGGGTGTGACGGCGCTTGGAGCTTCAGTGGAAGAAGCTCGCAGACGCGCACTAGGTGTCATTAAAGAAGTCGCATTTACCGGCGCGCAGTGGCGCACGGATATTGGAGGAGCGGTATGAAGCTTGGTGTTTTTGCTTCTGGTGACGGAAGTAACTTTGAAGCCCTGGCCCAATCATTTTCCATCGCTTTCTTGGTGTGTGATCGCGAAGAGGCCGGCGTACTTAAGCGCGCAGAACGCCTCGGAGTTAGGACCTACTTGATTCCACGCTTGCCCGGTGAAAAACGCGCAGGCCATGAAGCGCGTATCTGGTCGGCCATTCAAAATGAAAACTTCGCCCTCATCTGTCTTGCAGGGTTTCGCCGTCTTCTTTCAGCAGACTTCTTGGCACATTTCCCGCAAGGCGCGGTGATCAATATCCATCCGTCGTTATTGCCGTTGCATCCAGGTCTTACCGGCTACGAAGAAAGCTTTGCTTCCAACGCTCCCACAGGTGGTGTGACGGTTCATGAAGTGGATGCAGGACTTGATACGGGTCGTATTCTGGCGCAGGCGACTTTCTCACGTGAGTCGAATGATTCTCTGGCGACATTTAAACAGCGCGGCCTCGCAGTTGAGCACGAACTCTATCCGAAAGTGGTACAGGACATTCTTTCTCAGCCGTATGTGCATCGCTTAGAGGTTCTCCCAGCTGCGAAAGATCTTTTACAAAATGCTCAGCAGCTCAATGGCCGCGTGATGTGGCTGCAAACCACGGGACCTTGCGCACAACTCAATCGCATCGCCGGTGATATGCTGGTGGATCCGGTCAGCGAACGCTTGTTTACGTCGGCCAGTTCAGACTATGAGCGCCACCTCGCACGTTTGGGTTTTGCGATGCCTTGCTCAGAGCGCGGCTTTCATCCGGGTGTCACCGATAACGCCGGTTCTGCGACACGGGAAGCTTGGGAACTACATCCATGGCAAGAGAGCGGCTTGACCCAAGTTCGCTCGGGCGAAACTTGGCGCGGAGTAGGTGCTATGCCCGTCGCGAATCCCCTCTTGCAGTGGGAGCGCACAACCACAAACGCCTTTACGGATGTCCAATGGCGTGCAGTAAAAGCCGAAACTGTTCCTGTTCGCACCATTGAGCTTCCAAGCGATGAGGCCACTCTACTGAAAATGAACAATGAAAACTGGTGGGCCCTCACGCTTCCAGAACTTCGACTGGTGCAAGAGTTCTTCCAAACCCGTGGCACAGCTCCTACCGATGTGGAAATGGAGATCATCGCCCAGACCTGGAGTGAGCACTGCAAACATAAAATCTTCCGCGCGAACATCACTTACACAGACGCGGATAGCGGTGAGTCTCGCCAAGTGAAGTCACTTTTTAAGACCTACATTAAAGGTGTTACCGATCAAGTGCGTCGCGAGCGCAACTTGAATTGGCTCGTCTCGGTGTTCGATGACAACGCCGGGATTGTCCGTTGGGATAATCAAGTGGACCTCGCCATCAAAGTCGAGACACACAATTCACCTTCGGCGCTTGATCCCTACGGAGGTGCCTTGACCGGAATCCTCGGTGTGAATCGCGATATCTTAGGCGTTGGTATGGGCGCCCGTCCGATCGCTAACACCAACGTTTTCTGTCTCGCGCCCGCCGATCTCGATGAGCGCATGGGCGAAGCATGGCCGAAGACTGTTCTTCCTCCCGCACAAATCCGAACGGGCGTTCACGCCGGTGTGAAAGATGGCGGGAACAAATCGGGTATCCCAACCGTGAATGGCGCTTTTCATTACGATGTGAACTTCGCCGGTAAGCCACTGGTGTTCTGCGGAACCTTGGGTGTACTACCGCAGAAAGTTAACAATCGTCCGTCGTGGGAGAAACCTGTTTCCCCACGTGATCATGTGGTGATGGTGGGTGGTCGCATCGGTAAAGATGGCCTCCATGGGGCCACGTTCAGCTCGATGGAATGGAAAGAAGGCACGCCGGCGAGTGTTGTACAGATCGGTGATCCTCTTACACAAAAACGCCTGACTGATTTTATGCTCGAGGCCCGTGATCTTGGACTGTATTCAGGGCTCACTGATAATGGCGCGGGAGGATTGTCTTCCAGCGTGGGTGAGATGGCGCTCATTACAGGAGGCGCTGACATTGATCTCTCACGCGCTCCCGTGAAATATCCCGGACTCTCAGCCTGGGAGTTGATGGTTTCTGAATCGCAAGAACGCATGACCGTGGCCGTGCCTCCAGCTCAACTTGAAACATTCATGCATCTCGCACAACTGCGCGGAGTCGAAGCCGCCAATCTCGGCACGTTCACTTCAACCGGCGAATTGCACGTGCGCTTTAATGGTGCTTCTGTGGCGCGCTTACCGTTGAATTTCTTGCACGAGGGTCTTCCTCCCATGGAGCTTAAGGCCAAATGGGGAAGCGAATTCCACTGGCAAGACTGGTGCGAGCGTCCGGAGTTACAGCGTCCATTGCCGGCGAATCCTGATGCTGAATCTATCACCACTGCGTTGCTGACCATGCTGAGTCATGCGAACATTCGTTCCCATGAGGCTTGGGTGCGCCAGTATGACCATGAAGTGCAATCAGCAAGCGTGGCAAAGCCTTTCTCAACTCAAGGGGCCCCGAGTGATGCCGGTGTGATTGCCATGGCCCCTCATGGGGGTGAAGCGAAGACTGGTGTGGTGGTGGGCTGCGGTCTCGCTCCGCAGATCTCGCGGTTTGATCCTTATGTGATGGGAGTTTGGGCGGTGGATGAAGCCGTTCGCAACACCGTTTGCGC
>JAIXOY010000324.1 GCA_027486525.1 Pseudomonadota bacterium
TCCCCGATGATGCCCGAGCGCCGAGCACGCCAGCGCGCCCGCATTTTCTCGAGCCCAATCCACAAACGGTAAAGCTCGGGATGAATCTTCAGCAACCAGCCCGCGGCGTGAGTCAGAAACTCATAGAGGTTGGGCCAGGAGACAAAAAACGGATCGTAGAGATGCCCGTGTTCCACGCGCACGCGCAAATCACCGGAACTGATATTCAGAAACGGCGATACCTTCAGCGGCCCCCAGTCTTCCAGGAAATGCTCGAGGGCCATGTCGTGGTTCCCCACGATGTAGTAGATCTGCTTTCCTTGCCGGGTGATGTCTTTGATGGTGCGAATCACGTCCGGCATCTCTTCGGCCATTTTGCGGATCGACCCTTGCGCCATCTCCAGGCCATCGCCGTTGATGCAAATGTCAAAGCCCTCACTCGCCGCCCACTTCAAGAATCGCAGCGTCTGGCGCGTGGTTTTCGAAAACGGATTTCCCATGTGGAGATCGGAGATGATCACCATTTTGGGTGAGCGGATGGTGGTGATCATCAGCGGCCCATCATGGAGCTCAGAACTTCCTGCGCCATCTCGTGAGGGATGTTCCCCTTTTGAATGAGGGTCAGCATCCGTTCGTTGGAGACTTTTATGCGTTGGCTGAGCTGCTGGAGCATCTCGAAGGCAAAAGTGGGATCACGGCGAATTTTTAAGAGGAAGCCGCCGGGCTGAAGCACGAGAACTCGCGTGGCACCTTTGGCGCGGGCACCGGCGAACCGCGGGCCACCTTGCAAGAGGGCCATGTCACCGAAGAAGTCGCCCTTCTCGAACGTGGCGAGCAGCATTTCTCCTTGCGGTGTTTTTTTTATGATGTCGACGGATCCCTCTTGGATGATAAAGAGGTCACGGTTGTGGTCACCTTCTTCGAAGACCCACTGGCCTTCCGAAAACGGGACGATCTTCTCAAAGGCAAAACGCTTTTCTAATAAACTCATGGACTCATTCTAACAAAGCGCCGAGGGATAACTCGCCTCGGCGCTTCCTGAACGAGTTAGTCAGTTGATCTCGAGGGCCTGGGCGACCGACGCCGTCACGGCCGCAATCCGGACTGCCTGCTGGATCACCAAGCTGTCCACGCCGTGTTTTTCTAACACCAAGCGGTGACTCTTCATGCACATCCCGCAACCATTAAAGGCGGATACCGCGAGCGACATCAACTCGAAGTCATCCTTCGGAATGCCGGGAGCGGCCAGCCCTTGCATGCGCAGCTTCGCCGGCATTTTTTCCATCGCGGGGTCTTCGTTCAGATGAAGGAAGCGATAGTAGACGTTATTCATCGCCATCAACGTCGCCGCCGTCTTCGCGGCGTTCGCATAGGCCTCACCCGCGGGTGCCGCGATCTCTTCCGCCGCTTTAATCAGGTCCGCGTTCTTGGTGGCGTAGGCGGTGGCGAGGAAGACCCCCAGGCGCTTCTCAGCGCTCGAGCCGGGGATTTCTTCCGCCAGTACGTTGCCCACGTTCACACGCACGTCTTTCGCGTAGTCTTTGATGAGGTCTTTAAGTCCGTCGATATTCATAGTGTGTCCTCGCCTTTTTTCCAGTTACATGGGCAGAGTTCGTCAGTTTGTAGAGCATCCAACACGCGCAAGACCTCAGCTGGGTTGCGTCCGACGTTCATATCAGTGACCATGGCAAAACGAATGACGTTCCCTGGATCGACGATGAAGGTGGCACGCTGGGCGACGCCTTCGGTGCCGTCGGCGATGCCGAGTGCCTGGGTCAGTGAACGATTAATGTCCGACACCATCGGGAATGGCAGATCCTTCAAGTCTTTGTGCGACTGTTTCCATGCCAAGTGCACGAACTCGCTGTCGGTTGAAACCGCCAACACTTGCGTGTCGCGATCCTTAAAGTCTTTGTTCAGATCGCCGAAACCTTTGATTTCGGTTGGACACACGAAGGTGAAATCTTTTGGGTAAAAGAAAACCACCAACCACTTACCTTCGTAGGTTTTATTATGAACGTCAGAGAAAGCCGTTGCGGCATCGAGACCGCTGACGGCCTTGAGGTTGAAGTGCGGGAATTGTTGACCGATCGATAACATAGAGACTCCTTAGTTTTGTGTTGTACTCTCTGAAAGCAGGATCGCTCTTTTTGGCGTTGAAATAAAATCGATAATCTTGATGGCGCGATAGAGGTTCTCGATGTCACAAAAGCGGGCTATGCTGCGTTTACCGTAAAGGGGTGACCTATGCGCTTATTTTTACTCATGATTCTAATGGTGTTTAACGTGGAGGCCAAAGTGAAGACAGAAACCGCAACGCTCGCTGGAGGATGCTTCTGGGGAGTAGAAGAACTGATCCGTGCTATTCCGGGCGTGCTCTCGACACAAGTGGGCTACACCGGTGGTACGTTGAAAAACGCCGGCTACATACAAGTGAAGACCGGACAAACCGGCCACGCGGAATCGGTGAAGATCGAATTCGATCCGAGCAAGGTGAAATACGAAACGCTGCTTGAGTGGTTCTTTCGCCTGCACAATCCGACGACGAAAAATCAGCAGGGCAATGACATCGGCTCACAGTACCGCTCGGCGATTTTTTTCCACTCACCCGAGCAGCGCGATGCCGCTGAGAGAGTCATCGCTCGTGTAGAAAAAAGTGGCGCGTGGAAGAAGCCGATCGTGACGGAAGTGGTGGCGGCCAGTGACTGGTATGATGCGGAGGAGTATCACCAGGATTACTTGAAGAAGAATCCGGGTGGGTATACCTGTCACTTCATTCGCGACGACATAAAATTTTAAAAAATTATTTCAGGGGTATGAAGGGAATTTTCCCTTCATGCTCCCAGCCCTGCTTCGCTGTATCAGCATCCCAGGCCTGGATCTCAGCACCCCAGCCTTCGGGCTGGTCTTTGCGCTCCGGTCTGGCCCAACGACAGACCACTTCAAAAGTCTTGTCGGGCCTTGAACCTCTATCAACAGTCACCTGAAAGAGCGCGCCTGTTTTTGGCAATGGCCCTTCATTGTTTTTGACGAAGAATCCACCGCGACCGTAGCTCAGGTTTTCTTCGCCAATAACTTTCGTCGATGTAAGTTGAAACTCTCGCATCCAGCGCTGTGTGAGTGGCTTCACTAAACGTTCGCAGAGTTCGAACAACGCATCGAGATCAAAGGGCTTGTTCACCACAGCTTCGGCGCCCCAAGCGAGAGCTTCAGCAACAGAAATATCTGCGTAGCCGGTGATGAGCACAACCGGAAGGTCCACCCGGGTGCGACGAATGACATTCAAGAGTTCGATGCCAGAGGCTCCCGGCATCCGAATGTCTGAAATAACGAGGTCGATCTTCTGTGAGGCGATAATTTTAAGGGCGTGATCTACGCTTTGCGCGCTGAGGGGCGAAGCTCCAAAAACACGCAATTCCGTCGCAATGATCTCGCACAGATCAATCTCGTCATCGACCACTAAGACTGTTTTACCCTTAAGTTCCATAGCCCCCTAGTTTAGCGAAGGCCGCGGGGCTCCGGCTACTCCATATTTTGAGTATTTCCGAGCGATGCATTTCGCGTCAATTCTTGTGCCTGAACGGCCGACACCATCAACAACATAAACATTAGAACAGTTAATTTCGATTTCATAAGACCTCCTCAGGTTCTAGACCCAAGGTACGCCTGAAGAGGATTTTAAGATAATCGATAATAGTGAAGAGATGATAGAGGAAAACTAAAAGTAGATTCGCAGCCCTAGCATGACATCACCCTCTAAGTTCGTCTCCGGAATCAAGTTCATGACAGGAGCGATCTCGAAAAAAGCTTCCGCTCTACGATCATTGAAGAAGTGCGCCAGGCCCACTGGAAGACGCGCTCCCAGCTCGATCTCATCATCAAAACTCAGACGCGCGCCGGCGCCGAAGTAGAAATCCAGAGGCGTGTCGTCTTGAAAATAAAGGGCATCGGTCATGTGCCAGAGGTAGTCACTGTGAAGATTGAAATGGGGATTGCGACCAATCGACCAGCCAGCACCCGCATCGATCGCCTGTGTCGAACTCACCCATTTTTTGGCCGTCACCCCTACGGGCTGACCAACCATGAAACCTACACCCAGCTCGCCGGCAGCGTTCGCAGGGGCTAAAAACAGCATAAACACCAGAAATAATAGGGTTTTCATGGCTAAAATTTAAAGCTTCAGAAGGGCTTTGTCAAAAATACACGCTTCCATCTGCTGGCCTCAAGAACAGGCACAATAGACCCATGAAAACGCTGGGCTTCCTCCTCGCTCTCTTCTCACTTCCCGCTATGGCTTCGGTCATCCCCTCACGGATGGAAACGCCTTTTTTCCGCGTCTACTCAGGTGTGAAAATCAAAGCCGATCAAAACATCGCGCGTGTCTCAACTTCACGCTTGATGAAATCCGGCACAGGCAACGAACCTAAGGACCAATGGGAATTCCACACCGCTTCCGCGGACCTCAACATCCCGCTCCCCTTCTATCAAGAAGTCCGCTCCATGAGTGATTCTGTTATGCAGGCCACTCCGGGCGATGACAGTCATTCTTTTGGTACCGCTTTCCATATCGGCCAAGGCTATGTCCTCACTAACCAGCACGTCCTGTCGACGTCACGCAAGAACACCACAGAGTGCAAAAATTTTGTGACGAGAAGCGGTGACGGAAAAGATCGTTTCCGTTGTGAGCAAGTCGTTTACTGCGATCGCACGGCCGACTTTTGTATGATCAAACTCAAGGCCTGGAAAAAGAACAGGCGCGAACCCCACACTCTCCCCGCGCTGACATTGCATTCGAGCCATGAGCCCGACCGTGAAGCGCTCTACGCCACCATTGGTAACCCCATGGGTGAAGGCATTCACTTTGCTCGCGGCCGAGGCATCCGTCGTCACCGCGATGGCAAATTCATGTTCTACGCTCCGGTTCACGGAGGAAACTCTGGCGGACCGCTAGTGAATGAAGCCGGGGAAGTCGTAGGCTTGGTCTATGCGCAAGGACAGTATGGCATCACGGAAGACGGCTACAATCTTGCGATACCCGTCGATTTTCTGATCAGCGAGTTCACTCGTGTGCTCCCCAGCGACCATCCAGGGCTCAGGATTTTACTTGATGCGCTCGTGGATTAGCAGGGCCTCAGGTGTTGCTACTTCCTGCACGAAGCCCAGACATGATGGCTTCCTCTAGCCCATCCATCTGACCTTT
This sequence comes from Pseudomonadota bacterium, assembly GCA_027486525.1. GTDB lineage: Bacteria > Bdellovibrionota > Bacteriovoracia > Bacteriovoracales > Bacteriovoracaceae > UBA6144. The sequence goes on from JAIXOY010000324.1 coordinate 5,180, forward strand.
CACAATCAAACGATGGATACCATGTTGGCTGACTTCGTTTAAGATTTCTACGCCGGCAAAGGCGGTGAAAAAAATGAACGGCTGCGCGAAGCCCTTTTTGCGCGCCTCAGAGATAAGTTGAACACCACTCATGACAGGCATTTTAATGTCGGAAACAACGATGCCAATGTCCGGATGATTTTCAAGCATGGCCAGGGCCTCCAGGCCATTACTGGCCTGGTACATCGTATGTCCTAAGTGGTCGAGCTTCTCTTGCACCACTTCGCGAATCATCATTTCGTCATCCACTAACAAGATCGCTTTCGACATAGCCAGGTCACCTCATCGAACTTAACGGTCATCCAGTCTCTTAAGTTTAGCGGCGAATGGCCACTCATGAGTGGTTAGAGGGGGTGGAGAGCGAACACACATTCCCCACCCCCGGAACCACACGCCCCAAGCGATAGGGCGATAAGCGACTAACTACCGCAGGCGATGCACTCTTCTGGATTATCCAAAGAACACATCACAGCGGCTTCCTGCTCTGCGATCGTTGCCACTGGAGTCGCGACCGGCATCACCGAAGCAGCGTTAGCTTGCTTGATGGTGAACTTGATCGCATCCACGGCTGGACGCGTGCGCAGGTAGTACATGCCGGTTTTGAGACCGAGCTTCCAAGCGGTGAAATGCAAGCTGGATAGTTTGCCAAAATTAGTGTCTTCCATGTGGATGTTCAACGACTGTGACTGGTCGATGTACGCGCCACGATCAGCGGCCATCTCGAGGATCGACTTTTGCTTAATTTCCCAAACAGTTTTGTACATCTCTTTGATCTCCGCTGGGATTTCATCAATGTATTGAACTGAACCGTTGTGAGAGATGATGGTGTCTTTCATCTTCTCATTCCACAGGTTGAGCTTGATCAAGTCTTTCACCAAGAACTTGTTCACGACCGCGAATTCTCCAGAGAGCACGCGGCGCGTGTAGATGTTCGACGTGATCGGCTCGATGCACTCGTTGTTCCCGAGGATCTGCGACGTAGACGCCGTTGGCATCGGAGCGAGCAACAATGAGTTGCGCACGCCGTGCTTCTTGATCTTGTTCCGCAAAGCTTTCCAGTCCCACTGTGTGGTGTCTTCGATCCCCCACATGTCGTGCTGGAGCACGCCTTTAGAAACCGGTGAGCCGGCGTAGGAATCGTAGGCACCATCTTTCTCGGCGAGGTCACAAGACGCGCTCAAAGAAGCGAAGTAGATCGTTTCAAAGATGTCTTTGTTCAGGCGACGAGCTTCCGGACTCTCGAACGCCATGCGCATTTTGAAGAACGTGTCGGCCAACCCTTGCACGCCAATCCCGATGGGACGGTTTTTCATGTTGGAGTAACGAGCTTCTTCAACTGGGTAGTAGTTCAGGTCGATGATGCGGTTCAAGTTACGAGTGACTTGGTAAGTCACCTCATACAATTTCTTGTGATCGTAGCTGCCGTCTTTGTTCACGTACATCGGAAGAGCGATGGAGGCCAAGTTACAAACAGCGACTTCTTTTTCAGAGGTGTACTGGATGATCTCGGTGCACAGGTTCGACGACTTGATCGTGCCCAGGTTCTGCTGGTTCGACTTGCGATTCGCGTGGTCTTTGAACAGCATGAACGGTGAGCCGGTCTCAATTTGTGATTGGATCACTTTGAACCAGAGGTCACGAGCTTTAACAGTCTTCGTGGCGCGGCCTTCTTTTTCATACTGGGCGTACTTCGCTTCGAAGGTTTCGCCCCAGCATTCAGACAATCCTGGTGCTTTGTTCGGGCAGAAGAAACTCCAGTCGCCGTCTGTTTCTACGCGCTTCATGAACAAGTCAGGTGTCCACATGGCGTAGAATAAGTCGCGGGCACGCATTTCTTCTTTGCCGTGGTTTTTCTTGAGATCCAAGAAGTCTTCGAAGTCCGGGTGCCAGGGCTCGAGGTAGATCGCGAAGGCGCCTTTGCGCTTGCCGCCGCCTTGATCAACGTAACGTGCAGTATCGTTGAAAACCCGCAGCATCGGAACGATTCCGTTCGACGTGCCGTTAGTCCCTTTAATGAATGAGCCTTTGGCGCGGATGTTGTGAACCGCCAGGCCAATGCCGCCTGCTGACTGAGAAATCAGGGCACACTGCTTAAGTGTTTCGTAGATGCCTTCGATCGAGTCGTCTTTCATCGACAAAAGGAAGCATGAAGACATCTGCGCCTTCAGAGTTCCAGCGTTGAACAAAGTCGGAGACGCGTGAGTGAACCAGCCCTCAGAGATGAGGTGGTAGGTTTTCATCGCTTCTTCGATGTTGCCCATCTGTACGCCGAGAGCGACACGCATGAACATGTGCTGTGGACGCTCGACGATTTTACCGTTCACTTTCAAGAGGTATGAGCGCTCGAGTGTTTTGAAGCCGAAGTAGTCGAACTCGTAGTCACGTGAGTACGCGATCTCAGATTCGATGCGATCCAAGTTCGCTTCAGTGAACTGGTAAAGCTCCGGAGAAATCAGGGGGCTCTTCTCTTTCGTGAACGCATTCTCGTAGTTCCAGAGCATGCTGATCGTGTCCATGAAGCTGTCTGACGTTGAACGGTGCAAGTTCGCCACGGCGATGCGGCCGGCAAGACGAGCATAATCCGGGTGAACTGACGTCATGTAGGCAGACACTTCTGCTGACAAGTTATCCAATTCTTCGGTGGTGATCCCGTCGAAGAGGCCTTGAATCGTGCGCTTGGCGATTTGCATCGCATCGACGTGTTCGGCTTCAAGCCCGTATGTGAGCTTCGAGATCCGGTGAGTGATTTTATCAAATTGAACGGCTTCGCGTTTTCCTGAGCGTGTAATAACAAACATGACAGTCTCCTAAAAATCCATAGAGGTTGAGAATTCGAACGCATTCGTCTGCGTTCCACCTTTGGCGGAGTTCATCACTCCGGCCTTTTGATACTCGGCCACGCGCTTCTCGAAGAAGTTCGTCTTGCCTTGCATGCTGATGAGCTCCATCCAGTCGAACGGGTTTTTTGCGCCGTAGGTTTCCGCGTAACCGAGAGTGCGCAACAAACGGTCAGCCACGAAACGAATGTACTCTTTCATCATGTCTGAGTTCATGCCGATCAAAGACACCGGCAACGCTTCTGAGATGAATTCCTGCTCCAGCTCCACTGCTTCTTTAATGATCTCAAGGATGCGCGCCTCAGACGGCTTGTTCTGTATATAATCCCTATACAGGAGACAGGCGAAATCTGTGTGCAGTCCCTCATCGCGACTGATCAACTCATTCGAGAAGGTCAGACCCGGCATGAGGCCGCGCTTCTTGAGCCAGAAAATAGAACAGAAAGAGCCAGAGAAGAAAATTCCTTCGATGGCCGCGAAGGCCACGAGGCGTTCCGCAAAATTGTCGTTCGAGTAGATGTAACGAAGGGCCCAGTCGGCCTTCTTCTTGATGCACGGAATATTATCGATGGCGTGGAAGAGGTAGTTCTTCTGCTTCTCATCCTTAATATAAGTGTCGATCAAGAGCCCGTAAGTTTCGGCGTGAATGTTTTCCATCGCTATTTGGAAACCATAGAACGCGCGCGCTTCTGGGATCTGCACTTCATTATAAAAACGCAGCGCCAGGTTTTCGTTCACAATGCCATCCGAGGCACTGAAGAAGGCCAGGATGTGTGAAATGTAGTGACGCTCTTGGTCGTTCAGAGCTTCCCAGTCGCCGAGGTCAGCGTAAAGGTCGATCTCTTCGGCCGTCCAAAATGACGCCATCGCTTTTTTGTACATCTCCCAGATCGCAGTGTGTTGTATGGGGAACAAAACAAAGCGGTCGTTCGTTGGGGTCTGTAGCAGTTCCGTGCTCATGACTTCTCCTCTTGAAAAGTTTCGTGTGTGTGTTCGCTTACATCCAGCCTAGTGGTGTTTTTGACTTTCGCCAAGGAAAAATACTACATATTGTGGTGTCGTCAATTTTCCAACGCGGTTTCTTACATCATCTAGTAGGGTCCAGGGCTCAATCCACCACTTATTTAGTCAATTAAAACCATGATTGCGCGTCGAGTCCGACGCCTATTAAGGACTTATCTATCGGTCCATCGATACTAAGAATTGGAGCGCATCGATGATTTGCGCGACAATAACAGCAATTCAAAACAAAGGAGGCCTTGTGGCCAAAGCAAAAGCGAAAATCAATATCGGCATCAACGACAAAGAGAGAAAAGAAATCGCAGCGGGACTCTCACGTCTGCTCGCTGATAGCTACACACTCTATTTGATGACTCATAATTTTCACTGGAACGTCACCGGCCCGATGTTCAACACGCTCCATCTCATGTTCGAAGCGCAGTACACCGAGCTCGCTCTGGCCGTCGACGTGATTGCAGAACGTATCCGTGCTCTCGGTGAGCCAGCACCCGGCACCTACGCTGAATTCGCCGCCCTCTCTTCTATTAAAGAAGTCAAAGGCCAGCCGAGTGCGAGCAAGATGATTGAGCACCTTGTGGCAGGCCAGGAAGCCGTGACTCGGACGGCCCGCTCGCTCTTTCCTCTCGTCGACAAAGCGTCTGACGAGCCGAGCGCGGACTTGTTGACTCAACGGATGCAGTTGCACGAAAAAAACGCGTGGATGTTGCGCAGTCTGCTCGAATGATGCTTTGATAGGTGCTTGTGCTTCTAAAAAAGGGATTTTCCATGCCAGTGCTCCTTGCGATTTTTTTCTGCTTCTCGGCTTACGCCCAGACCTACCACTACAAGGGAGAGGCAGAGGCGAGAGAAGTGAAGCTCCAGAAGAAGACTGAGCACACCGTGTACTCGAAGGTTGTGATCACCGACAAAGAACGGGTCATCACCTCCACCCACTGCACGGTGGAGGACCTGCCGTCATGTAAGATGAGCAAGACGAAGATCATGCAAGTCCCCAACAAGGGTTGGGCCTTCGTCGACGGCAGCCACACCTGCCCAGTCACGTTGACCGGGACGATCAAAAACCTCAAAGAGATGGTGTGCGCCGAGAAGCTCCCGAACGGCAACACACTCCGGATCACCTACCAACCCACGGCCGAGAAAGAAATTTGGAAAACGGTGGTGACGGACACGAAGAAAGCCGAGCTGGGCACGATCATCATGGAACTCACGAGCATCCCCGAAAAAGAGTACAACAAGGCCGTGGGAAGGTAGCGGCGCTACACGGCGCGGGAGAAGTGGAAGAACAGGAGATCGCAGTAGTTGCCCTCCGAGATCACGTCTCTCCAGTGGAGCTGCTCACTTCCCGCGTAGAAGATCGCGTCGCCGGGCTCCATTAAAAATTCTTCCCCATCAACGAACAGGGCCCAGGGCCTGCGCTGCCGCAGGCAGATGTCGATCGTGCGGTAGCACTCCGGCCGGTCCCGGTGGGGCGGACAGAAGCCGCGACCTTCCTGGTAAAACGAAAGAAATGAGTAGCTCGCGACGAGCTCTTCCTTGAAGGTGTCGACGGCGATCTTCAGCATCATCCGGTGCAGGATTTTTTGGAAGTAGGCGTGGCCGTTGACGTAGTGGCGCTGAAACATTTCATCGTAGCTCAGCGGCTCCTGCGTCTTGATCTCCTCAACCCGCGCACAGAATTCCTCCAAGGTCGCCGGGGCCAGGAAGCCGCGAACCAAAATGGGCCTCACGTGATCTGCCCACTCAGGAGCGCACGCATGCTGTGGTCGTAGCGCTGGTGCTGGTGCACTCCGGCCACGAGCCCGGGGCCCCACGGGTGCTCCTCGACCTTTGCCTTGAGGAAGCTCCGCACGTGCGCCGCGATCGAGTCTTCCTGCGCGTACCAGTACATCAGCGCGAGTTCTTCCGGATCACAGGGCGCCGGCAGGCCCTCGAGTTCGGTGAGCGGTAGGAGATTGAGGATGTCCAGCTTCTTTTCGACGTTGAATCGCAGCGGGACGTCGGCGGTGATCTCGAGACTCGGAAAGAGGTAAGAAGACAGCGACTCTTTACTCCCGATGGTGCGCAGGCAGAGTGTGATGCTCGGCGACTCCAGGTGGAACACGCTGTGGATGAAGCGCTCCCCGAAGGAGATCTTGATGGTCCGACCGGGCAAGAGCTCGAAGTGCTCCAGGGTCTCGAGCTTGCCCTGGCGGATGTGCGGTGCGAACTCCCGGGCATCCCGGAACTCGAAGGAGTGCTGGTACGAGCGCCCCCGCAGTAAACGGAAAGCCCCCGCGAAGTTATGGGAATGGATGGCCAGGTTCGATTGCACCCAGACGTAAAAATCGAGGGCGACCTTTCCATCGGAGAACAAGGTGATGCTCGGCTGGCCGAAGTCGCGGCGGCGAAAGTTCTGCGCCGGCAACGACGCCTGCAGAAACATCTCGAAGAGCTCGGCCTGGTCGGCGGCAGTGAAGTCGAGTCCGAGGAGAAGGCGATGGGCGTGCTCGTCGAAATCCGGCAGGGCAGAAAGCTGCTGAGCTTCCGCGTAGAGGGTGTGCAGTTTTGCGTGAAGGCGATGGGCCATGGCTGACGATATAACGCTCATGACTTTGAGTCAAAACTGAGTTAGCGTCAAAGCATGCCCGAGCTGTCACAGATCCTCCTCGCTCACCTCCCGGCCCCTCTCCAGACTGTGCACCAGTACTCCTCCAGCGCTGAGATCGTGACGGAGATCAAAAAAAACTCGGTCACGCGAACCGGCAAACGCCTGTCGAACGACTCCAGCGAGACGATCCGCCTGGGAGACCTCGAGCTCGAGTTCTTTTACAAGCGCGAAGATCTCCGCATCAAGAACCCGCACGCCGTCAGCGCCGCTTTTGGCATGGACGCAACTGCTCCCTACCGTCCCTATCTGCTGAACTCAGGCCAGGCCAGCATCAGCCTCGTGCTGCAGCACCTCCAGGCGAGCACCGGCCTGCGTGATATCGCCATCGCCACTACGCCCTACATCGGCACCAAGGAGCTGGCGCAACGCTGTGGTCTTGACCTCTCTCCCGTGCGGAACTCCGCCAGTCCGCTACTCTGGATCTGTAGTTCGAACCTGCAGCAGAGCGATCTGGAGTTCCTCTTGGCGGGGCCCGCGGGCCGCTTTAGCCATCTCGTCATCGACACCACGTGCTGGCATCAAAACGCCGGCGTCGTGCGAGACATCTTGGCCGCCACGAAGCCGCGCCACACATACCTCCTCCGTTCGCTGTCGAAGCTGGACATGGCGGGGATCGAATACGGTTCCCTCGGTTCACTCGCGGTCATGAGCGAAGACCTCGCCGCGCTGGATGGCGATCTCCAGGCACTCATCAAGCTCACCGGCGCCGCCCCCTCTTTGGATGACA
>JAIXOY010000028.1 GCA_027486525.1 Pseudomonadota bacterium
CAGCGTCTCGGCGGTGATGCATTTTCCCTGTGCCACGACCTACGCCGCTGCGAAGGCCGGCGTGCTGGCCTTCACAAACTCTCTCCAGCTCGAACTGACGGGAACCGGTGTCACAGCGCTGTGCCTTCTCACCCCAGGAGTGAAGACGCGGATGTACGATGAGATTGATGTGAAGTACGGCAAGAATCTCAATGTACCCACCGATTCGATTCCAGCAGAGGAGTACGCGGCGCAAGTTATTGGTGCCATCAAAGACGACAGAGAAGTCCTCGAGCCCTCGGGTAAAACGGGCGTGGGACTTTTCATGGCCCGGCATTTTCCCAAGGTGTTTCGACGGACAGCTCTCAGCTACTTCAAGAGAGATGCACCTCTTAGTAAGTAAACTCTGCGTGCACGAGTTCTACGACCTTGCGAACATTGGCTTCGGGAGTCTGGATCGTCACACCGTGGCCCAAACCACAGATCCACTTCGACTGATCGAGTCCGCGTTTTAAGTGGTCTTTGTGCCAAGAGCGTAGGTTCTCGATGAGAACGTTTTGCGGCAAATGCAGCCAAACCGGATCGAAGTTTCCTTGGATGAACTTCCCTGGGAACATCTTCTGCGTCTCCACCAAGTCACAGCGCCAGTCGATGCCGATGGTGTCAATCGGCAGACCATGAAGCGCTTCAAGATGCGCGCGCTGAGTATGTTTAGAGTAGTAAGTGATGCGTGTCTGTGGGCAAAGTTTCTTAAACTCCGACATCACATGCTTGAGCGCTGGAACGACAAAACGAGCGTAGTCGCCCGGAGAGAGTTCGCCGGCCGCCGTATCAAACAAACACACCGCATCCGCACCGCCTTCCGCCTGCACGCGCATTTCGGTGATCAAGTTCGGCAAAAGTCTTTCGAGGAAACCTTCCCAGCGACCATCATGCAGGCCTTGTTTCGCTGAAACAAGATTGCCGTCATGTAAACCTTCCGTCACGTAAGTGTAGAGCGTGAAGGGGCCACCAACGAAACCCAGAAGTGTGCGATCCGCTGGAAGTGCCTTCTTCAAAAGAATGCAGGCATCTTTTTGAAATTTAAAAAACTGCTCGGCCGGTGCGAGCTCTTTCAGTGAAGCGAGTTTGGCGACGGTGTCCAAGTGCCAATCAAGTTTTGGGCCTGGATCATAACGAAGACCGGTGCCCAAGTGCTCCAGTGGAAATAGAAGATCTGAGAACAGAATAGCGGCGTCGAATTTGAAATCCTCGATGGGCCCCATGGTGACATCGCAGGCGAGCTGCGGCGTTTTGCACATCGAGATAAAATCACTCTTCGCCTTAATCGCTTGATAGTGGGCGTGATAACGGCCCGCTTGGCGCATGAACCAGACTGGCACATGCGTTTTGCCGTTCGTTTGGCGACGGTTTTCAAAAATATTATTCATACCAATCCTAATCGAGGCGATAACCCACACCACGCACCGAAACGATGCGCAGAGGAGCAGAAGGGTCGCTCTCGCACCACTTCCGAAGTTTCACGATGTAGTTATCCACCGTGCGGTTTGTCGGGAAGCTTTCTGCTCCCCAGATGTCTTCAATCAATTCATCCCGGCTCACGACTTCGCCTTTGCGGGCCAACAGCTGCTGCAAGATCGCCGCTTCTTTTTGCCCGAGAGCGATAATGGCCCCGCTGGCATCGCGCACTTCAAAGCGCCGTGGCCAAAAGGTGAGCTTTCCGAAAGTCATCTCTTCCGGATCACGATCACTTTGCCGACGGTACTGCAGGATGCGCTCGAAGCGCAGCGTGAGTTCTTTCAATTCGAAAGGTTTGGTGACGTAGTCTTCCGCGCCAATCTCCAGACCCTCCACACGCAGGGCGGGATCGTTCATGGCAGAGAGAAACACGACCACCAGGTCCCGGCGCTGTTGGCGCCAGCGGCGCGCGAGATCGAGGCCATTGCCGTCGGGCAGGTTGATGTCGAGGAGTGCGAGATCCAGTCCGGCCCCCATTTTAATCCGCAGCTCATCCGCAGCGGCAACAGATGCTGCCCACTCTACCGTGTAGCCTTTCGAGCGAAAATAATCTCTCAGCGTAATACCTAAATTCTCTTCGTCTTCAACGATCAGCAGCCCTGCTTTGCTCATGCCAGTTCCTCGCCGCGACGGAACTCGAGGAAAAACACCAACGGACCCTCGTGAGAAAAACTCAACTTGCCCTGTTGCGCTTTCATGAGCTGCCTCACCAAGTAGAGCCCGATGCCGGTCCCCTTTTTTGAATCATGCTTGTAGAAAAGTTCGCCAAGCATTTTACGATCGCCGGCGAAGACTTTTCCATGGTCGTCGTAGCGACAGACGAGGAGGTCACCTTGCAGATCGAATCGAACCGTGGCTTTGGCGCTGGCGGGGTTGTGGCGAGCCGTGTTCTCGAAGAGATTACGAAAAACCATGGTCAACGCCATCTCATCGGCGAGCACCACGCCGTTACCCACCAGCTCGAGATTCATACCGTGCTTCGTGGCGAGCTTGCGGACGAAGCGGGCCAGATCCACCGGAGAAAGCGTCAGCGTGCCTTGCCCTTCAACGCGTGAGAGCTGCAGGCCCTTGTCGAGCTCGTGCTCAAACTTCGACGTGTCTTGAATCAAGCGGGTCGTCAGGGCCGTGAGCTGAGCATGGTCATGGGACTCGTCAGCGATGAGGTCACGGATGACTTCCGCTTGGAGGCGCATGCTTGCCAGGGGCGTCTTGAGCTCGTGAGTAAGCGATGCGAACAGCGCCTGCAGCGCGCTGGTTTTGCGCAGGTCCCGCCAGTACATCACGGCCACCGACACCGCTGATGAAGTGAGCAAGACGAGGAACGTCGACCCCTCCCACATGAGCATGCGGACGACCTTGTCCTCGGTAGGGCCGATCATCTTCGCGAACACCGTGAGGAGATAGAGCCACCACGCGCCGAGGGCCAGCACCACCAGCGCCAGAAAGCCGACGAGGAGATAGAACCAGCGCGGTGTCTTGTTTAAGACCATAAGCGGTTACGCATTTCCTTCAAGACTTTTTCATCGTGGGCCAAAGACACAAATCCAACTTCCCACGCATTCGGCGCAAGGTAGATGCCCTTCTCGAGGAGAACTTTAAAGAGCTCGTAGAAGCGTGCGTTCAGGTTGTCGGGGATCTGCGTGATGTTGTTGAACGATCTCTTCGAAGGCACGGGCCAGAAGAGTGAACCGAAACGCAGGGTTTGGTAGTCTTCGAAGCCGTGGCTGGCACAGAATTCACTCATCAAGCTCACTACCGCCGCACTTTGTTGATCGAGGCGCTTGTATGCTTCCGGCGTTAGCTTCTTCATGTTCGCTAGGCCCGCGGCCATCGCCACCGGGTTTCCGGAGAGCGTACCTGCTTGGTAAACCGGACCCACTGGAGCAAGGTACTCCATGTGCTTGCGTTTCCCGGCCATGGCACCGACCGGCATGCCGCCGCCGATGATTTTTCCGTAGGTGACGATGTCAGGATGTACACCTGTCAGGCACGCCATGCCCCCGAAGTGCACGCGGAAGCCTGAAATCACTTCATCAAACACCAATAAAGCGCCGTACTTGTCGCAGAGATTTCGTAGGCCCTGAAGGTATTCCGTAGTTTGTACTAAGAGTCCGTTGTTCGCCGGCAACGGCTCGATGAAAATCGCCGCGATCTCACCGGGGTGAGCCTTAAAGCATTCCTCCACGGCGTTGAGGTCACCGAGCTCCACGATCAAGGTATCATTGGCAACTTGGGCGGTGACACCTTTCGAAGACGCATCCGCAGTGCCCGCGAGACCAGAGCCGGCCTTGATCAGCATGGCGTCCATGTGGCCGTGGTAGCAACCGTTGAATTTCATGATCTTCGCGCGATTGGTGATCCCGCGCACGAGGCGGATCGCCGTCATCACGGCTTCGGTGCCCGAGCTCATGAAGCGCACTTGTTCGATGAAGCAAAGCTTGTCGACCATGAACTCCGCGAGTTCCAGTGAGTACTTCTCACACGCGCCGTAACTCCAGCCGCGATCAAGGGCGTCGGTGATGGCTTTTTTTACATCGCGGTCTTGGTGACCGTGAATCAGCGGTCCAAAGCTCATGCAGAAGTCGACGTAGTTTTTACCGTCTTCGTCCCAGATCATGGCGCCGTCGGCGCGATTCATGAAGCGCGGCGTGGTGTGCAGACCTTTGAACGAGCGCACCGGAGAGTGGACGCCGCCGGGCACGTATTTTTTCGACTTCTCAAAAAGTTCGTTCGAGTTCATTTCAACCCCATGAGTTTTAAAAATTCGTTTTGATCTGTCAGTGCCTGTATCGGGAGCGAATGCTCCCGGAAGGCTGTCCAAGTTTTCCCAAGCCCACAGTAATGAGCTGCACTTTTCATTTCAGGTACTGCTTGCGTGTACGCTTCGTATTGAGGAAAACTTGACCACCAAGCGTGCGTGACTTGCGCCAGCTCCGCCTTTTGAGCAGGCGAAGGCGTGGTCATCGCTGCTGTGTAGCCCGCAAACACTGGGCCTACTGGACTGGTCGCTTTGTGATGAGACATCACAAGCCACTCGCCAGCGCCCATCATGATCTGCAGCGCTTTGGAATCAGCGAGCTTCAGCAATTCTTCGTGACCTAAACTATCCGCACCGCCGTGGACCCACAACCCTTGAGCGACCATCTTCTTGCGTGTCTCTGGACCAGCGGCCCACAAACTCTGCGCGCCCGGCTTAAGTGACGGCAACACATGCGAGGTCGTGACGAAAACATGTTTGCCTGCAACGGGAGCGGCAACGCCAGTTGATTTCTTAATGTAGAGGATGTCGCTGATGGCGCCCATGGCCTCGCCTTGACCCATAAAGACCTTGGCGGGCTTTTGCGCTGGTGCCGCCGCGCCTTCACGGAGCTTCACACGGATATCACGGCCATCGGTTTCACCGCGATGGAAATGCAAGAAGTCGCCTTCGATGGCACGCACGTGAATGCCAACGGCTAGGTGACAGCCACCACCGTAACTTTTGAAAGCCGTGCGTTCCCGGCCCACTTCATCTGCTGTTGGAGCGTGATGTAATTTCTTGAGGATGTTTTCAAGTTGCCCACCATCGGCACGATCGCTGCGCATTTCAATCGCCAATGCACCTTGCGCGGCGGCTGTCGGAAAAACACTGAGTGGTAAAATCGCGAAGGTCAGGCCTTCGAGAAGTTTTTCTAATTCAGCTCGAGAGGAGTCCATCTGCGCCAAGCGATCAATGCCCGCAAGGGCGAGTGTGATGGCGTGGTATTTCCCATCGCGTAGTTTCTGAATACGAGTGTTGATATTCCCGCGCAACGTTTCACACTTAATAGAGGGCGAGTGCGGAAGAAAGGCAGGTAAGTCGCGAGTGAGATTGACGATTCGGCGGGGAGAACTGGTGCCGACGATAAAATCGCCTGACCAGTCTTTGAGTTTTTCAACATTCGCCTTTGGCAGCAGTAACACATCATGAGCGTAGCGACGCTCGGTGATGGTGGTCAGCTTGATCCCCTCCGGTCGCTCGGAACCTAAATCTTTATACGAGTGCACCACCATGTCCACGGTGCCATTCAACAAGGCTTCATCGAGTTCTTTCGTGAAAAAGTCTTTGCCTTCCAACTGCCAGAGAGGTTTATCGGTGATCTGATCACCCTGGGTTTTGATCAAGTGCAATTCGAACTTCTCGTTTGAGAGTGCTTCGAGTTGGTTTTTCACGAGAGTGCATTGGGTGACTGCAAGCAGTGACCCACGCGTGCCGATTTTGTACATGAGGGACTCTTAAACGGTGACGGTTTTGGGTGCGTTGGCAGTCTGCCACTTGAGGTGCTTTTCTTCAAGCCAGCGTGAGCGACGTTCGACGATATCTAGCATCGCTTGACGCGCAAGTGCGACGCGGGCGCGCTTCTGATCTTCCATCAACGCGCCTTCGGCGAAGATGTCTTCTAGACGCAAAAGACCCTCATCGCGTCCCAGTGAGGTATGGAGGCAAGAAGGAGAGCCTAGATCGACAATGAGACGGTTCTCATGGCGATCGGCCCAAGCCGTAAAGAAGTCGTGGTCGAGAAGAACGCCTTCGAAGCCGATGGTGTTGGCGATGAAAGCAAACTCACCCCAACGCGAACGTTCAGACCATGGCAGAAGTGTGCAGCCATGGATCGCCGCGAGTTCTTCCGCACGGCCTTGATTTCGAGCGCACAAGACGACCTGCGTGCGTTTTTTAAACTGATTGATGAGGTCTTCGGCGAGTTGCCCGGAGCCCAAGATGAGAATGGGGGACTGCTTAATTTTTCCCGAGAAATGACGGCGGGTCAGGTGAGCGTAGGTCTTTTGTCCAATGCCGATCAAGTGCTCTGTGCGAATGTCTTTGGCGTCTTTGAAGAGTTTTTCAAGAATCAAGAGCAAGCGTGAGTCACGCGCCTCGGTGGTCGTGAATGCTTTGTAGGCGTCTTTGAACTGGCCGACGATCTCATTTTCACCGACGAGCTTCGACTTCAACCCACAGATCGTTTCGAGCATGTAGAGGTAGGCTTCCTGGCCTTCCGCTTTTTCATGCAAGGGCAGAGGATGAGAAGCGAAGGGAAGTTGCTGATAGCTCAGCACCATCGTGCGCTGGCAGGTTTGCAGCGTGAAGCACGTGCCAAGGCTTGCGACACTAGGAGTCGAGCCGGCCGGAAAATTCCATAATTGGAGGGTCATCACCATGGAGGAAGAATATCCAAGGCCGTTCATGTCTTTGTCACGGAATTGTCATGGCTTGCAGCTTTTGGATAGTCAGTCTTCTTGACGGAATCTTAACCACGGGATAATTCCAGTAAGTCATCATTTTTGTTAGTGTTTCCACCGGATATCACTCTATGTCATTACCGCAAGACATGCTCCCTGTTGAGCCCCGTCCGGCCAGCTGGCGGTCATTTATTCCAGGCTTCCTATGGGAGGTCTTCCGGCGTTTTGACCGTCGCATGGATGGCGCGGCTAGTTTTTTTGTTAAGCACTGGGGCAAGAGTCGCTTCATGGTAGCGATGTCGAAGAAGGCCCAGTACATGGGGCTTGAGAACCTTTTCTTAAAAGGTCCCAAAGCGTTCATGTATTTCTTCCTGTTTTATTTAATTCGCGACACGATCTTGTACATCATCATTCCCATCTGGTTCGCCACGATGGTGGATTAAGCGGCCAAGGAGCCATCGCCCATGCAAAATTTTTCAATCATCTACACCCTCCTCGGTGGGCTCGGGATCTTCTTTTTCGGCATGAAGATTATGTCTGATGGTTTGCAAGGGATGACCGGTGACATGATTCGTAGAATCATGAACTCACTGAGCACGAATCGTGTCATGGCGGTGGGCGCGGGTCTTGGCGTGACGATGCTCGTGCAAAGTTCATCGATCACGTCCGTCATGGTCGTCGGCATGGTGAACGCGGGTCTCATGACCTTGAAGCAAGCCATCGGTGTTATTTTCGGTGCAAACATTGGCACCACCATCACCGGGTGGTTCTTAGCTCTCCAGGAGCCGCACCACGGGTTGCTTTTTGTCGCCCTGGGTTTCGCACCGGGGTTGTTTGCTAAGGGCAACCGCTGGCAACAAATCGGCAAAGCTCTCTTGGGTGTGGGTCTCGTGTTTGTTGGATACAGCACCATCATTTCTGCGTTTGTACCTTTACGTAACGATGCGGAGTTCATCGCTTCGATTGCTGCCTTCGGCGGCGAGAATTACGGCGCGTGGATCGCCTCGATCCTGATGGGCTGCGCCCTCACGATGGTGCTGCAATCTTCGATGGCGATGCTCGGAATTACCATGGCACTGGCTACCACCGGGATCATCGGTTTTCACACCGCCGTCGCCCTCGTTTTAGGTGAGAACATGGGGAAAACAGTCACCGCGATGTTGGCGGCGATGAATGCCAACGTGAGTGCAAAACGGGCCGCGCGTGCGCACGCCATGTTCAACCTTGCGGGTGTTGTGGTTGTGCTCTTCGTGCTTCCTTATTTCTTCGGATTCATTGATTGGCTGATCCCCGGAGAGGCCGATCTCTTAGCGGCGGATGGAACCCGTCCGAACATCAACATGCACATCGCTGCGACTCACACGATGTTCAACCTGCTCGCCACCATCGCGTTCTTGCCGTTTTTGAACACGCTCGCTTCTATGATGACGAAGCTCACGCCGGACGATGAGCGCGAAAAGCAAGTGCCGTACTTGCTCCTCCTGGGAAATCCCACGGACATGCTGCCGGCCACGAGCCTATTGCAAGCGGAGAGTGAGATTCGCAAGATGGCCGACATCGTCTCGCGGATGTACAAGGTCACGCGCGACTACTGGCAGGGCGAAGATGATCCGAAAAAACTCGCGAAGATCCTTGATTACGAACGCATCACCGACAACATTCACAAAGAAGTCACAGTGTTCCTTTGCTACGTGATGGAGCGTCCGTTGTCGCATCATCAGTCCGAGCAAACCCAGGCCTTGATCAAGATCGCTGATGAGCTCGAGAGCTGCGCGGATTACCTCGAGCGTCTGGCCACCTATCGGGAGCGCTTCCGTGGCGGCGATACCCTCGAGGGCGACAGCCGCCATGAGTTCTTCTCGTTCATGGACGAAGTCCATGGTTTCTTCGCTCTCACCATCCAAGGTCTAGAAAAAAACGCCGTCCAAGACATGGAAAGGATTGTCGCCAAGAGCGAGGAATTGCAGATCTGGGCCGACTCCATCCGCGACAAGCACCTTGACCGCATCGCCAAAGGGGCCTACAAGCCCGTGACTGCATTGACCTTCTCTGACATGGTGGTGGCGCTTCGTAAGATCCGCACCCACGCTTTCCGGATGTCACAGTCTGTGGAAGCCCTTAACCTAGAAAACGAGTGAGACAATTATGGGTTTAATTTTTACCGCTGAACAAATTGTTGAACGTGACCGTGGACTGACGTTTGATGACGTGCTGTTGATGCCCTGTCATTCGACCATCAGCTCACGGCGCCACCCGAATCTCGAAAGCCGCCTCACGAAGAAATTCAAGATCACCAATCCGATCATCTCGGCTAACATGGACACCGTCACGGGCGTTGATATGGCGATCAAGATGGCGCAGTTGGGTGCTATCGGGATCCTCCACCGCTTCATGTCTCCAGCGGAGCAAGTCGCTGACGTCAAACGCATTAAGGCAGCCTCTGGTTCTACACCGGTCGCTGCTTCCATTGGCGTGAAAGAAGACGGCATGGAGCGCGCGAAACTTCTCGTGGACGCGGGTGCCGACATTCTCACGCTCGATATTGCCCACGGCGATTCCGTGATGATGCTCGAGACCTTGGACTACGTGAAAAAGAATTTCCCGCACGTGCAAGTGATCGCCGGCAACGTGGCCACTCCGCACGGCACTCGTACTCTTATCGAGCACGGCGCTGATGCGATTAAAGTCGGTATCGGGCCAGGTTCAATG
>JAIXOY010000260.1 GCA_027486525.1 Pseudomonadota bacterium
AAATGATAGCGGTATCCGTGAACTCACTCTACGCGACATTGAAGTGAGTGGTCTGTATCAAGTGGGAGGTCTGCTAGGCTATAAAGGCCCCACGAGGTTGGGAACGATCAATGACATCCGCATCGACAACGCTCGGATTGAGGCAAGACGCCCACGCAATCCCGATGGGACTTTTCCTGAGGCATTTGTGGGTGGTGCCATTGGTCGGGTCAACTTTGTAAATCTATCTAACATCCGCGTGGACAACACACGTGTCAAAGCTGAAATCAGCAAAGTCGGCGGGGTCTTTGGACAGGTCGACAATGCGCTGGTTCTTCGCAACATTTTTTCTCACGCGATCGTTGCCAGTTCTGGCGGTAGCTTCCATGGTGGCGTGGCCGGAGCCGTGGAATGGATGAACAACGGTGCGGACTACGAAGTGATCCGGCACGAAGGTGCCGTGATTTCCGGTGGTGACAACGTAGGTGGGCTCTTCGGTGCTTTTAACTTAGATTCAAACGCAACTGTGAACGACATGTACGCCACCTCGGCGATCCATGTCTATAAAACGGGGACGACACCCAACATTGGTGGTCTTTTTGGAAGCACGTCTTTTAGACATTATCAAAACATGTATTTCGCAGGTGCGATAACCATCAAAGGCACTCGAAGCAACACGGGACGAATTGTGGGCAATCCAGGTGCCTGTCCCACCACGGGGTGCACCGGTTCAAACATTTTTTACATTGGCCCGACACCTGACTATGAACACGGCGCTGGGATCACAAACCCGATTGCTGTAACAAATCGCACCAACGAATTGGGCCAGGATATTTTTACAGACACAACAATCCTTAACTCCGCGCCCTGGGTACATGCCTCTAATTCATTGCCTCGATTCAGAGACGAGGATCATCCCTGCGCCGATGCCACTAATCTTCGTCTGCTTGGCCTGCAAATTGGCCGCGGTGATGCCGCCAATCCCTATGCTGTTTGTCGCAAAGACCAGCTCGCGGCGGTGGGTGGATTAACTTCCGGCAACGTTCGCATCATGGCACCGATCAACATGACCGGCGCGTTCACGCCGCCATCGATTGCTGCAGGCGTGACCGTCAATGGCGCGGGATCGGTTTTGTTTGGTTACAAGATCACTACAATCGCTGCGGATACGATGCTTGCCCCTTTCGTTTCTAATGCGGGACTACTCAAGAACCTCAGCCTCGCGAACATGGTGCTCGATGTGAATAATCCGGGAGCCGGGTCTGCACATGTGGCCGGGCTGGTATCGGTGAATTCCGGTACCATCAATGGCGTCGACTACCTCTCGGGCAGCATCAGTCACACATCAAGTACCTTCGTTCAAGCGGCGGGACTCGTGAGTAGCAACACCGCCACTGGAAAAATTCGCAATGTGAAATTTTATGGTGACGTTGGTGGCCGAGCTAATTTCAGCGGGCTCGTGACGACGAACGCGGGCCTGATTGAAGACAGTGCTGTCAGTGGGAGCCTCTTCAGTCCCGTCGTCGTGGCCACAGGTGGAGTTGCAGGTATCGCAGCGTCAAACACCGGTACTATTCAGCGTGTGAGTGTGGAGAGCCGATTCTATCATAACTACGCTGTTGGAAACATGTCGATGGGAGTTCTGGTAAATGGCACCAACGGCGTCGTGAGTGACGTTCTCATTGATTCGCAGGCCGAATGGAAGGTCGCTGGGTTCGATCCATCCGTTGGTGTGATTGCTGTGAATAATGATGCTGGGACGATTAGGCGCGTATTCATTAAGGGACGTCTTCTCGATACGGACAATTCTGTTGATACTATCTTTGGGGCTTCGAGAGGTCGTACGGTGCCAGCACCCAACACGACCTATAGCGGAGTCTATACTCAATTCCCTGCTGGGCGACTCATCTACAGCGGTAACGATACAAACGTTTCCTGCGTAAGTAATGACCTTACGATCTCTGGTGCGTTGCCGACGCCATTTGTGAGTGCGGCGGCGTACTGGGTCGCGGATTTGACGATTGCCGGTGAGCAAAAATACGTCTGGGTCGTCGCTGAGAAGAATGGGCAGATCGTCGTTCAAAGGGCCTTGGGACGTATCGCCGATTCATTTCTAAAGCTCGCTCTACCGATGTCCTGCAGTGACTACGACATCGCGGGAACGAACGTGTACATCGTGCAAAGCTATGCCAACGATGCCATTTATGTTCAGGACACGACTAACAGCGGGAATCACTCGGGCGTCGTGAGCAAGGATTACCTCATCTCGACAAACTTCGGAGCAGCAGCGGTGACCTCCCCGTGGAATAGCAACGTGCTGAACGAAGCCACCGCGCAGAACACCATCTTGAACTACTTCCTGAGCGTCATCGCCGGGAATCAACCCACCAAGCCAGCGCCGTGGGTGATCGAGAATGGTAGCGATCTGCGACTGTTAGATTCGAACTAGAGCTTTGCCCTAGAACGTTGGCGTTTTTACAAACAAAGCTTCCCTGCACACTCAGGTATTTCCTCTACTTATGCTTTAAGTGGGTACTCCGATAAGTCAGGGTGATAATTGGATCATCAGGAGCACCCGTGCGCGTTCTCATCATTCTGATTGGTCTTTTAGGGCTCGCAGCTTGCAGTCAGAAAAGCGCCAAGGTGAAGCTCGAGCTCACGTCATCATTCGCATTCGGCGGAAGCGCCGCCACTGTGGCCGTTTCCGAAGGTGGCCTGATGGTGTGGGGGATGTCGAAAGACGGCGATAGTTTTTCGCGCGTGTTGAGTGACACCGATGCGATCGAACTGGAGATCCCCAACGGCGAGTGGACCTTTACGGCGGTGGCGTGGGACAGCGGAGCAAGTGGTACTCCAGCTCTCAACATGCTCGATAACGAAGGCCTGCGCTGCGCTCGCTCGGCTCCCATGGACTTGAAGGGCGCGGATGTGAAAGTCGGCCTAGTGTTGTCCACCTCGAACTGCAGCTCTCTCAATTTCAAAGGGACGGCTTCGTCCGTCAACGCCAGTTTGAAAGTGCATCTTTGCCAGAGTACCGAGGATGTGACGCTCGATAGCCATGGCTGCACGAATGATCCCCAGGCCCCCTCACGCAAGAGTGGCAAGGCGCCGGTCATGTCGGTGCGCTT
>JAIXOY010000109.1 GCA_027486525.1 Pseudomonadota bacterium
AGCTTCGATTCAAGACTTGTGAGATTGGCCGGATTTTCTGCGGTGAACACCGCGGAGACATCTCCGGTGTCCGTCACGCTGAAGTTCGTGAGCGTCGCCTCGACACCCGCAGCGGCGGCGGAAATCATCACCAGAGGTGAGAGCGCCTTGATCTGCGAAGCGGATTGGAGTGTGTTGATCTGCTGTCTCACGGCACTCTGTTTCTTGGTGAGAGAAGCCACCACCAACTGTGGCTGAGTGGCAATGAGACGCTTCTCCCGCGCCGTCAAACCCAGCACAGGGTTCTTGGCGGTGCTGGTGATCTTGAGATTCACGGCCTTCACGTCCATATCCAGCAACACGTTTTGTACGACGAGTGCCAAGAGAAGTACGGTGGTGACCGCAGCGGCCCGCGTCGCCATGAAAGAAAGTGTGTGCAGGGGAAGTTCGCCACGAGCGGTTTGCGCGTACCGGCCCGACAAAAGATTCACGAGGCGATTTTTCGCTTTCAGCGAAAGCACCATCATGTTCGCAAGTGTGAAACGTGCGCGGCTCTTCGAGTTCAGGTCGACCTTGTTGGTATCTACTCCCTCGAAAGATTCGAGCATGGTGCACTTCACGGCAAACTTCTCGGTGAGATAGTTCGCCATGTTTTTGATGTTGCTCGTGCCACCACACAAGAAGACTTGGGAGAGTTTCATTCCGTGAGTCACGCGGAAGCCGAGGTCCCAGCGTTGAAAGTCATTGGAGAGGGGACGGAAGACTTGATCCATCAAGCGTGCGAACTCGCGCTGGTTGTCGTCCACTTCTTCCAGCTGGCCCGGCGTGAGCACGAAGGCGTTCTGGTGCTTGTAGATCACGGCTTCCGCCGCATCGATGCCGTAGGTTTGCGAGATCATCTCATCGATGTGACGGCCGCCAACGTAGCTGACGTGAGTGGCGATGAGCTTTGAGTTGTAGAAGAAATAGGCTTTGGTTGAACGGTGGCCGATATCCAGCACACAGAAAGGTCCCGCCACTCGATTGAGCGAGTAGAAGGCGTCCATGATCGACGGCTCGGAGGTAAGAATCGAGGCCGGAGTGTCCCATCCTTCCATGAAGGCATGGAACGCTGAGAACTCACTGTCCCGAGTCAGGGCCACGAGAGCGAGGGACTGTGTTTTGCCTGATTCCAGCGCGTAGGAGTAGTGAGAATCAGAAAGGCTGTAGGGGATGTCCTCTTCCAGTTGGAACGGCACCATCAGCTCAGCTTTCTTGCGATTCTTTACGGGGAGCGTGAGAAAGCGCGTCGTGACCGATTCCGGGGGCACGTGCAGAACAATGCGCGTGTCTGGGCGCGCGACTTCTTCCACGATTCGTTGGATCAAGAGGCGAGTGGCCTGTTCCGGTGTTTCCCAAGATGGGTTTGCTTCCATCTCTTCAACGATATTGTATTCGAGCATCTGGCCGTGAACGGCACGCCGCTTGTCCAAAAAACTGGAGATGTATTTTATCGAATAGGAACCGGCATCAATGGCGAGTACATGCATGCATTAAGTGTAACAAGACGACTGTGCGTGTTGAAAGGCTTTTTTAACTCTGAAAACTTAGTTGATCTGAAGCTCGATGATCCGCGGATCAAGCAGTAGTTGAGGGGATTGGTTCGCCCCCGCTGGACCACCACCTTGCGCGCCGGCCTGTTGCCCACTCTGAGCGCCACCTTGTTGGCCTGCCTGAGCTCCCGCCTGCTGCCCTGCTTGTGCGCCCGCTTGTTGTCCCGCCTGAGCGCCGCCCTGAGCACCGGCCGCTTGCTGCTGTTCTTGGCCTGGCATCGACACAGTAGCTACAAGAGTTGTCACGGAACGATTCATCGTTCCCTCCGAGAGAATACGGAAAAGTGTAGGGGCAGCCCCGAACTGGATTCCTTGTGCTTTGAGTTTATCAAACTGTTCGTCGAAGGTGTTCTCGTTGATGATGTTGGCCACCGTGACGATGTAGTTTTTGAAGTCTTCGAGCTTGTTGAAAAAATGCGGGTCTTCCGGATTGTCCCGGTACTGGAAGAATTCTTTCACTTCATCGTCGTTGATGGTGGGCAAGAGTAAGCGGAGCATATTCTCCGTGAGCTTGTTCAGATCAATCATGACCGTCGGGAAGACGTCGAACTCACCACGGATGAGTTCGACCAAGGTGTCGTCCCATCCGGGTATCAGGTAGATCTCGCTGAACGTCGACATCGGGCCATGCTTCGCGGTGATCTTGGCGTCGTTAAAAAGTTGCTCGGAGTTGTCCATCTGCATGTCGATGGGCGTGCTGTTCTGCCGCCGCGGATTCTTGTCACTGATGTAGTACTTGAGATTCGCCACCAGCTGAATCGCATCGAGATTGCCGTAACGCTCGCGGAAGACTTCGTCTTCTTCGCCTTTTTCCCGCAACCGCTTCGTCAGATAATTCAGGAACTGCTGTTCCATGCTGAAGTTGGGATCGGGGAGTGTTTCCTGATCGTCGGGAATGCCATTCCCATTGTCGTCCCCCGGCGCACCCCCACCACCGGCGCCACCGAGAGCTCCCCCTTGCGGCGGCGGCGGTTTGTTGAGCGTCGAGAGGCGGATCATGTTGAGGTTCAATTTGTTCGAGATGTTTTGGATGCTCACCTTCATCTCACCCTCTAGAAGCGAGTCTTTCTGGAACTCTTCGATGGCCGCCTTGACCTGCGCTCCTGTGTTCGGAAGCGTTGGGATGGGGTAGGCGAAGGGAACTTCCCACAGCTGGTTGATGAGTTGGATCGAGATACTGTCTTTGGCGGCCTGGTTACTTTGCCACGTGTTGTAGGCCTCTTTGAAAAGTTTCAGACGAGTCATGGCGAGTTCGATGCCAGACTCCGCGAGCAGCTTCGACTGGCTCTTGTCCAGCATGTTCGTGGTCTTGATGCGCGAGAGCTTACTCTCGAAGGTGAACTCACCCCACAGCGCCATCATGATGAGAATGGACGTCATGACCATGATGAGCGCGACGCCGGATTGATTGGAGAGGAGCTTTTTCATTCGACACCCTCTTCCGCGCCGCCGCCCTGGCCACCAGCTGGTGTTCCACCCTGCGCGCCCCCTTGAGCTCCGGCCTGGGCACCACCTTGGTTGCCACCTTGAGTTGCACCCGGAGCAGGATCTTGTGGAATGACCGAAGGCCACAGTGGACGCAGCCAGCGTGAGGTTTTGCGCTCCTGTCCTTTGGAATCTAGCCACGTCAAGTTGACCTGCATGCCACGCCAGAGCGCATCGCCATCCACAATCGTGGCGAGATTACTTTCCCATTTTTTGGTTGCCTTGTTCCAAAACAAGAATTCTAAGTTCTGAATGTTTTCTAGCAACACGGCCGAGCGAGTGGTGTCGATGGTGAGTTCTTCTTTCGCCCACGGATCATCGGGGAACACTTGGCGCATGAGGGACTTGACGATTTTCTCTTCGCCGCCGGCCCCCTCTGTGGTGTCCTCGATCGTGCTTTCTCCAACGTAGTAGCGCACCCACATGAAATGCGATTGCTTCTGGTCTTCGAGCTTGCGGCGGTTGGAGGTGGTGAGAAAAATGATTTCATTCTTTTCGCGCAACAAGAACTTCGGGATCGGCAGACCTTCTTTGCTGGGCTGCCGGAAGCGCGGATGGCTTTCGTAGAGATAAGCGACTTCTTCGACGCCCGGGTTCGTCGATGGGTCGAGCGTCCCCAGGAATTTTTGTGAGAAGTAGAGCGGGGACCAGACCTGCGAAAAATCCCACTCGATGCGCGACATGGCCGTTTCGATCTGCAGATTATCCCGATCCAATTGGATCGTGCGGTCTTTCGTGTTTTGTGAGTTGTCGATGATGGCGATGACGCCAAACATGACGAAGGCCAACAACACGATGGCAATCATGATTTCTAGAAGAGTGAGGCCCTCTTCAGAACGTAAGATTGAGCTGGACTGGTTCATCGTAGTTCGTTACCCATCGAGAGAGGCTATAGGAGTAGTTCGTTTCTTTGTTGGTGACCGTGAGCCGCACCTGCCACACGATCCGCTCGATGTTTTCCTTCAGTTTGGTGAAGACCATGGTTTCAACGGAGTTGTTGCGCTGAGCTTTGTTGTCGTCGTTGTAGTACTTGTTGTCTTCGCTGCCTTCTGCTCCGGCGGCCGCACCGCTGGCGAAGATTTTTCCGAAGTCGGGAACCTTGAGCTTCTTCCATTCGATGGTCCAGCTGTAGCCAGAAAAGTCTTTGTCCTCGAAGGTCTTCGTTTCTTTGAGATCCACCATGGCGTTGGTGAACTTCGGGGTATCGATCAAGATCTCCTGCATCTTCTGCTCGCAGAGCATGTGGAGTTTGATCTGTTCTTCGCTGAGCGCAGAGTCGGAAACGTTGTAGCCTTGCGACACGAGGAAAGCGCTCACAAAGACCGCGAAGAGGGTCAGTGCGATCATCACTTCAATGAGGGAAAAACCCTGTTGTGCCCGCTTCATTTTTCCAGCCAGTTCTTTGCGATTTCCTCCATTTTAGTTTCCTTGAAATCATCGACTTTGCCAACGTTGCCCTGAGTGATAGGGGCAGGGTAGTAGGTGTCGTCGGTTCTGTCTTGGAAAGGCTCGATCTCCAGGGCCGCGAGCTCGTCTTGGGTGCCAAAGAAGATGAGGGCCGCATCGCGCTCACCGGTCGGATAGAAATAGATCGACGCACTTTGGTCTCGCATGAGTTTTTTCTGGAACGTGCTGGCGACACCGAGGAGTTCGACTTCCGGAGAGAATTCGCGAGTGATGTCGGCGAACTCTTCAACCTTCGTAAACTGCGAGTCGAGCTTCGCCAGGCGTTTCTTCTCGTCTTCGGCTTCCTTGAGATCCTTCTCCTTATCGGCCTGCAGAGTAGGAAGGACCAGGTTCTCGCTAGGTCCGTATTCCACGGTGTATTCGATGGGAGACTTCTCAAGCTCAATGCGCAAGCGCACAACCGTATTACGAAGAACGGACTCATTGCCCGCAAAGCGCACGGCACGGTCGATGTCGTCCACCGCGGTCTGCAGGTCTTGGTGGCGTCGAGAGTTCTCGGAAGAAGGAAGCGCGAGGAAGATCAGCGCTGCTAAAAAGAGTGCAACCAGGATTTCTATGAGAGAGAAACCCTGGTGCGAAAGGAGCTTA
>JAIXOY010000325.1 GCA_027486525.1 Pseudomonadota bacterium
AGGAGATAAGAGATGAAAACCGTTTCTGGCTTTTCAAAAATGTCGAAGACCGAGAAGATCAACTGGCTCTCCTCGCAGTTCCAAGGCAAGACCGCGGAAGAAGTTCTTTCGATGGATCGCTTCTGGCATCCGGATGCGGGTGAGCAGAGTCGCTTTGATGAGTTCGCTGAAAATACCCTGACTAACTACTACCTTCCTTTCGGAGTTGCTCCGAACTTTATCATCAACGGAAAACCCTACACCGTGCCCATGGTCATCGAGGAGAGCTCTGTCGTCGCGGCCGCCTCGCTGGGGGCGAAGTTCTGGCAGGAGCGGGGGGGCTTTCATGCCCGCGTCGTCTCTACCAAGAAAGTCGGGCAGATCCATTTTCTCTGGCAGGGCGATAAAAAAGTTCTCAAGGACTTCTTCGAGGACAACCACGCCACGCTCCTCGAGAGTGTCAGCACGCTTGCAGAAAACATGATCAAACGCGGCGGCGGCATCAGCAGCATCGCGCTGCTTGACCTCGGACGTGAGCTCGAAAACTACTGGCAACTCAAGATGGAGTTTGAAACCTGTGATGCCATGGGTGCCAACTTCATCAACTCAATCTTGGAAGAAACGTCCCGCCAATTCCAAGCGCTCATCAAAGCCAATGATCTGCCGGCAGCGGAGATCATCATGTGCATTCTTTCTAACTTCACACCGGATTGTGCGGTGGAAGTCTGGGTGGAGTGTCCCGTCGATAAGCTCGGCACGTTCAGTAATGATATGGACGCGCGCACCTTCGCCCGTCGCTTTCACACTGCCGTTGAAATCGCTCGCATCGATCGCTCGCGCGCCGTGACCCACAACAAGGGCATCATGAACGGTGTGGACGCCGTCATCCTCGCCACCGGCAATGACTTCCGTGCGGTCGAGGCCTGCGCTCACGCGTGGGCTGCCCAGGATGGCCAGTACCGCAGTCTTTCGAGCTGTACGCTTACGAGCGATACATTCCGTTTCTCTATGCGTTTGCCGTTGGCCTTAGGCACTGTCGGTGGACTCACGACATTGCACCCCCTGGCGCGGGTGTCGTTAGGAATTCTCGGCCATCCGAGCGCCACAGAGCTCATGCAGATTGCCGCGGCCACCGGGCTCGCGCAAAACTTCGGGGCCGTTCGTTCCCTGGTCACCACCGGGATTCAGAAAGGCCACATGAAACTCCACCTGCTTAACATCCTTCACCAACTGGGAGCGACGGATAAAGACAAAGCCAAAGCCAAAGCTTACTTCGCTGATAAGGTCGTATCTTTCAGTGCTGTACGCCAGCTTCTCCAAGACTATTCTGAGACGAGAGATTAATATGCAAGAAGCGCAGTTCTACGGTCACGGTAAAATTCTCCTGACGGG
Source organism: Pseudomonadota bacterium (assembly GCA_027486525.1). GTDB lineage: Bacteria > Bdellovibrionota > Bacteriovoracia > Bacteriovoracales > Bacteriovoracaceae > UBA6144. The sequence continues at coordinate 1,372 of JAIXOY010000325.1, forward strand.
CGAGTACTTCGTGCTGGAAGGCGCACTTGCGCTGGCCCTTCCTACCACGGTAGGCCAGAGCCTCAAGGTGCGCTATCGTCACTCGCACCAACCGAAGCTCACGTGGACGGCCCTCGATCATGGCGGCAAGCCGTGGTTCGAAAGTGAGATGGAGTTCTGGCACTTCGAAGCCATGAAATCGAACAACCCGGAAGTCGCCCGTGATCTGCAGACGATCCTGCAGCAAGTCCGCCGCCAGAATCCCCATTTCTTGCGGGATGACCTAGACGTCACCGTGGAGACGAAGCTCGAATTCCCGCGCGATTGGGGACTTGGTTCCTCTTCGTCACTTCTCTACAACATCGCTCAGTGGGCCTACGTCAGTCCGTTCGAACTCGCCATGAAGAGCTTCGGTGGTTCGGGCTACGACATCGCCTGCGCGCAATCCATGGGGCCGATCCACTACCAACTCAACGACAAGCTTCCGAAGTGGCAGCCGGTGGCCTTCGCACCGACGTTTCAAGACCAGCTTTTCTTGGTGTATCTTGGGACCAAACGCGACACCCGCAGTGCCGTGAGTAGCTTCAAGGCGTTGCCGTCTGAGGCGCGCAAAGCACCCGTGGAAACCATCAGCTCTCTGACCCGTGAAATTACCGTTGCGGCCGATCTGCGTCACTTCGAACGCGTGATCCGTGAGCACGAAGCTCTCGTCGCCAGTGTCTTGAGTGCAAAGCCCATTAAAGAAGAACTCTTCAGCGATTACTGGGGTGAGGTGAAATCCCTAGGTGCTTGGGGTGGAGATTTCGCTCTCGTGACTTCGATGCGCACCACGGAAGAGACCCGTGACTATTTTGCCAACAAAGGCTTGAGCACCTTTATACCGTTCAGAGAAATTATCTGCGGTCCTTCTGAGGATCTGCTGCATGCTCCCTGAATTGTGGAAGACAGGACGCCTCGCGACCGACTTTAAAGTCGACACCACGGCACCCGCCAACATCGCGTGGGTGAAGTACTGGGGCAAGAAAGGCCCACAGCTACCGGCCAACCCCTCCATCAGCCTCACGCTCTCAGAAAGTCGCACACACACCACTCTGGAGGCCACTCCAGCGAGTGATCTTCGTTTGGAACTTTGGTTCCAAGGGGCCCGGGAAGAGAAATTCGAAGCCAAGACGCTGGCGTTCTTGACCAGCCTTGCGGCCGAGCTTCCTGGCCTAGGTCACGCACACTACAAAATCACCTCACGCAATACGTTTCCTCACTCGAGCGGCATCGCCTCGAGTGCTTCGTCGCAGGCGGCACTCGCCCTAGCTCTCGGTGAATTACTCGCCCATGTGAGTGGGAGTTTTGCCGATCTCAAGGCGGTAGGAAGTATCGCGCGCCTCGGTTCAGGCTCGGCGTGTCGCTCGCTCTATCCAGGGCTCGTGAGCTGGGGAGAAACACCGCTGATCGAAGGATCGAGTGATCTCCATGCCACAGATGTGACCTCGCAGGTGCACGCGAACTTTCATGGCAGCAAAGACTGCATCTTGATCGTGTCATCCAAAGAAAAAAGTGTGTCGTCGCGTGCGGGCCACGGGCAGATGAGTGCGCATCCTTATGCGCACGCGCGTTTTGCTCAGGCGAATATGCACCTGTCCGAGATGTGGAGTGCCCTCACGAGTGGTGACTGGCAGAAGGCCGGCGACGTCATGGAAGCCGATGCTCTAAGCCTCCACGCGCTGATGATGACTTCGCGCCCGGGATTTGTTCTGCTCGAAGCGGGCTCTCTTGAGATCATGCGCTTGGTGCGACTCTTTCGCCAAGAATCCCAGGTGCCGGTGTATTTCACGATCGATGCCGGACCGAACATGCATCTCATCTATCCGCACGAAGCCCACGCCAAGGTGGAAGCGTTCGTGCGCCATGAGCTCCTGCGCTTCACGGAGAATGGCAGCGGTGTGATCTGGGACGGCATGGGTGCACTCGCATGAGCCGTCAGTTCAGCGCAAAAATTTTGCTCTTCGGGGAGTACACCGTCATTCGCGGTGGCCAAGCGCTGGCGTTGCCTTATCCAGCTTTCTCCGGCGAGTGGACCACGGATCCCATCGCAAAAGTAGATTGGAATCCCTTGATCCGTTTTCTCCTGGGTCATCCTGAATTGGAAATCGATGTCAAACGCTTGGAGCTCGATGTCGAGCGCGGCGGTGGATTTCGTTCGAGCATTCCGCAAGGCAAAGGTCTGGGAAGTTCCGGCGCCCTGGTGGCCGGATTGCTGGCGGCCTATGGCCCACAACGTGAATGGAAACTGAGCGATGCTCACGCGCGTCTCGCCGGCCTGGAGGCCTGCTATCATGGTCAAAGCTCCGGCGTTGATCCGTTGGTGTCTTGGGTAGGGAAGCCACTGCTGTTGAGCGGCCAAGGTGGCCCGCAGATCGTCGACATGCCCACAGAAACGTGGAGTCAGCTGGATCGTTGGTTCTTGCTGGATTCTGGCGTGGCACGCCACTCGGCTCCGTTGGTGGCGGTCTTCAAACAGAAAACAGAGAACCCTGATTACAAGGCCGCCCTGGAGTATCTGGAAGCCCTGGTAGGAGAGGGCATCGAAGCCTACGAACATCTGGATGAGGCCATGATGGGCGTCACCATGGAGGCACTGTCCCATCTGCAGTTCGCCACGTTCGAAGAGATGATTCCTCCTAACATTCGTGCGATCTGGGCACAGGGTCTCGAGACCCGCGAGTACGCTCTCAAACTTTGTGGGGCCGGTGGGGGTGGGTTTTTCTTAGGTTACCGCTTAAAATCATGTCCGACGGGCGCGCTCAAGTTCTAGGAATGGATGCCGATAAGGGCATCATGAAACATCTATTCTTGCTTCTTAGTCTCTGCTCTTTTGCCCATGCTTCCGAGGTGGGCTGCTGGCCACTTCTCAAGGGCGAGGCCGACAAATACAGCCAAGAAAACGTCGTCACGACACCGGGCACACCCGTTAACTACAACGGGGCTTGGGGCCTGTGGGGCAGTGTGAGCTACTCTGACGACTCCTTCAACACCGCCAAGCATTTGTACCAAGCCATCGAAGGAAGCCAGTTCCTCGATCTCAGTGGGTCGGACAACCCCGTCGCCAAGATACTCAAGACCTTCAGTGAAGAGATCCAAGACGACTGCTACCTCCCGGGCGATGACCACAAGAAACTTCAGGGGATCCTGCAGACATTGATGAACGAGGGGGACTTTTGTCCGAACAACAAGATGCTCGAGCGCGGTAGCGTCTTCTTCGTGTGGAGCAAGTACCGCAAGGTTCTTTCGCACGCCGTGAAATCCGGCCGTTTCCAAGAGGAGTGCCAGTCGGTGGCGATCCAGAACACGCTCGACCGCAGCGACGAGTCCGAAGCGGTGACGGTTCCGGCAAGTGCTCAACCGGCGGCAAGTCAGCAGTAGTCAGTGCTCCGTTTCAGTGGGCGCTGGCTGGGATTTAATCAAACTTAGTTTCACAGAGTAAGACAGGCTTTTCGCCGGCATGAACGTTTCTGTTTCTGCTTGTTCTACCGTGCGTGTTTTCCAGTCTTCCGAAATGCGCGAAGCCTTGGCAATTTTAAGATCGGCGACCAACGCCGCTTCGATCTGCTGGCGGTGAGCTTCGAACAATCCAAGCTTCGTTTGAATTCGTTGCACGGGTGCTTGAGCAGCGACGGCCGCGAGAAGCGTGTGAACCACATCGGTGCGCTCAGTAGAATCATAGGTGCGATGAATGAGGCCTGAAGCTTCGCGCTGCTCATTCGGAATCGCCAAACCGGTGGCGAGCCAGGGACGCGCGAATGATGCCGGCACCAAGTGAGACAAGAAGCTCATGCCACCGGCCGCGGGGACAAGACCCAAGCGGGCATGATCAAATTTCAATTCAGCATTCACTGAACAGATACGGATATCTGCTCCGAGCGCGAGTTCCATCGCCCAGTTGGCAGCACCATCACCGAGATCAATCAACACAGTCTGCGGCATTTGCATCATCGAGAAGATGATCTTGTGCAAACGAGTCGAGAGCTTCTCTATCTGTTGGGCGTTCATGTGGGGGAGAGCGGCCGCTTCAACACCAGGGGAGAAGTAGTTCGTGCAGGAATCGATAAAGATCGAATTGATTTCGACGCGAGATGTGCACCAGGCGAGGAGAGATTCCAGTTCAAAGAGCATCTCTTGGTGAAGAGCATTGCCACGGTCAGGACGATTCAACGTGATGTAGAGGGAGCGTGTGCTCTTTTCGAGACGAGTTGAAAGCGTCGTGTAGTTGAACAACTGGAACATGCCTAACCTTCCTTGGTTTGAGCTCGTTATGACTAAGGCCAATCCATGGCCTCGGTCGTTGATGATTGTTTCAAGTCTCAAGATGTTCCGTCAAAGGGGAAACTGTTGCCGTCAAGTAATCACGGGGCGTTGGGGTCGTGTCGGGGCAGCAAAAGATTAAAGTCTTGGGGTCGGGTACCCCGATAAGGGGATATGGATAAAGAAAAACTCGTTACCTATGCGGTGATAGCGGTCGGGCTCGTGCTCGGCGGTCGCTACGTAGCGAACTTGATCTTTGCCTGGATCGAGACCTTGATGCTGCAAAAAAAAGAACAGAACTATCGCACGCTCGATGAGTTGATCGATGCCAAGGCCCGCCAGCTGGGTGGCCGGCCCAAGGCCCCGGAAGTGGAGCGAACACTTCTCAGCGGCGGAACACCGGCCCCACAGTTGGAAGAGAAAACAGGACCCGAAGAAGAGCAACGCAAACTCACGCTTCATCGAATCTATGATCTGGAGACCAAGCGTGGTCCGCAAGAAAGCGAAGAGGCCTACTACCTGCGGATCATGAACATGAAGCAGAAAGAAACACCGGAGATCCTCAAGCGGGCCTACAAGCTACGTTCTAAAGAGTACCATCCTGACCGGTTTAACCTCGCTCTGTTTGATGCTAAAACGAAGAAGCGGCTCGCGGCACGTGTGCACGAGAACTATCTCCTCGTGCAGAATGCCTATAGCTTCCTTAAGAAAAATGCCAAAGGTTAGCCCATGCTGTTAGCGCTCTTCTTCAGTGTCGTTCTGCAAACTGCTCACGCGGAAGAGTGCTATGTTGTGGCAGGGCCCGGTAACGAGAGCATCGATAGTTTATTGAATCTGGCAGATCCCATCGCTCTCGCGCATGCGCCCGTGTCTCCCTCGGAGTTTTTCAAGGCTCCGTGCAAAAGCCAGGAGCCGCCGAGCATCGCGGAAATCGATGCCTATCTTTTGGCGAACCGTGGGGATGAATCCAAACTCATTAGCGGAGTCCGTTTCGTCGGCGAGAGTCGAGCGTCGCTGAATGCGCTGAAAGATCTCTTAGATGGAGAGAATTTTAAAGCAGCCATCGAAGCCGCCCCGGCCTGTGACAAAGTCGTGTGTGCGGCCGAGCGCATCTGGGGTCAGGAGCTGGGCAAGAAGCTTCTCTACATGAAATTACGCCATGGATTTAATGGCTCCGAGTATGCCCATTCACGATCTGCGCGCTTTAACGTGGCCGAGATCGATCAGGTGCTTTTATCGCTGCGGGATCTTCCGGAGCACTTGTCGAACCTGGGAAGAAACGGAAATCAGAAGCTGATCGTGGCCGCGCCGGGCGTGACGAGCAGCAATCAGAATGCCTACGCCAATGCGGGGATCTTTCTATTTAACCAGTGGCGCGCGGACGTGGGAACGTCGCCGTACCTCACTCAGTATTCGTTGTTCCACGAGTATGCCCACAACATCTCAAATGTGTTTAGCAACGCCGACGATTCGTCGCAATGGAGAGAACTCAATGGTCGCGAGGAGTGCCGTGTCTCAAGCTACGGCAACACGAGTCGTGCTGAGGATTTCGCCGAGTCGGTGAGCATGTATCGATTTGGCGGGCGACGTCTCTTAGAGCTGTGCCCCGACAAGTATAACTACATCCGCGAGAATTTTTTTAACGGCGTAGAGTACTTATCCGAAGCGACCTGCGCGGGTCAGTGAGCGATGCCTTCAGATTCAAGCCAGCGTTCCGCTTTCATGGCCGCTTGGCAACCTGAGCCCGCCGCGCTGATGGCCTGGCGGTAGTAAGAATCCTGCACATCACCGCAAGCAAAGACGCCGGGGACGTTGGTCTCCGGGCCGTTGTGCGTGAGGATGAAGCCGTTCTCGTCGAGCTTGAGCTGGCCGTTCAGGAAGCCCGTGTTCGGCGTGTGGCCGATGCCGTAGAACAAACCGTCGGTCTGACGTTCCGTCACGACATTGGTTTTAAGATTCTTAACTTTAATTCCTGTGACGCCCGCGGTGTCGCTGAGGATTTCAGTGACCTCGGTGTCCCAGATGAATTCGATCTTTGGATTCTTCATGGCGCGCTCTTGCATCGGCTTTGAAGCACGAAGAGAGTCACGGCGATGAACGACGTAAACTTTGGTGGCGAATTTAGTAAGGAAGGTCGCGTCTTCCATGGCGGTATCGCCGCCGCCCACCACGTGAACCACTTTGCCACGGTAGAAGAAGCCGTCGCAGGTCGCGCAGGTGGAAACGCCGCGGCCGGAGAGTTCTTTTTCTTTCGGAAGACCCATCCACTTCGCCGATGCGCCGGTGGAGATGATGATGGTTTGCGCGTGGAAGACGTCGCCCTTTTCCGTGGTGACTTTGAAGGGGCGCTTTGAAAGATCGACGTTCGTTGCCTTCACTCCCATGTACTCGGCACCAAAACGCGCCGCTTGTTTCTTCATGTTCGCCATGAGCTCAGGGCCCAAGACTCCCTCTGGGAAGCCGGGGAAATTATCCACTTCGGTGGTGAGCGTAAGTTGACCGCCGGGCTCGTGACCTTCGAGCACGAGGGGCTTCATCATAGCGCGACCGGTGTAGAGGGCCGCAGTCAGACCCGCAGGTCCGGTTCCGATGATAATGACAGGGCGAACGTCCATGTGTTCCTACCTACTGAATGGTTTCTTTATCGTCTTTGAGCAAACCCAATTTCTTTTTCACGACGGCCGGGCGGTCATCCTTGTCGGGATTCATCTCGTACCAAGCTTTCACAGAAAGAAGCTCTTTCGGGTGCTGAGCTTTCTCCGTGCGCACATACTTCTCAGCTGTGAGTGAGCATTCGTATTCGTAGGTGACTCGTTCTCTTTTACGTCTCATGGTGATTCCTTTGTGGGCGAAAATATACCCTTCAAAACACGAGGTTTCAAGGGTTTGTGTGGAGAGTCAATGGTGTGTTATCTATCAGTTAGGCTTGATGATGTTTCGCGAGACAAGCTGAGTGTGGAGGTCGTCTAGGTCTTTGTCGAGTCGTTCGGAGGTTACGTCGTAGAGTTCGAGGACTTTCGTTCGTGCTTGTTGATCCGGGATTCGCTGTATGAAAACAAGCTTGAAGAAATCCGCTGCGGCATTGCTAATGCGCATGACCGGTGATTCGTCGCTGAAATTCACGAAAAAGACTTCCTCCTCAGAGACGGAGTAAACAAAGTCGTCTTTGTTAAAGCCATGTCGGTCGAAGTTAACCATACCACTCCTGCGTCGCACGAGTTGAGAGATCCGTCAGTTTGAGTTTGACGTCCTCTGAGAGGTGCGGAGTCACAACCTCTTGTTTATACCGTTGCACCTTGGAAAAAAACGCCTGGAAGACGGGCGCCGGGTACTCCGATTCGAAGAGGTGCTTCAGTTGCGCATGGTGCGCGTAGGAAAAACAGGCCTTGAGACTAAACAGCACGGGTAGGAGGACCCGCAGTTTAACTTCCTGGTCTGTGGTCGCCTGCGACAAGATCCCGCTCATATAGTGGCAGCCACGCTCAAGGTTCGACCGCGCCGTGAGTTCTTTGTCCGTTCCGATTCCTTGGACCAGATCTTCCATGGGACGGTAAACCAGAAGCAGGATATTTTGGCACAGGGAGATGGTTTTCTGGGTCTGAGATGCGTCGAAGTGTGTCAGTATCGGCTCAAACCCGACGAGTGACAGTTCCGGAATCTCGCAGGGGCTGCCACTTGTTCTGTCGAGCCAGCTCTCTTCGAAAGAGATCGAGCGCTGAATGAGCAGCATGAGCAGTACTTGGTGCAGGTAGTTGACCGGACAGTAGGAGTAGGTCACGCGGCGGTGCCTTGGAGGATTTGTTGGTAGTCGAGCTTTGTGGCCTGCGCGCCTAAGAGGAACACCATCCTGGTCCCATTTTTTAAGAGGCGGAGCTCGTGGTATTCCAGCACCAGGTCCTGGGGCATGAATTCCATAAAAAAAGCTGAAAACATTGCGAGTTCTTCGAGGACATTGGCCTGGCTCTGGCCCGACCCGAAGGGACGTGTGGTGCGGTAGTAGGAGTCGAGGTTAGTTGCCGTCGCCTCGTAGGTTTCTGGAGAAGACCAGTGGAACAAAGCAGGGTTACCCAGGAAGCGAAAGAAATAGGGGATGTCGCCCCGGAGAAGTTGCGTGACTTCTTCTGCGGCAAAACCCTGCCAATTCTGTTGTTTGATGGCCTGGTAGTAGTCATCCGTATTACGATAAACTATTCGCGTGAGGGGTTTCGGTCCGAGGCATTCTATGAAGCGTCGATGCACGTCTTGCCGGTGAAGCTCCAGAACGCGCTGGGCGCGCAGGTAGCCCCGCATGAATTTGAGTACTGCGTCCTTGTCTCCGGAGCCTTGCACGTACTTCGCGAGATGGGACACCCCCGCGCAGCAGTCGTGGTGGCCTCTGCGAGCTGGGAAGAAGTCGCAGCGGCTTAGCTCGAAGCGCTGGAGATGGCACTCGACGTCGATGGGCACGAAACAAACTTCGTTTCCTCGCATGCCAAAAACAAAGTTGTTGCGGTGAAGGTCGACGATCCCAACTGCGTTGAGCAGCGCAAGCGTCGCACCCACAGATTCGCACTCTGCGGTTGAGAGTTCACGCGTGAGAGGTTGCACAGCGACGAACTCCATGGCATTCGACGTTAACGACGGACCCTGCGCGTTTAAGCGAAACGCGAGGTGGGGCAGCGTTGGAAGCGAGATCTCGTGCTTCGCGAACAAGCCATCGGTGTAGGTGCGGAACGGGGAGGCACCGTCGAGCAGTGCCCTCTCGGCATCGAGCGGGCGGGGTTTTAGGATGTAGGGAAGGGCGACTTCACAGCGCCGGTTAAAATTGTGGAGATCGGAGTCGATCTCTTGGCTCATGAGCAGCCGCGGGCACAACCAATCGTGCAGGCGCAGTAGTCACAGGAAGACATCGAGCAGTCAGTCCTCTGTGAGGTATTAGCGTAGACCACATATTGGTTCTTCTCGCTGTCGATCGGAGTGGTGTTCAGTTCCACGACTCCGTCGTAGAGGTAAGTCTTTTTTGGTTGAGTTGATGAGTGGTCCATTCTAAGCTTCTTTCACAAGAGGTTAACACCATGAGGTCAAACTACTCCGTAACCTTCGTCGTACCCTGTCTGAATGGTGCAGAAGTACTCGAGCGATGTTTGAAATCCATTATGGCACAGACCGCTTTGACCTCAAAAGATAAAATTATTTTTGTCGACAACGGCTCCACTGATGGCTCCGCGGAAATCGCTGCCAGGTTTGGCGTTGAAATCTTAAGCTGCTCTGAGAAAGGTGCTGCAAATGCTCGGAATGCCGGAGCGGCCGCTGCCTCCACGACGTGGCTCGCCTTCATTGATTGCGATGTCGAACTGGGCATTGATTGGCTCGAGAAGATTCAACAATCCCTCGACGCCGGGCCCTTTGTCGCTGCCCTAGGTTCTGTGGAGCCCGTGGGTCCGGGTGGCATTCTTCATGACTACCGCCGCATTCAGAAGGATCAGTACTCTGGCGGCAATTTCATGTCTCTGGGAACGCACTCCGGGATCGGTCCCGAGATAAATTCTTCAGCGTTCATGGTCAATCGAAAAGTCTTCGCACTCTTGCGAGGGTTTGACCCGAGCTATCGACGAGTAGAGGACACGGAATTTTCGATCCGGCTCTTTTGCCTTGGCGGCTGCATCACCGCGAGCTCAGCTCACGCGACGGTGCACTACTCGGGATCGTTGTGGTCATACCTACGCAGAGCACTCGTCGTAGGATTCTACGACGCAAAGCTCACTCAGCAACGAGGGGGAGACCCCCTCGGGGTGATCGGAACCGATCGACCACTGCGAGATGTGCCAATGGAGTTGCTGCTCTTTGATCTTGCCATCAGCGGCTGCAAGAACATCGGCCGCCTGCTGTACCTTCTCAAAAAACCACCACGGGTTTCCCGGCCAGTGGCCCCTCTCGTTGAAGATCTTTTGACCAAGGCCAACCGCTGGGAAACGCCCACGGGGAGTGGAATCCTGAAGCCCCACTTGCGTGCCATCGCCGTCGGACCTGTCTTACACATCTTCGATATAGATGCCAAAGGCTGGGTCGGTGAGTTGGGTCTGGGGCCAGACCATGCTTTCGAGCAGTCGAACGATTTTTTTTATGAGGTCGTGGCATGAGGGTGCACGGACGGGTGCGGGAACTTGAGGATATCCTCGATCGCATGGCCCGCGCCCTCCAGCACGGCGAGCCTTCGCCTGACTTCCTCGGCCAGTGGTCGCGCCTCTACGCGGAGCTGATCGACCTTAAAACGAACAAGTCGCAAGACTACATGAAGGCCATGTATTCGGATGATCAGCGTAATCGCTTCTTCCAGCGAGCGATTCAAGGTGCTGTGAGTGGGAAGACGGTGCTCGAACTTGGCTGTGGTGCGGGCCTCTTGAGTGTGCTCAGTTGTTTTGCAGGAGCACGCCAGGTCTACGCCTGCGAATCGAACCCGCGCATGCGCGAGCTTGCCCTCGAGGTGTTCCGTGCCAACGGCGTGGAGGATCGCATCCAGCTCATCGACAAATCGTCGTTCGCTCTCGTCGACGAGATCCCACGGTGTGAAGTGATCATCCATGAACTCTTCGCCAACGATCCTTTCGGCGAAGACGCCCTCGCGGTTCTGCTGGATGCTCGTCGGTTCGCCCTTGCGGACACCGTGTTCATCCCGGGGCAGCTTAAGCTGATGGCGCAGATCGTGAGAACCGATATGCTGAAAAGCCCCTGGGAGCCTTTCCACGATGTCCTCGGCGTCGACCTGCGAAGCCTGAACCAGCTGAGTAAGCCGAAACGCGTCTACGTTCACCGTGATTCGCA
>JAIXOY010000139.1 GCA_027486525.1 Pseudomonadota bacterium
CTAAGATATGCGTGACCTCCGCAATCTCACTGGCCGTGCTCGCATCCACCTTTGACATGGAAGACAGGTCGATGACGTAGCGATAGCGAACCTTCTTGTTCTTCACCTCCGCGTAGGCCTCATTGATGTCGAGCACCGAGATCATTTCGATCTCCGGCACAATCCCATGGGTCGCACAGAATTCCAGCATCTCTTGTGTCTCTGCGATGCCGCCGATGAGACTGCCCGCCAGGGTCTGTCGGTGCATGATGATCTTCATCGGATTCCACGACGGCATGGGCATGAGGATGCCCACCATGACCATCACCGCATCTCGATGGAGAAGATCGAGGTAGGGTTCCACGTCGTGTTTGTAGGGAATCGTGCTGAGGATGAGATCGAGGCTTCGCGAGGCCTCTTTCATCTGCTCTTTGTCACTGGCGAGCACGAATCTAGTGGCGCCAAACGCGAGGGCATCGCGCTTCTTGTCTTCACTGGTGCTGATGACCGTCACGTCCGCGCCCATCGCCTTGGCGATTTTCACAGCCACGTGGCCCAGGCCTCCCATGCCTGCGATTCCCACTTTCATGCCGGGCTTCACGCCCCAGCGCTTGAGCGGAGAATAGGTCGTCACACCTGCGCACAGGAGCGGACCGGCCGCTTCGGGAGCGAGGCCTGCGGGGAGTTTGAGGAGATATTTTTCTTTGATCACGAAGTGATTCGAGTAGCCCCCGTAGGTGTTCTGGCCGGTGGGGTTCATGGTGCCATTGTAGGTTGCGAGCATGCCCGATTCGGCTTCACAGTACTGCTCCTCACCCTGGGCGCAGCTATGGCACACGCCGCAGGAATCGGTGATGCAGCCCACGCCGACCAGATCACCGACCTTAAACGCCGTGACATTTCTTCCCACCTTCGCCACTTTGCCCACCAACTCATGGCCTGGTACGCAGGGATAGACCGTGTTGTTCCAGTCGTTTTTTACCTGATGCAGCCGTTTCGCCACTTGGGCGAGGTAGGAGCAGTCGTGATCGATGTGCTGCTGGTGGGGGGACGGTAACGTCGAGAGATGCCCTTGCAAGGTTTCATCCTCACCGATGATTTCGAGGAGTCGGTCGGCGAACACATTGGCCGCCTTCGTCTTCTGGTGATCGGCGACGACACTCACGGTGATGCGCCGAAGATTCTCCACCAAAACGATCCGCAGGGTGATCGCCAGTGCCCACAGCTCACCGATGGTTAAGGGAGTGACACCCTGAAACGCTCGGATGAAGCGACGGATGGTGTCGATCTCTAGCTGGCTATCGGTGTGGGCCACCAGCGCGAGGGCGAGGGCGTAGATGCGCGGAAAGCCGGCCAGCTCCCCTTGGGCGATCTTCGGAAGTTCGCGGTAAAAGGTGGGTGGGAGGTCTTGCCGAATCTCTCTCAGCTGATCTTCGACGATGTGAAAATTATCCGTGAGCCATTCGGCGGCAGGGGAGATTTCCTCGGAGTCAAACAAGGCCTTGGTGAGGATGCGGTAGCACTTCAGGAGCTCCGTGCCGTTGCTGTGCATTCTTTGCAGGAGCGGCTGGGTGATCCTTCGGTCAGGCCCGATGGTGAGTTGTTCGGCTAAGTAGACGGCGTATTCCTCGAGTCTTTCAACGCTGTAGAGATCGGCCTTAATCGCAGATTCAATTTTGTTCCCGGATACTTTCAAGTCGTCCCCTTGTCGCGATTGACTGACCTTCAGTTGTAGGTCCAAGGAGGCTCCGCGTCTTGGAGCATTAACTTGTTCGCTTTGTGACGAAATGAGCACAATCTGCGTTGGGATCCAGCCAAAGCGGGGTGTTGCACCGAAATTTGAGCTATGTCATAATTTTTAAAATACTATCGGGAGATCCTCATGAAGAAGCTGCTACTCATTGCTCTTTTACTTTGCTCCGTGAATGCCTTCGCCGGCATCTACCTGGAACCCTACCTTGGCTACGTGGCCAATTCTTACGACATCAAACTGAACGGGACGGCCGGGGGGCAGCCCTTCGAAGTCGACGACTCTGACAATGATAGCGATCCGGCGTTCGGAGGAAAGGTGGGCTATTCCATTCCCTTGATGGCCTTTGGGGCGGATTACATGAAGGCCGGGGATCTCACGGATCTTGGCCCCTTCGTCGAGTTCCGGCTCCCGATGTTCCTTAAGTTCCGGGCCACCTACATCATGAGCAGCACCACCGAAGAGGAAGACGAAGGCTTTAAGTTCAAGGGATCGGGCTTCAAGGCCGGCATTGCGTTTTCTCTCTTGGCCATGCTCTCCATCAACCTCGACTACATCAACACCACCTACGACGAGCTGGATGGGAAGATCTCAGGGTTTGAGATTGACGACGTTGAAGTTAAGCGCAGCGCTGTGATGGCGAGCATCGGCTTTCCCTTCGATCTCTAGCGAGCACAGGCCTTGCCCGGCGCGGACCATTTGCCCTCGCCGGCCGTTTTACTTGGCCGGCAGCAAACCTGACCTACGAGCACACCGGCGGACATGCAATTCTTAGTGTTGGAGTCGTTGTCGGCTTCGAAGTCGTCGCTCGTGAAATAGCACAGCTTGCCCTTCGCGGAGCAGCTGTCGTAGCTCACACTTGTCTTCCCCTTGTGGGTCGTGACGGTGGCCTTCGAGGCGGCTTCTGGCATTTCCTTCGGCTTGCCGATGAAGGCGAGCATCTCCGTGACCCCGGCATTCTGATTTCCACGAAACTTGTAGCTGACCTGACTGTAGCGCTGGCCAAGTGTGGCGATCTCGTTTCTCGCTTTGCTCAGGTTGTTAAAGAGGAGACACGTCGATCCGTCGTAGTTGAAGACTTTGGGCTTCAGGTCGATGGTGAGAGAATCGGCGATGCGAGCAGGGACATGGTACATGTAGGACAACCCATGGAATTCCGCCTGCACTTCCAGCCGGTCACAGCGCAGTGACGAATCCACCGTTGGTTTTTCCGGGTCCTTGATCGAGATGTCCTGTTGGCAACCCAGGCGTTGAGAGTTTTCCTTGAACCAGCGCTGGCAGGTTTTGGCGGTGTAACTGGCGTCGTTGGGGTCTTCGATGCACACGCAGCAGGCGCTGTGCTTCGTCGCCGCGAGGGCGCTCCCAAAGGTTGTAACGAAGGCGAGCCAAAGGAAGAGTCTCATGGCCTGATAATCTCATGAAATGGTGGTGCCTCAGTGGGGGAGGTATAATCTACAGGGTGGGCAGGTTCCAAATCTTGATGAGACGTTCGCCTCTGACAATGAGAGGCGCCTGTATTTTTTTCGCAGCCCCCCCACCTGAATGGGACTTCAATGTATCCTCTCCTCACATACCTATAACGAACGTGAGGAACTATGAGATTCACCATGAAATCCGCTTTGGTGCTGGGCATGCTTTTGACCGCATCACAGGCCTTCGCCTGGAACTCGACCGCTTACACCTGTGAGAACTTCGTGTTCACCATCGGAAACTACCCAGGCCAAGAAGAGGGCGTGCTCGAGGATTCCAGTGGCAACACCATTAGAAAGAGCGTCTATTCATTTGATTTCGAGGCGAGTGCCATTAAGTTCAAGGCACGTAATAGCCGTCAGGGCCGCATTGCCGCATCGACCGTGAAATGCACGGAAGTCTGCGAGTACATCAGTTCCGTCGAGCCGAGCTGCGAGAAGCTATAAAAGCTACCCGGGTAGGAAGACGTTTTCTTGGCTTATGGTGTGAGCCTTGCCATAATGCCCCTATGAAAAACCTTCTTTTAGCCCTCGCTCTAACCACTCCTGCGTTCGCGCAATCCCTCGATGTCAACGAGGTGGTGTACGTCGAAACCACACTCGATACTGACAGTGATGGTGTGAAAGACCGCATCTATGTTTCCATCAATCGCCCGAACACGACGGAGAAGCTCGCTTCCATCATGGAAGTTTCACCCTACTCGTTAGGCGGCACGGAAGTGCCGATGCACAATGTAGACTTCGAAGAGCTTCCGCAAGACACCATGCTCTCTATGGTGAAGTCTTGGGACTCGTTTGAGATGAAGTCACAGGTCGCAGTTGATGCAACCCCGGCCCAACTGCGCTACGCCAACATCAGCGCTCACAGCATCGGCACGGGTTACTCCACCGGTTGCCCGACAGTGGGTGACGAGAGTGAAGCTCTCGCCGTGAAATCCGTCATCGACTGGCTCAATGGCCGCGCCCGTGCTTTTGATCGCAACAACAAAGAAGTCAGCGCCACTTCTTGGTCATCGGGCAACGTCGGCATGACCGGCATTTCATACAACGGCACGTTGCCGATCATGGTGGCCGCCACTGGCGTGGAAGGCCTCAAGGCCATCGTGCCCATCGCGGCGATCAGTAACTGGTACGACTACTACCGCGCCAATGGGTTGGTGGTGAACCCGGGCGGTTACATCGGTGAAGACGCCGACATCTTGGGGTACTACATCGTTCGCAAGAACGCGTGTCGCTCAGAAATGCAGGCCCTCACGCGCACGCAAGGCCGTGACCACGGTGACTTCTCGCCGTTCTGGCAGGTGCGCAATCAC
This sequence comes from Pseudomonadota bacterium, assembly GCA_027486525.1. GTDB lineage: Bacteria > Bdellovibrionota > Bacteriovoracia > Bacteriovoracales > Bacteriovoracaceae > UBA6144. The sequence continues at coordinate 4,512 of JAIXOY010000139.1, forward strand.
CTCGCCAACGCAGACAAAATCAAAGCCGCGACATTCATCATCCACGGTCAAAGTGACTGGAACGTGAAACAGAAGCATGCCATTCAACTTTGGGAAGCGCTCGAGGGCGTGGTTCCTCGCCGCATGTTCTTGCACCGTGGAGGCCACGGCTCATCGAACTCACACCGCGTGCCGGGCAAGATCAAAGACTGGTTCGATCATTTCTTGTACGGGGTAGAGAACGGCATCACCGATGGCCCGCAAGTTGAAGTTGAATTGTTCAACGGCAGCTTGATGGTGCAGAACCAATGGCCGAGTGAAGCCACCACGCGCACGCGTCTCTACTTCAATGCGGGCGAGAGCTTGGTGAGTGCTCCCGGTCTTGCGAGCGTCGAAGAGTTCGAAGACACCGGCAAGAACACGCGCCTTGAGTCTTTGCGTGCAACATCACGCCTTGCTTACCTCAGCGCACCTCTCACGAAAGAAACAGTGCTCTCCGGTACGGCGATGGTGCAGCTCAAGCTCGCGGTCATGAATCGCGCTGCGGCCAACGTCACCGTAGCCATCGTGTCGGTTGATAGCTTCGGCAGAAACACCATCATCACCCGCGGCTGGGCCGATCCGCAAAACTACGCCGACATCACCACCGGCGAGAAGCTCGTGCCGGGCAAGTTCTATACCTTGCGTTTCCCGCTTGAGCCCAAGCAGGCGAAGATTGCGGCCGGAAATCGCATCGGCATCATGGTGGCGTCGACGGACTACGAGTACACGCTGCGTCCGGCAGCGGGCACGCGTCTCCAGTTGAGTCTGGGGAGTGAGAGCTTCATCGATCTCGATATCTAGGGATGAAGAAGCTCAACGTCGCGGAAGCGGTGACACTTTTTGATCTCGCGGAGAATGACAAGAAGCTGATCGCTTTCGTAAAAGACCTGGGCTTCGATACGAAGCTTGAGAAAGAAGCCGACAGCTACACGTCCTATCTTTTGGACGATGAAGAAGGGTATGCGTTCGTCTTCGATGACGAGCGCATGCTGTATGAAAAGTACGCGAACTTGCCGTTAGGTGGGCTCTTTCGCTTTATCTCACTCCAGCTTTATTCCGGTAACAAAGACGACTACGCGAAGTTCCGAGGGCCCATTCCCCACGGCCTGAGCTTCACCATGGCGCGCGATCAAGTTCGCAAAGCTCTGGGGCAGCCAAGCCAATCGGGTGGTGGCGAGCCCGAAGAGTTCGGCCTTGAAGTGAATGAATGGGACCTATGGGAAATCGATGGGTACGTCCTTCACCTAGAATACGATCGACATTTGAAGTCGATCTTGATGATTTCTTTTTCTTCAAAACTTACACTGCAAGAATAGACGCAGGAGCCTTTATGAAATTCTTAGTCTCAATCTTGCTAGCATCTCTTCTCCATAGTCCCGACGTCTTGGCGCAGTTTCATCGCTTCTACCGCGGCTATGCTCTTACCGGCACAGAAATGGGTGCCTACCTCGATACCATGAACAAAGATTTTTTCCCTTTGTTTCCCCAGGCCGCTCCCCATGGACTGATTTCCTACAAGCCGGTGCTGCTTAATGAAGGCAAGCATCTCAACCTGCCACAAGAAATCGCCTTGCTCACTTTTAAGGATGAAGAGGTCTACAAGGTTTACGGAACGACGGAGATCGGCAAAAAGATTCGCGCCGCCCACGGTCCCGTGTTCGATGCCACCAAAAGCGTGTCACTGGTGCCCGTGCCTTTTGCGGGCACAGCTCAAGTCGAGAGAGCTTATGCCATGAATCCCGACTTCAAAGATTTCACCACAGGGGCCGCCGGCGTCTTGATCCAAGGTGAACCCTTTGCGACACCGGAAGCTACTCTTAAAGACGTCGAGCGTATTTTAAAAGAGACGGGCAAGAAGAACATGCTGTCTCTGGTCGCAGAAAGCTTCGTGATTGAGTACCTCTTCGCCAAGGATGCAGCTGCGCTGGAAGAAATGCGCAAAGCTCGCTGTTCGCAGTTTAAAGGCACCTTCAAGTTCAATAAGTTCGTTCCCCTCACCAGGCACAAGGTCGGTGCCAAGCGTGTAGGCTTCGGTGAAGGGATGGATACGGAACTTTAGATTGTTGGGATGTGTGGTTTTCTCCACATCCTCTACTTTCAGGCTTCACTTTCATTGTCCTCTTCTCGCTTAAAATAGGGGATGAGCAAAATTAAGTCAGCGTTATCGATCCTGATCGTCATCGGATCAGTCTATCTTTGTCAGCACATCATCCGTCTTTCCCTCTCGAATCAAATGAGTAAGAACGATTCCGCCGAGCTTCACCACATCCGCTACGGCCTGTTTAGTGTGGATAGCTGGAAGAAGCAGATTTCCATCATCGTGGTGGATGAGATCAAGAACCTCTACCTCACCAACACCAACGAGAAAGACCTTAAGAAGCACGTCGAGACGCAGCTCGGGAAGCTCATTGATGGCATTGAAGTTAAAGTGCGAGCGAGTAATGAAGGCTCGAGCAAGGGCTGGTTGAAGCAGACCTTCATCGACGCCTTCGTGGACATGAAAGACATCAAGGCGGGCATCCCCGGTTATGCCGACACCCTCATCATCGAGATGACCAAGGCGCAGACCGAAGTGAAGATCAAGAGCATTCTCATCGATCGCATTGAGAAGTACTTTAAAGACACGTTTGATTCCCAAGACCTGACAAAAATGAATGCGATCCTGGCGCGGTTAAATTCTCCTACCATCGAGGACGGGAGGATCAAGCTTATCCAATCCATCGAGGCCAATAACGAAATAATTTACTGGGAAACGGCCCTGCTCATTTTTCTCGGGATGATACTCTTCTTCATGGTTGGAATTCAGAAAGACACGTTGAGTGTCACGCAGTATTTCCTTCTCGTCTTTTTCCTCGCTGTCGTGCTGGTGGGTGGCGTGACCATGCCCATGATCGACATGGAGGCCAAGATCTCCGAGATGAAGTTCGTCTTGCTCGATCATGAGGTGCTCTTTCATAATCAGGTCCTGTATTTTCAAAGCAAGAGCATCCTGGATGTGTTCTGGATCATGATCACTCACAGTGCCATCGAGATGAAGCTCGTCGGGATCCTCATGGTGGGCTTCAGTATCTTCTTCCCGTTTGTGAAAATGCTTTCGTCGCTGGTGTATTTCTATGACCTCAAGGGACACGGGAAGCATGGGGTGGTGACGTTCTTCGTGCTGAAGTCCGGGAAGTGGTCCATGGCCGATGTCCTCGTCGTCGCCATCTTCATGGCCTACATCGGCTTCAACGGGATCATCACCAGTCAGTTCGGGAATCTCAATACGACCAGCCAGGACCTTGTCATTCTGACCACCAATGGAACCTCACTGCAGCCGGGGTACTACTTGTTTCTGTCCTATACACTGTTCGCGCTTTTCATGTCCGGCTTCCTCATGCGCAAGTATCCCGCCACAACTTAAGCGAGTGCGCGCAAAACAGTCGGGTACAGGGGGTTAGTGCACATTCGCAAGCTTCATGTGCTATGCTTTCGCCTAGACACGCAAACCAGAGTGAAGTTTCTCAAGATTTCAATTTAGGAATTTACGATGGAAAAAAATCTTCCCGCCTTTTCATTCTCCTTCAACGAATCCACCGCACAACTCCACGAGTTTTTCATGCAGACCCCCATGGCCATCGCCATCTTGGAAGGCCCGGAGCATGTCTTCACTCTGGCTAACCCCCAGTATGAAAAACTGGTCGGGAGAAAAGTCATCGGAAAAAAAGTTCTAGAAAGCTTCACCACCGAAGAACTCGGGCCTTATCTGAGTCTCGTGGGCAACGTTTTTAAGACCGGTGTTCCGTGGTCCGGTAGCGATCAGCCTTTTCACATCGCCCATGAGTCCGGCAGGATCCATGAGTGCTGGCTTGATATTGCGTACTATCCCGTGCGAGATATCCAAGGACTGATCTTGGGAGTCTTGGCCGTGATCAGCAACGTCACTGAGCAGTACAAGGCGAAGAAAATCCTCCTTGAAAACAGCGATGCCATGCCCCACATGTTCTGGTCTGCAAAACCCGATGGTTTGGTCGATTGGTACGATGATAAATTTTATACCTACACCGGAATGAAGCAGGGCGGAACGTGGAATGACAGTGAGTCTCCACTGCACACCGATGACCTGGAACCCATCACCCGACTCTGGACTCAATCCATAGAGACGGGGACTCGCTTCGAAGTCAACCTACGCTTGAGAAGAAAAGCTGACGAGAATTATCACTGGTTTTTGTCCCGCGCGACGCCGGTGCGCGATGAGCAGGGTCAGATCATTCGATGGATTGGGACTTTAACGGATGTGCATAGTGACCGGCTGGTGCTGAGTCAGCTGCAGATTGAGCGCGAGATGCGCGAGAGGTTTGTCGCCACACTTTCCCATGATCTCCGCTCCCCGATGGCCTCGGCCAGAATGAGCGCGCAGCTCCTCAGCAGAAACTCGGATAAGCCGGATTTCCTCGAAAAATATTCGCAGAAGATCATCAAGAACATCGATCGGGCCGATGAGATGATCCGGGATCTGCTGGATGCGAATCGGATCAGCGCGGGTGAAGGATTACCGATCACCGTGGAACGTTGTAACCTGGGTCTCATTGCTCTCGAGGTCATTGATGAACTCCGAGTGACCTACGGAGATCGCTTCAAGCTGCAAGTTCCCGTAGAAGTTAAAGGTCAGTGGAGCAAAAGTGGTCTTCGAAGAATCCTCGAGAACCTTATCTGCAACGGCCTCAAGTATGGTGATGAAAATTTCCCAGTGACGATCTCCCTGTCTCGCATTGAAAAAAACGTGCTGATCGAGGTCCATAACCTTGGGACGCCCATCTCACCGGCATATCAGCAGACTATCTTTGAGCAATACCGAAGATTACCGAATGCCGACGGGAGTGCGCACAAAGGCTGGGGCCTTGGACTCACGCTCGTGAAGGGCATCGCCGCTGCTCACGGCGGGCAAGTCAGCGTGGCGAGTTCACTCGAAGCGGGCACGACCTTCACCGTGACCTTGCCTGACTGATTTAGTTTATTCTGTTTTGCTCCGATAGAGTCCTCCATGTGGCTTGAGCAGTTATCCACCAAACAGAAATTCCAATACAAAATCCTCGCCGTGCTTTTCGGTGGTCTGCTGATCTACGCCCCCCTGGCCGCGGTCTACTCGCTGCCGCTCTGGCCGGCGATGGCCCTGGAACTGACCGTGCTCGGCCTCCATCAATCCATGGTGCGCTCGCCGTTTCAATGGGGAATGATTCCGTGGCTCGCCCTCCTCATGCTCGCCACGACGAGTGGAGTTCAGGTACCGGCGGCCTTGCTGCTGGTCGGGGCCATCCATCCGCCGATCCTAAAAAAATTATGGGAGCTCTATGGCTGGTTGCCGCAGAAGATTCAGCTCGCGGCCATCTCTTCCTTCCTTTTGATTGTCACTCACACGATCGCCTGTGGGTGGTTACTCATTCAGCCACCGGACGTGGTGTCGGGTGTCGTGGAGAAATACGTGTGGGGCGTCTACTGGACCGTCACGACGCTTGCGACAGTGGGTTACGGCGACATCATCCCTCAGTCGAGCGGTGCCCGCTTCTATGCGATGGGCATCATGATGGTCGGGGTCTCTAGTTTTGCTATTTTCGTTTCTCACTTTTCGCGCTTGCTCGTGAACCGCGATAGCAAGCTCGAAGCTCAGAAACTTAAGCTGCGCCACTTGCAGGAACTCCTGATGCGCTACCAGGTTCCGTTCAAGCTCCGGCACGAGGCCTTCATGCTTTACCAGCACATCTTGTCCAACAAGAGTGCCGAGGACGAGGAGCGCATTCTCGCTGAACTTCCGTCGGCCATGCGAGCGACGCTGCAGATCCACATGCGGGTGTTTGCGATTTCGAAGCTGGAAATTTTTCAAGGCAACAGTCACGAGTGCTTCGAGATGATCGCCGAGAATCTGCAAGAACGTTTCTACCAGGCCGGAGAGCGGATCGTCGCGCAGGGGGAGATGGGCCATGAGATGTTCGTCGTGCATCACGGAGAAGTGGATGTGTGGCGAGATGGCGTGCGCGTGAGCTCAATTTCTGAGGGGCATGTGTTTGGTGAAGCGGCGTTGATCGAGCAACGGCCTCGCTCGGCCCAGGTCGTGGCGCGCAAATACTGCAACATCTTGGTACTGAGTAACGAGGCCTATCTGAAAATTGCGCAGAAGCATCCTCGGTTCAAACAGAAGTTCGAGAAGATTCACTCCGAGCGCAGACTCAGTTCTGCAGCGTAAGTCTTCACTGCTTAGGCTGGATGCTTCTTGTTGTACCCGATCGACGAGATCAACGACATGACGATGAACGCCGCGCCTAACAGCCCTGTGATGACTTCGGGGATATGGCGAATGGTGCCCGCGAACATGATGAACGCCAAAATTCCAATAGCGTAGAACGCCCCGTGCTCGAGATAACGGAACTCGTTGAGCGTGCCTTTCTCCACGAGCATGATGGTGAGGCTTCGCACGAACATGGCACCCACACCCAGACCGATCATGATGATGAACAAATTGTTGGTCACCGCGAAGGCACCGACCACGCCGTCGAACGAGAAAGACGCGTCCAGCACTTCGAGGTAGAGGAACATGCCGAGGCTCGCCTTGTTCAAGTCGAGCTGCTGCGTTTCATCCGGCGTGTGCAAGAACGCACCGATGCCATCTACGGCAACATACGTCACGACACCCCAGATACCGCAGATGAGGAAGTTCATCTTCTCGTGTTCGACTTGCACCCTCGAGAAGACGTAGAGGCTCATGAGGGTGATGGCGATCTCGATGGCCTCCATGCGGCCAAGTTTGCTGATCGGGCGCTCGATGATGCCCAGCCAGTGAACTTCCTTACCTTCTTCGAAGAAGTACTTCAGGGCCACCATCAGCAGGAACGCGCCACCGTAGGCGGCGATACTCACATGTGCGGAGAGCATGATCTGCGCGTACTCATCAGGTCGCTGCGCGGCCATGATCAAGGCTTCGATGGGATTGATCTGCGCCATCACACCGACGAGCAAGAGCGGAAAAACTAAACGCATACCAAACACAGCGATCAACACACCCCAGGTGAGAAAGCGATGCTGCCAAAGGGGAGTCATCTTCTTCAACACGATGGCGTTCACCACGGCGTTATCGAAGGAGAGAGAAATTTCCAGCACGCTCAACACTGCCATCAAGAAAAGTGCGGAGAGCGCGCCGGACACGGTGCCGGAGTAGTAATGGCCAATCCCGAAGGCGGCGGCGGCGCCCACAAGAGAGAGAAGGATGGAGCTTTTGTAGTACTTCAGGAGAGTTTGCATGTTCGAACCTTATAATGACGGAGACCGGATTTCTAAAACTGTAGAATTAAACTTTGTTAATTAGTGGACTAAAGCTCACAGCTTAACTGTCCGATAAGTGAAGCCAAGAGGGGAATGCGATGAAAATTCTAGTGGCACTGTCGTTTACGATGATCAGCTTGGCCCATGCCGGAGTCTACTCTGATGATCTCAAAGCGGCGGCTGCCGCCGCGATATGTAATCCTCGTGCTGGCAATCTTGGCGCAGAGATAGGCGACAAAATGATGGTCAGTGTGCAATCTGAATATGAGGCTGAAGCTTCCCAGAAGGGTCTGAGTCTGGCCGCGTATCTCAAGGACCCTGAATCCTTTAAAGGTTTTGTTAAAAAGTTAGACGAGAGTACCCAGGTGAGAAAGTTGAATCAATTGTCCCCTGAGGACTTGATCTTATTCTCCATAGACTACGGACTTCGTTTTCAACTTTTTGCTACGACTGCCTATGATGATTCGCTGAACATCGATGCGGCGGGAAAGCTCTTGCAGGAACGACTGCTCCCAAAGATCAATGATCTCCTTACCAATCCAAATAGCTGCTCACTCACCAGTGCTACGCCGACCTGCTCTGTGGAAAACGGCGAGCCCGGTTGTGCCGCAGGATCTGGCACTGTTCAATCTGATAGGGCCACTTCAATTGATAAACCAGCCACTCCCCAACACAGCAAGCCGCGTGGAGCTGGCGCCTCAGGCCAGTGAGCTAGAGCTGGTTTTCGCCCGCGATGCGCATAAAGATCTCCGCACTTAGCGTCGGCGTGCGCTCACCCGTGACGTAGTCCACACTGTAAAGACCGAAGCGCGGCTCGAAGCCTTCCGCCCATTCGAAATTATCTAACAGCGACCAGTAGCAATACCCCTCGACGGGAACACCCGCAGCGCGGGCCTCTCGCACGGCACGCAAGTGGTTCACCAGAAAATCTGGCCGCTGGGAGTCGTTCGCGTCGGCGACGCCGTTTTCCGTGATGAGGATGGAGTGGCGTGGGAAGCGCTGGTGCATTTTTTTCAGTAGCCGCGTGAGCCCCTTGGGATAGATGTCCCAGCCCATGTCACTGCGAGGAATGTTTTTGCGACCGCGCGCCACGAGCCCCGTCTTCCAAGAAAACTGCATCAGGTCGCCGGAGTAGTAGTTGACACCTAGGAAGTCCTGAGTGCCCTTGAGCTTCGGGATGGTCTGCTCCACATTCACGAACCACAAAAGATGCATCGAGAGTTTCCCCGTCTCCACCGCGCTGGGGATGGCCCAGTTCCAGATGGCATCGGAGCGCTCGGCCGCGTAGATGTCCAAGGGACTCGCGCGGTTCCAGGGATCGAAAGTGCGCACCGAATGGGCGATGCCTACTCGGATCGAGCGATTCGCGGCACGCGCCATGGCGTGGAGTAGGTGGTAGGCCTCGGCGTGAGCTTTAAGCATGCCGATGAAAACCGGAGCGACGTCGCCGACTTCGCGTTTTTCCCCGGGAGGAAAGACTCCGGCGACGTAGCCATTGAGCGCGTAGATGACCGGTTCGTTCAAGGTCACCCAGTCGGTGACGTAGGGACCCGCGAAGCCGTAAACGGTGCGAGTGAAACGAACGAACGCTTCCGTCGCGCCCTTCCATTCCCAGCCGCCCTTCAGGGCCAGCCACTGCGGGAACGTGAAGTGGTGGAGAGTGACGATGGGGCGGATGCCGTTTGCCTGGAGCTGCGCGAGTTCATCGGCGTAGTGTTGGATGGCGGCCTGGTCAATCTGACCTTCGACGGGTTCGATGCGCGCCCATTCAATCGACATGCGGTAGTCGGTGGCGTTGAGATCTTTGATCAGACCGATGTCTTCGGTGACACGGTTCCAGTGGTCACTGGCATTGCCGGATTTTTCATTGTTGCGAATGCGGCCGGGGACTTGTTCGAAGGCCCACCAGTCACTGGCGGTGTTGTTGCCTTCAATTTGGTGGGCCGACGTGGCGACGCACCACTTGAAGTTTTCAGGAAATGTCTGGGCCCAGGCCAGGTTCGACAGGAGAAGGAGGATCAGCATGGGGGAAGCCTCTCTAAATTTTTTTTCATGTATAGCGGGTACGGAAGGGATTGTAAGCGAGGTATGTAAAAAACACTCCGCGCGACCGCTAAGTAAAAATTACTCGTCCTCCCTGGGCCCCTGGGGCGGGTGTGTCTGAAATGCTATGAAACGCC
>JAIXOY010000059.1 GCA_027486525.1 Pseudomonadota bacterium
TCTTCATAGTCGTCGGCGGCTTCTTGCGGATTCGCCATACTCAGGCGCGGCAAATTAATTTTTGCCGCGGGATAATCCAGCGGCGTGAACACTTTCTCTTGCAGGTAATGAGCGTAGCTGCGGGAATCACCAGGAGCGAGCCCTAGGTACTCATCGAGCATCCAAACTTTCGCTAGAGGCATTTGTGGTCGCTTCTGCGCCAGCTGAGCGTAGACCGGATCCATGGTGCGACCGGTGGCAAAACCCACATTCAAAGATTTCTCTAATTTCTGGGCTAAACGACGAGCGACATCACGGGCCAGGGAATCCGCGTCCTCAAAGATTTTCAGCTCCACCGGGGTCCCCTATGTAAAAAATTCGGAATCCGAATACGATATTTGATTTCCGAACAAGCCTAGCCTAAAAACACCACCAATGAAAACCACCCTGCGCATTCTCGTTGTAGAAGACGACAAGTATTTCCTGCAGCATCTGCGCGAAATCCTTAGTCCGTTCGGTCTCCTGGAGACCGCCACTGACTGGCCAACGGCTGCGCAGCTTCTCAAGAACAATCACTTCGATCTCGTGGTGACCGATCTTCATCTTCCCGGCGGCCCGGAAGGCATCCAAGTCTTAGATGCTGCTCGCACCCAACACGCCATGAGAATCATGCTGACCTCGAGTGATGATGATGCCCTGATTCGTCTGGCATACGCGCAAGGGGCCCAGCACGTTTTGACGAAAACGCAGGCCCGCGAACATCTGCCAGCTTTCGTTCGCAGCTTACTCACACAAAGAGATCACCAGAAACTTAGTCGTATTTTTGCGGAACGCTTTCCGACTAAAGACGAGGGACTCATTGCGGAGATCACGCGGCTCTTAACCTCTCCTTGGCAAGGTCGCTCGCTCTTGATCACTGGCCCTACGGGGACAGGGAAAAGCGTTTTGGGAAAGCTCCTCGCAGAATCGATTGCTGGCGCCGGGGCACCCTTCGTCCATATCAACTGCAGTGAAATCCCCGATAACCTCCTCGAGAGTGAGCTTTTTGGTCATGAGAAAGGTGCTTTCACTGGGGCCGATCAGAGGCGTGAGGGTAAGTTGAAAGCGGCTGATGGCGGTGTTCTCTTCTTGGACGAAGTCGGAACCATGTCTCCATCCATGCAGCAAAAACTACTCAAGGCCATCGAAGAGAAAACCTTCTTCCCGGTAGGTGCGAACAAGCCCGAAAAGAGTGCTTTCACGCTCATCACGGCAACCTGTGAAAATCTTCCGGAGAAGATTCGCCAAGGGAATTTCCGGGAAGATCTCTACTTCCGAATTGCGAGTCTAAATATACGACTGCCCTCTTTAGCGGAGCGCAAAGGTGACATTGAAGGTTTTGTACGCTTCTTTCAACAACAGTCGCCGCGGCGTTTTGTCATGACCCCTGAGGCAACACGGCTAATGAGCGAGCGGAACTGGCCAGGAAACATCCGAGAACTCCGGCAGGCGATTCTCGCGTTAGCGGATATCGGTCAAGGTGTTGTGGATGTGTCTTCACTACAAAAAGTATTAGGCGAAGTCACAGTAGCTACGGCTTCAGCAGGATTAGTGAACGACGAGATCCGTGAACATGTCCGGAAGCACGGTTTGCGAGGCTATTTTCAGTACGTCGAAAAAGAACTCGCGCAAGAGGCACTCGCGCGCCATCAAGGGAAGATCACTCTCTGTATCAAAGAGCTCAAGATCTCGAGCTCAGCATTCTATCGTATCTTACAGGAGCATCAGATCGGCTAAATCTTGGCACGGACCTTGCTTTAGGGATGGAACCAACAAGGAGTTCACCCTATGTCACTACAAAGTCGTGTCTTAAAAGAATATCGCCAGCATTACCCGCTCCACACTCTCCGTGAAATCTCAGCTCTAACGGGCATCCAGCTCACACGCGTCTTCCGTCTGATGAATGGCGCCGCCATGAAGCTTGAAGAGTTCGAGCAGTTCAGCGAGGCCATCGGCGAGAAAGCACAGATCCACTTTCAAGGTGGTGCATTCCAACTAAGTGCTCAAGCGGCGCAAAACGTTCTGAACGAAGACGAGCTAAGAAAACTCAGCCTCCTCATAGAACGTCATATCCAGTGGCATAAGCTGATTCATGGTGCGAGCACAAAAATCTCTGCTGATCAATACAGCGCTTAAGGAGCACCCCATGCAAGTGTTAACAAGTGTCGAACGTCTCGTCATGGAATCTCTTGGCAACGGACCGAAAACGTTAAAGTCATTGATGAGTGATACGCGTCTTGAATTGCGTTTTTTGGCCAACATCCTTCACGCTCTTACTCTGCGAAGTTACATCGTCCTGACGTCCGAAGGTTATGCTCATAACCCACATCTCCCGGCGAACGAACTCGCTCTCATCAATGATGAGAATTCTCGCCGCAGTGAGGCCCTCGAACTCATCGAAGGCCTAACGGCCGCCAAAGAAAAAAAGCTTGGGATTCGTAAAGCCTGGGTCGGAGAAAGGGATCGTGCCATCCTGGGTGCCTTGCTAAAAAACCTAGAAGACTTTATGCAGACACTCCCAGCGGCGCCCAAAGATGCACCACTGCATGAGTACACGCTGGTAGTCTTTGGGGCCGATGGCTATGGTAAAACCGTACAGCGGTTGATCGGAGGTGTGGCATGAGATTTATTATTTCTTTGCTACTGATACTTGCCTCTTGTGGAAAGAAAATCCAGGACCAACCCTTCTACGAAGTTACACCGGCAAGCCTCGAAGCTGACAGTGATGGCGACGGGATGTTGGATTGGGACGAGAAGCATGTCGGGCGTAATCCCTTCCTAGCCGATGTGAATGAAGGCCTGCCCGTTGTAAGCGAACAGGTGACCTTGATCGATAAAAACTCGCGGGAAATTAAACTCCCTGCCATCATGCGAAGGACATTGCGCGATTCGCTCATGCAAGAAGTAGGCTCGATGACGAGAGTCCCTCATCCCCGCATGAATGCCTGGCTCGCTCGTGTGGATCAAGCCCCCGACTACTGGCGCGCACGGTTTGCAAACTTTTCTTTTAACAAGATTCGCATCGAACCAGAAGTCACACAAAGCCTGCTACGCTCATTCGTTGGCCAACACACCTTCACGGATACTGAACTCGACAAAAGATTGCAGCGTATCGAACTAAAAACGTATCGCTTAGTTATTTCCACGCCTCGAGGAGAGAAGATCTACCACCTCTCCCCCAGGGTAGATCTGCGAGATTTTGTGCAGGCTCACTTCATGACTCGCTTCGACCAAGAGGATCGCATCGTTCAGGTCAATCAAGATGAACAAGCTGTTGCTCAATCTGATGGGCTTGATTACCACGTCGCCACCCCACTCTGGCGGACCGTTGGAATGCCACTGAATCTAAAAGTAACTCCCCTACCAGGTGAGACCTATGCTCTTGTGCTTGGTACGGTTGAGGAATTCCGCCGAGCAGCATTGAACAATGCCAATGTCACTTATCCTGAAAAACTTAATCGGCAGCTACGTTATGGACACGAGACATCGGTCGTTGCATTTTTCCCACAGGCACTTAGAGCTCACTGGAAGGATCACTATGAAACGCTGCCTATCCGGATCGGTAACGGTGACCGTGAAAGAACATGTGAATTCGTCACGCGAAAATTAATCGACTACCGTCCTCGAGTTTTGACTTCTACGCAAGAAGTCCTCAACTATGCTGCCTTCGTCGGAGCGCAAGACGTACGCATTGACTGGATTGAGTCCAGTGCTGAAGGCATGGCCGCTAAATTTACCATGGATGTCTTGGCCGGTGAAATCAACGCTTCGCTCTCACAAGAAAGAGTTCCTACAGGATTAATTAAATCAGATTGTCTTGAGCGCAAACCACTGAAAATCGATCAGCGTCCGCTCTGGACTGAAGCGCAGGGATATTTCTCCTGGCTCCTAGAAAGATAACACTGTTATGATGAAGCATGGACGCTTCTTCGACAGTGATCAGCAGCAATATCCGTTTTTCAACAACGGACGACGGTCTCCATAGCTGGGAAAACCGCTGCCAATTGCTCGCTCAAATTCTTCTCTCTCATCGTCCCGCCATCGTCTGCACCCAAGAAGGTCGTGAGCCGCAGCTACGCGAACTGGCCCATCTTTTGAGTCCACTCAAGCTTGTGGCCAATGGACGGCCGTGGATTCGAGAACGGATGTATCCCTGTATCTTTGTAGACCCGACTGTCGTCGAAGTTTTTGAAAACGGCGATTTTTGGTTATCTGAAACGCCGCAAGTTCCTGGAAGTGTCTCGTTCGACAGTGCGTTCCCACGGCTTTGCTCGTGGGCCCATGTTCGCTTACACGGTCAGAAATTCTTAGTCGCCAGCACTCATCTTGATCATGTCATGAGCGAGACTCGCAACAAACAGGCCGCAGTCCTCGTTGCCCAGTTAAAGCTTTTGTTAGCTCCCGGAGAAAAAGTTCTCCTCACGGGGGATTTCAATGATGGACCTACATCAGCAGCACGCTCAATCATCCAAACTGCGCTGACAGATCTCATTGACCCTTGGAAGAAACCTGAAGAATCCTCGCACCACCCCTTTAGCGGAGAATGCCCTGCCGGATCACGGATTGATTGGATCTTGCTTCCGAGCGATCTGAAAGTGGAGGATATCTTTCTGGATAAAACTAATGAGCAGGGAAAATGGCCATCTGACCACTTCCCTGTCGTTTGTAGATTTAAAGCTTAGTCGCGACTTCATCGCCGAGCTGGACATACGTCTCACGTCCAGCGGCTGTATTATCCAACATGTCTTGGCTTGGCTTCCAGGCACCCTTCTCACCAACCACGACCACAGTTGAACCACCAAAGAGGAAGTAACCCTTCTCTTCACCACGTAGGAATGGTTTGTTCCAACGATGACTCTGCACAATCTTTCCTACGCAGATGGCACCGACTTCGATGTAGGCCAGCTTGCCGAAATTTTCCGTCTGGAGAAGTGTCACATAACGTTCGTTGGCGATGAAGATGTCTCCCTTCAACTGGAGCGCCAGAGGATTCACGGAATCGTAGCGACCATGCACCGGAAAATGATCAATGACTTTGCCGTTATCCGGATAGTGATAGCGATGGTAGTCCACGGGACAAAGACGAGCGACCATGAGGGGTCCGCCTTCAAAAGGCTTGGCCACATCTGCGTTGCCGAGAAGTCCCGCGGCCGTGAGGTGCTTACCTTTCACAGGAAAGCGGATCTCAGGATGAATACTGCTGTAACCGACGTAGCGAGCTTCTGCGAAGGCCGGCATGCGCTCAGGCTGCGGCACGAAAGGACGCTGACCTAAGCGAAATTTACGAATGAAGAATTCGTTGAAGGTTGCATAGGAGTCACGGATATCCACGGCGTGACGTGAACCGGGTTCATACTGATCGATTTCAATGTTGAACTTTTGTATAAATGGACGCACTTTGCGGTGAGACAATGGCGAATCCTGCAAAAGTCCGTAAAACTTACTAAATGGCGCGTTAGCAAAAACGCCGCCCATTTGTTTTCCCAGATCAGATTGGTACAGAAAGCGGATAAATTTATCCCCGTAAACAGTCTCTACTTCCATCTGCTTATGAGCGCGGTGCCAAAAACTGATGTTGCTCTGCGAATTAGCGGCGTTGTCCATGTGAATTCCTATAGGGAAAAACGATAGCCTCTACTATACTCCAAATCATAGTCAAAACAAGGAGCGCCCGATGCTTCAACTCACTGCTTTTATCCTTTCGTTCACCCTCCTCTCGCCTGCTTTTGCGCAAAACAAAGCACTCCTGGAAGTCGAGGAAAAGACCATCGCGCTTTATCGTGAGGTTCTACCGAGCGTAGTGAACGTTTCCAATATTAAAGTCGCCCGCGATTACACCCACCGCACCGTTGAGATTCCTCAGGGCGCGGGCTCGGGATTTGTGTGGGACACGAAAGGTCACATCGTTACCAACTTCCACGTGGTTCACGGCGGCAATGATTTCGTTGTGACGTTTCAGAATGACCCCAAACAGTACCGCGCCACTTTGGTAGGGACAGAGCCAAAAAAAGATATCGCGGTCTTGAAGTTGAAAGAACTTCCGGCGAAAATCGCGGCGATCAAAGTGGGCTCGTCGAAGGATCTTCTCGTGGGCCAAATGACTTTCGCCATCGGGAGTCCGTTCGGCCTTGACCACACACTCACGACCGGGATCGTGAGTGCGCTTGGAAGAAAGATTGATGGGATTGGCGGCGTGAAGATTCACGACATGATTCAAACAGATGCTGCCATCAACATGGGTAACTCCGGTGGCCCGCTCTTGAACTCAGCCGGTGCATTGATCGGCATGAACACGGTGATCTTCTCGACTTCTGGCTCAAGCGCAGGTCTCGGATTCGCTGTCCCCGTCGACACGGTGAAAATGATCGTGCCCCAGCTCATTCAACATGGAAAAATCATTCGCCCAGGTCTGGGCATTGGCATCATGCCCGAGAACGCCAAAGAACGTTTGGGCCTTGACGATAAGGGCGTCATATTGTCGTACGTCGATGAAAACGGCCCGGCCGGTAAAGCAGGTCTGCAGGGCATGACCCAGGATCGCTTCGGTCGCGTCTACCTCGGTGACGTTATTTTGTCCGTGGATAACAAAGAAGTGAACAGCCTCGATGATATCTTCCATGTGCTGGAACAATATAAGATCGGTGACACCGTCCAGTTGAAGTATCTTCGCAAGGGCAAAGCCATGGCAGCGCAGGTGAAACTACAGTCCCTGTAGATTCTTGAGCGCGGCTTTGAGGGTTTCCTCTTTCTTCGCGAAACAGAAACGCAGATAGGCCTGACCTTCGTTCGATTTCAAGTAAAAGGCGGAAGGTGGCACGACAGCGACTTTCCGCTTCTCCACTAATTCCATGGCAAACTCCACGTCCGTCTTCTGGGTCTTATTTCTGATGGGCACCATCATAAAATAAGTACCCTTCGGCTTTGGAAATTCAAATCCAAGCTTCGTCAGACCGTCGTAGAAATAGTCGCGTTTTTCACAGTAGGTCTTCTGGAATGTCGGAATGTACTCGAGTAACTTTCCGAGGCCATCGGCCACGGCTTCCTGCATCGGGGTATTGACCGAGAAGGTGACGTACTGGTGTACCAGACGAACCGCGTGAGAAAGTTTTGGTGGAGCACAGACCCAACCCGTTTTCCAGCCGGTCAGACCGAAGGTCTTTCCTGCTGAACTGATGGTGAACGTTCGCTCCATCATGCCGGGGAATTGTGCGAGCGGGTAATGCGTGGCCCCGTCGAAGAGCAAGAATTCGTAAACCTCATCGCTGATCACCAGGAGGTCATGCTTGATCGCGAAACGCACGATCATCTCGAGTTCAGTCTTCTCCCACACCTTCCCTGTAGGATTATGTGGGTTATTCACGATGATCATCTTGGACCGGGGACTTGCGGCAGCTTCCAGCTCGCTTTCAGTCACACTGAAGGTTGGAGCGTGCATAGTAACAGGAACGGCTTTACCGCCTGCCATTTCGATGGAAGCGACGTAAGAGTCATAGAACGGTTCCAAGACGATGACTTCGTCACCGGGATCGACACACGCTGTGATGGTGCTGAAGAGACCTTCTGTGGCGCCCACAGTGATTGTGATGTCCGATTCAAAGTTGTAATCGAGTTGGTAGTAGCTCTTGTAGTAACTGCTCACCATCATGCGAAGACTCGGCGTCCCCATGAACGGTGCGTACTGACCGTGGCCCTGGTCAATTTTAGTTTCGGCGATTTTCTTCAACCATTCTGGCCCGTCAAAGTCAGGGAACCCTTGGCCAAGATTAACGGCCTGGTGCTCCCGGGCGAGTTTTGACATCACTCCGAAGATAGAATCTTTGAATCCTGCGACACGTTGAGCGGTATTTTTCATGCGGATTTTATAGCACGCTCAGAGTCGAGGGTCCATGGCATCACGAGTGGCTTCACCGACCAACGAGAGCATCGTGAGGGTGAGGAACATCGCAAGCGATGGAAAAACCGCGAGCCACCAACCCACTGTAAAGTTCTGCTGCGCCTGGTTTAACAGTTCTCCCCAACTTGGCGTAGGTGGTGTGAGACCGAAGCCCAGGTAATCAAGGCTCGCAAGCCCTACGATATTTCCCGAGATCACAAAGGGCGTGAAAGTGATCAACGGCCCAAGTGAGTTGGGTAGTAGGTGTTTGAAGAAAATCCGCACTTCACCAGCACCAACGGCGCGAGCGCCTTCGACGAATTCCATCTTACGATTCTTCAAGAACTCCCCACGCACATAGTAGCTGATACTAATCCAGCCAAAGAGGCATGAAATCACGACCAGCAAACCAAGCGTCGGTTTAAATATAGCGATGATGATAATGAGCAAGAAAAACTGAGGAACAGTACTCAGGACTTCAACAATCCGTTGGCCCCAGAAGTCCACAGCGCCGCCCTTCCATCCCATCACGCCACCTGCGATGGTGCCCATGATGTAAGTGATGAGCCAGACAAGAATGGCGTAGGTCATGGAGTAACGAAGACCATAAAGTAATCGAGTCAGGAGATCACGGCCGCGATCATCTGTACCCAGCCAGTTATCTCCTGAAGGCGGAGCGGGAAAGGTATCTACTTTGGCATTCGTCTCAAAGGGATCCCACTCGATGATGGGCCAAAGAACCCAATCAGCTTCTGTGAGTTCAAGCTTGCGGTAATCAACAGTCACGCGATCCGTTTGACCAAATGCCGAAGCGGGATAGTCTTTCGCGACAGGGAAATAGGTCTCCCCTTTAAAGTGAAGCAAAACTGGTTTGCTATTCGCCCACCACTCTGCGCTGTAGCTAATCGCACACACGAGCACCAAGCTCCAGAGACTGAACATGGCCAAACGACGGCTCTTAAAACGACGCCAGCGGCGTATGGAAAGATCGTGACGTAACATCCGTTCAATCATGTGTAATCAATCCTTGGATCAACCAGCACGTAGGCTAGGTCACTTAAGACGTTTCCTAAGAGGAAGAGCACACTTTGCAAGAACACGAGACCCATGATGACGTTGTAGTCACGCGCTAACACAGATTTGTAACTGAGAAGTCCGATGCCATCGAGTTGAAAGATTGTTTCGAGTAAGAGTGAGCCAGCGAAGAACACCAACAGGAATCCACCGAGACCAGTGACAACCGGGATCAGCGCATTGCGAAGGGCATGTCCCAAATAGACGGCGCGTTCTGGCAAACCTTTGGCACGAGCGGTACGAACGTAGTCCTTCTTGATTTCTTCTAAGAGCGAGTTCTTCATCAGCAGCGTGAGCGAGGTGAATGAGCCTACAGTGTAGCAAAAGAGAGGCAAAACGAAGTGATGAAGCCTGTCCGTGATTTTTCCCCATGTACTAAGATCTTCATAATAATCAGAGTAAACCCCACCGATGGGGAAAAGATCCATGAAACTTCCCCCGGCCAGAAAGACGATGAGTAAGATCGCCAGCATGAACGGTGGAATTGAATAGGCCACGAAGAGGAGAAAGCTCGAACTCGTATCAAAAAAACTTCCGTGCTTCAGGGCCTTGCCAATGCCCAGCGGAATCGAAATGAGATAACTTAAAATGAGTGAGGCAATCCCGAACTGTAA